>MFSH01000015.1 GCA_001784875.1 Candidatus Moranbacteria bacterium RIFOXYB1_FULL_43_19
CAGGGCGACCATCAGGAAAAAGTTCAATCAAATCAACTCAGGCTGTTTAAATTTTAACAGGATACCCCGCAGCTTGCTGCGGCTGGGTAATTCATTGCTTCAAACAAAATCGTCTTGGAGCTGGCTAAATTGGAGATCGAGGAGAATCCTCAAATAGCCAGCCTCATTTGGAAGGCGAGACGCTATGTTCTCATGTGCATGGCTTCCGGAGTCGGTGTTCGAAAAATGGCTCGGGATGAATGGGGAATGGTCCTGATCTCCGGAAAAACGAAGTAGGCAGCCGGGAATTCAAAATTCAACCGTCCAGTCGCTAGAAAGTAGCCGGGCGGTTTTTTAAAATATAGATCAATCGTTGCAAAAGTTGCCCTTTCCCAATATTCAATGTTGGGAGAATACTTTTGAAAGGGGACAAATCCGCGGGTTGTTTTGTTCCAAAAATAAAAAAAGCGACCTAACATCGGAATTCTCCGGAAGGTCGGTATTTTTTGTTCTACGGTTTATAGGCGTTGAAAGCGGGCTATTTCTTGCCCAAAAAGTTCAACAGAACAATTACTCCCACAACGATGGCGGCGCCTTTGCCGACCTTTCCCAAGGTAGTGCTTTCCTTGCGGACAGTTTTTTCCTCGAGCGTGTGGGTCTCGACGATTTTTTTGCTCATCGCCATTTCCTCCTCCGGATATACTGGCATACAGGCGGGCAATTGTCAAGTTCCGCCTGTCCTTTACTAACATCCAACTTTAGGAATTCTCGAAAAACATCCTGCCGATAACGTGCCGCGGGGTTGTTTTTTTTGAAAAAAATTGACAGCAAGTCTTCAGTATGCTAAAAAGCATGGAAACAAAATACAGCTAATCCTGAATTAGGAGGAGAGACCATTGGAGCGACAACCAAGCAGGATGTATAGGTGGTTTGTTTATCCGGAGCCTGGAAATATATTCACCAACAACCTCATTGCGGGAGAGCTGGTACAAAATCCGGAAAATATCTGCCCGGAGGAGCCCTGCGAAGACGGCGAGAAGAGAGATTTGTTCGAGATAAATCTTCAACTTCTCCGCAAATTGCGCAACGCCCGCAAAGAATTTTCCCGCTTACGTTTTGAAATTTATAGCAAGCGGGGAGGCGGCAAAGCCCGCAAAGTCAATTTCTTGTATGACGGTAGACGGTTAAATAGCCGCCGCCGGAAAAATTGCAAGAAAAATTAATACCGGTTTCGAAACGGTACCGCTTCCCAACATTTCGCTGAAGAAAAGGGGGCCAGGACATGCCGGAAAATCCGATTTGCCACAGATGTAATGAAAAAACGGAGGCATTGCCTCAGCTAAGGCCGGATGCCGAGTCTAAGCGCTGGTACGGATGCAAGAATTGCGACGGGGTATATGAATATCGCGCGAATCCTGCAACGGGTCAGTTATCGGCCGATTGCGAATTGCTGCTGGTTGGCATAGAGGATTATCTCCGCCAGCAAAAGCACCACTGGGAAAGATATTTTAAATAAAAATACTATCGCTTTCAAATGTCCAGTACATGGGAAGCATTCCAGAGCCCCTTCGCTCAAGCGCAAAGGGGCTTTTTAAAAGGGTTTCGTCTTGAAGTTTATCCCCCCAACATTCAATGTTGGTATGAATGTTGGTATGAATTTGTGCCGTATTCGCTTCTTTTTTTGTTGGAATTTATAACTCCCATAGGAACTCCTTGAGTCCGGCTCCAGAAATGCGCATATTTTTCGTTTTTGTGGTATAATTTTGTTTAAAGATAAAATAAGATAAAAAACTTATGGACGCGATTACAATCACAGGGGCGATCCTCGTGGTCTTGGGGATCGTCGGGAGCCTGATCCCGGCCGTTCCCGGTCCGGCTTTGAGTTTTGCCGGGATAGCTTTGCTGTTTTTTGAAAAAGGCGCCGGCGAGGTTCCGATTTTTCATCTTGTTATTTTCGGCGCGATTGTTCTTCTTCTCATAGTTGCTGATTATCTGGCGCCGATTTTGGGGGCTAAGCTGGCCGGATCAACAAAAAAGGGGACCTACGGTGCCATTGCCGGGGCTCTCATCGGAATAATCTTTTTTCCTCCGATGGGAATTTTTGTCGGGGCGTTCATCGGAGCGGTGGCGGGAGAATATCACAGCGGAAAAAAAGGAAGTGCGGCTCTCAAGGCGGGATTGGGCGTTGTTTTAGGAAGTCTCGCAGTGATTGCCGCTCAAGTGGCCTATTCGGTGTTTGCTGCAATATATTTTTTCGTGAAATTGAGCTAGGTTCCAATCTTTCCTAAAGTTCAACTTTAGGAATTCAAGAAAAACAGCCTTGCTGATAACGGGGTTGTTTTTGCGAAAAATGGACAAGCTAAAAATCTAATGTATAATATAAATACTGATGTTTTCCCCAAAAATATGAAGATTATAGAAAAAAAAATCACCATTAGCGAGCTCGATGAAATGGCCCAAAATATGTTTGGCAATCTTGTGAAAGCGGTAGTTGACGTGGAGCGGGAAATTTTAGCAGTTGATGCGGAACTGCATGCCGACCTTGAGGCAATGATGCTAGAAAAGGGATCAAAACAAAAAGATCTCTGGGGAATAAACATTTATCCGGAGCTCACGGGCGAGGATTTTGTGGAATTCGACTCTATGATAAACTTGCGCCCGTCGCAGGAAAATCGCAGCCGGGGAGTGGAAAATCCGGATTTGCGGAAAAAAATCATCGAAATCGTTAATAAGATTGTCGCAAAATGAATATGGAGCACAAAAAATTGGCATCCGGAAAATGGAGCCAGCTTTCTTTTGTTGACCAGATGGCAAACGTTGGCAGTGAGGTCGAACGGACCATCAGGTGGAAAGAAAAAAATAATCCGGATTATAGCCGAAAAGCTTTTGAACGAGCGCTCGAACTTTTGGATTTGTCTTTGGAGGACGAAAAAAACAGAAAACGCCTCAAAGAAATCACCCGGACGAGAGAGGCGCTGGCTGATTATTTTGCGTTCGAAAATATTTATCGGTCTTCCGATGAAGAGTGGAAAAAATACTTTTTAGCATTCAACTTTGCGGCGAGAGTCAGCCGTTAACCTTTCCTAAAGGTTTGCTTTAGGAATTCAAGAAAAACAGGCTCTCGCTCGCGAGCAGGGGGATTGTTTTTTTATACAAAAAAAATCTTCATTCTTCATTGCGCACACAACACGACATTCTCACATTCTCAAGAATGTGAGAATGTTTGTTTCGGTGAAACTTTTCGGCGGGTTGTTTTTTTGCGAAAAAATCAAAACAAATCTCCCAAAAAAATAATGTCACCATCTTATGCTATAGCGATTTATAGTGACATTTCAGTTAGATAAAAAAGAGGGCGGCAGTGCCGCCCGTATGGGTGAGAGAGCAATTTTGGCTAATTTTAGCATGGGCCGCCCTCGCTGCAGGGGATAGCAAAATCAACCCGATATTCAGCGCAAAGATCAACGAGGCGATACCAATAGCGTTCGTCGCGCTCGTCAATCCCTTCAATCTTAAGGATCTCGTTCACTAGATCCATTCCGCTGTATTTCTTTTCCGCCTTGGTGATTTTTTCCTTTGTTGTCAAACCTATGCCGAAAAATTTTAGTAGTTTCATCGCTTCCTCCTCCTATTTATAAGGCATGAAGTCTTTGTCTGGTTGCGTAACGAAAAATTTGTCAGCGATAAAGCCCCCAACAGCTATCGGAGCGAAACCGCTCAAGGCGTCTGAGGCAAGGCTGTCTCCGAGATGCCTGTCGAAAAAATTTTGGAATCTTGAATCCGGACGGCTGACACGGCTGTCTGCACAACCGGATAACGCGATTATCAGAATCAAAAAGAGCAGTGATTTTTTTATCATATCTCCTCCGCGATTTATTTCAGTGCTTCCTCCCGTCAATTGAAGATATTAAACTTATATCACCAAAATGCCAAATTGTCCATCGTTTCAAAATGGACAAGCTGAAAATCTGATATAACCTATTCCAACATTCAATGTTGGTCGGGGGGAGATTTTGAATGAGCTAGCGAATCGCATTCAGTCAGATATTTAGTGAATTAAGTCGGCCGTTTTCCTGGTGCCTTTTTTGTGATATAATAAGACCAATCAAAAATCAACCCATTCGATTTCGGGACTTTTCCCGAAGGCTTGGAGAAAAAAATATTCTTTTATGCAACTTTAGAAATCTTTAAATAGTTTAATCAAAATAAAAAATAATAAAATGAAAAATAATAAGAAGATAGATGACAGGTTGCTGAAAAATCTCTTGATAATTGTTATCATCCTTTCATTTGTTGTCGGAATCGTCTGTTTCTTCAAATCGAGGGTTTCCGTTGATCTTTCGAAAACTTCGGCCAGGTCTTCAGCGAATTCAACAGCCACTTCGGGGAGCGTCTGGACAGCCTTGAAGCAGAAGGGTTTGCAGGGTGATCATTTCACATTGAATGTTCACGGCAAGAAATCCAACTTCAACAAGTCGGATTGTACTGCCACGCCCGATCCTGTTACCGGCGAATATGGCAACAATGTCTTCATTCCGTCCAACAGCGATCAATCATCGGAAGCAAATCAAATCATTATGTCCAGTGGAAACGCCAAGGGCAAATTCGCGTCAACCAATCCGATTTTTGGAGTCAGAGACACCTGTACGGCTGCTTTTGACGGTGATGCGGCCGAAATGGTCATTCCGCCCAATGAAAAAGGATACTACGTAGTTGCTCGTGTCCTTGGAAAGCCGACCAACAATCCGCAATTACAGCTCCAGGGCGACCTCATGTGGGTGCAAGACGAAAACGGAAATGATCTTCTGGTGCTGGGATTGGTGACTGACAACGGGTTCCAGACTCCGACAACGACTTTGACGCGCACCAAAGGCAAAGTGAACGGAGTGGACATCAGCGGGCTTTTCGCCTGGAACGGAAGTGTCTGCTATTTCAATCCGCAAAATTATTGCTACGATTCCGCAAATCAATTCATCTGCACCAACACGAGTATGTGCTGTCAGGATACTGATCTGAACGGTGTATATGACAGCTGTGTGGCGCCGACTCTGGCGGCAGACGGGACACAAACCTGCGCGACCGGTTATCAATTGACCTCGCTGGCTTGCCGTGATTATGAGAACGAATGGGTGTTCAATATTGGCGACTTTGTCGGATATATGTGGGATACCTATACGGATGGGGATTTCAAGCTGGCCAACGTCCGATTCTATCCTATTAAATAGTCAAAACTCCATTCCAAAAAAAGCAGCTCTGACGTGAAGTCGGAGCTGTTTTTTGAGGGGCTTTTCTTGACTGAATGAGATTTGTGCCATATATTGTAGGTATTTCAAATACGAAAGGGGGCGAGCTATGCTGTTTTTTGATCTGCTTTTTTCCAAGAAAACTCCGCTGACGTCCTTTTATGTGTTCAGCGGCCTATTGGCGGTTTTGTTCGCAGTATTTTGTTTTTTTGACCGATAGCGAAGGGAGCGCTGGAATGATCCAAAAATTTTTGTGGGAAACCCATTCAGAGCATAGTTCTTTATTCAACAATATAGCGCTGAGTATTGTTGTTTTCGGCCGCAAGGTTGCTATTGCTCTTTGATAATTCAAACGATTCCGCCTATACTTTGGATAAAACCACATTTAGCAGGGAGCTGTCCGCGGCCGGGTACGAGATCACCAGGGGAGGGATGAAGAGTGCTGAAACTTGTTGACAGGTATGAATTCAGGCGGGTCAAGAACAGTACAGGCCTGTGGCACATTGTGCCGAAAAATGGCAATCCGGGCGAATTGCCGCTTTGCGCGAAATCCGGAACGTATTCTTTCAAGTCGGAAAATCTCCGCTTGAAAAAGGAGATATGCCCCACTTGTTTCAGGGAAGCGCGAAAAAACGGCATTCTTCTGGGTTTCCAGCCCAGGAAGAAATAATTCCTCGAATATTGACGAAATCAAAAAAGTGGATCATCCGCAACCCAGCCCCGGGGATAACTCCCTTGGGGCTTTTTCAATATTCTGAAAAATTATTTTTTTCCGGCTTCTTCTTTTTTTGGCTGAATAAACTTGATATATCCCAAGACAAGGGCGATCAAAAGCCCGATAGTCACAATGAGGAATCGGAATTTTGTGTCTTCGCTCATGAGGCCGCGGATGATGCTGTAGATCGTCGTGAAAACTCCGCCAAGGAGGATTCCGTCGGCAAGCATTTTTATTTTGGAAAGCAAGGTGAGGCTCGCGACCAAAATTATGATGGCGGCGATAATGGATATGACCGAAACATTCCGGCTGTAGGATTTGAAATTTTCCGAGAAATCTCTCGTTGCGCGCTCAAATTCTATGCGCGTGTTTTTCATCTCTTGTGTTTCTTCGCATCCCGGTTTGTCGACGCTAAGCTCTGCCGGATATTGCGGCTCTTTTGGCCCGAGATAAAAGGCGCTGATTCCGAGTCCTACAAAAAGGGCGATGAGAAGAGCCAGAAAAATTGTATAGACGAATTTGATTATCATAGTTTTGTTTTTATAAAAATTAAGCTGACTTCATTATACAATATAGGTATTGTTTGCCAAACAGAAAAGATATTCACGCCGATTGGTTGAAGTTTTGGATTTCTCGTGTTAATATATTTTTGCGCTAAGCTCCCATGCAGCTCCCCGAAGTATAAACGCTTCGCATATAACTACGGGGCAGGCACTCGGTCCCACACCTTTTTCGCCGACATAGCTCAGCCGGCACCCCGAAGTATAAATGCTTCGCATTTAACTACGGGGCAAGGAGCGACTCAATAAATGTGCCCATGTAGTTCAGTGGCAGAACATTTCCATGGTAAGGAAGAGACGGGAGTTCGATTCTCCCCTTGGGCTCAAGATTGATATCTGGTATTTCATATATGGCATTTTCTTTGAAATAATCCTAAAGTTTCTTTATACTGAATACAAGCTACTAAATACTAAATACAAACTATATGCATAAATCAAAATTCATTTGGGGAGGGATTGTTGTTTTGGCCCTTATTTTTGCCGGATTTTTGTGGTATCAAAGCTATGCCCGGAAGGGAAAAACAATCACCAATCCGGCGGCGACAGAGAACGGCGCTAACGAAGACGGAAGCTTTGACAATATGACCGATGACACCGAAGCGGCTGACCAGGCCGCAATGGCACAGGACGAAACCGACTACAATGCTCTTTGCGAAAACGGAGAATGGCTGAAAATCGCCGACCAGTCGGGGGAAGTGTCGTCCGCTGTTGGAAAGCTCCGGAAGGTATATCCGGATGACGTGCCGTCCGAGTTCAAAAATTATCTCTACTACATCGAAGGGACGGAAAATTTGGGCATCACCGGGAGCGACCTTTTCAAACTTGACTATTTTGAAGACCGGGAAGTGGAAGTTCAAGGAGTGAAAAACGCGGCTAAAAAAGAAATTTCCGTTTCGCAGGTGAAATGCACGGGAATTGAAACAGACAAGAGCGTTCTCGACCGGCGGAAAAGCCTCATGGATTGGCTCGTGAGGAATATCAATTCAGTCGCGCCTCAAAAGGCCAAATACCAAAGATGGACAGTAGACATTGTGGACTTTGTTGACGAATCGAACGCATATGTGGAATACTATGATACGGTCGAAGATGATGAAAATTCGGATGTGGAGGACGATACTTCCCGGCGGATGTTGGTTGAGATAGGACCGTCCGGCGCCGGATACAATGCGAAAGTTCTGGCCTATTGGGAGATGGGGGAGGACGATTTTGTTCTCAAGACCGGCAAGGACAAATTCGAGGACGCTGACACTATTGCTTCCTACCAATACGACCCGGAGGAAAAAATCTGGGAAAGGATAGACTGATAGTCAATGTAAAATGAAAACATCAAAATTCAAAATGACAATGACAATGTAAAGTGTAAAATTATTGAATATCAAAATCACTTTATCATTTGCCTATTTTGAATTTTCAATTGTTATTTTCCATTTTGATTTTTAAATTTTTGATTTTTTATGTCTCAAGACAATCTCGTGACGCTCAAGTGCGAAGTTTGCAGGAAAGTGAACTATCACACCTACCGCAACAAGAAGAAAATCAAGGAAAAACTGGCTCTCAAAAAGTTTTGTTCTACTTGCCGAAAGCACACGCCTCACAAAGAGAGGAAAATTTGATTTGTATCTTGTATTTGGTATATAGTATTTCGTATAGAGAAGATACGATTGTTTTTGTTTGAATTGTGAATAAGCGGGTGTCGGTTAATGGTAAACCACGGTCTCACCCGTCAGTCGCGACTGACGGGTGTCTCCAAAACCTTATGTTATGTTTTATGTTTATGTTTTAGAATTGCGAGAGGTTGGCGGAAAGAGATATTATATAGGGTGCACAAGTGATTTAAAGAGGAGACTAAGTGAACATCGGCGAGGAAATGCCCGTTCGACAAAAAACCGAAATCCGAAACTAGTTTATTATGAAGCTTATCATGATAAATATTTGGCTCTCAAAAGAGAAAAAGGTTTGAAAAACAGCGGATCGGTTTATATGAGTTTGTTTAAAAGGTTGGGTTTGAAATAATACGCGGGGTTAGTTAAGTGGTATAACTGCGGCCTCCAAATCCGCTATCGGGGGTTCGATTCCCTCACCCCGTGCATCATCCATCTTAGGTCGTCTCACCTGTCATTCGCGAATGACAGGTGCCTCCAATCCCGTCTATCGCGATTGACGGGACGATTCCCTCATCCCGTGCGAATATCAATAAATTCTTCTTGCTTTTTCTTTATACTTCCAGCATAATTATATCAATGAGAAAATTCATTCTTTATTTCCTTTTGGTATTCCTATTTGCCTCCGTGGTGACTTTTTCCTATGGGTTTTTGAACGGGGAAAAAATCCGCAGCTTTGCGACCGAGGTTTCTGCGATTCAGGCGAGACATAGTATCTCCCAGAAAATTGAAAAAATCGAAGCCAGTTTCCGGGATAGCGGCAAAAAGGACATATCCCAGATCCGGGAGGAATCCGTTCAATTTTCAGCCGAGCTTGATGGCATAATCAAAGAAGCGGAGGCGGCGGAAAAAGAAATCGGAAATCTTGGAGCTCCAGAGTCAGCGGCTGAAACAAAAAAACAGGCGCAGGAATACTATTCCAAGCTATCCCAGGAAGCCAGCGACCTCAAAGGCGTTATTGACTATATGAGCCAGATTATTGACGTGGCGGCGGTTTTCGGGGAAATGAAAGAAAATGCTTCGCTTGACGAGCTGAAAAATCTGATCGCCCAGGCCAAAGAAAAAGGGAGCGCAGTGGAAACGGATGTTTTGCCGCCGGGCCTTGAATCCAGCGCTCAAAACCTCAAAGATTCTATGAACGTTTTTTTGGTGAAAATGGAGGATATGGCGATGCTCAAGCTTGAAAACGCGGCGGAACTTGACGCGAGCTACAGCGATTTTTCCCAAAAGGAGGACGAATTTTTCTCCGGCGCGAAAAAATATATTGATGGAATGGAGGATCTGGGTATTGCAGAAAGCAGAATCAAAATCGATTTGGAAAGATTGAGCAATATAAAATTTAGCCTAAAATAGAGATTTTTTATAAATCCTAAATCCTAAACACTCAACCCTAAATAATATCTAAATCCCAAATCCAATCGATCAAAACATTTTAAATCTTGTTTTTTTGAAATTTGAATTTATTTAGATATTAGATATTAGGGTTTAGGATTTTCAAAGATTGTGCTTCAACGGAAAACCATAATTTGGACTATCTTGGCAGTCGCTTTTCTTGGCGGGATTGTTTATTTTTCTGTTCTCCGGAAGCCGAAAGTTGAATATATCACGGCCGAAGCGGCGCGCGGGGATCTCAAGGAAACTGTTTCCGTTTCCGGAACGCTCAAAGCCAACGACACTATCGCCCTCAATTTCGAAACGACAGGCCGGGTCAGCTCGGTTGACGTCAGGGTTGGCCAGAAAGTGGGGAAAGGCGATATTATTGGATATCTTGACAACGCAGGGCTCCAGCTGGCGGTTGACCAGGCCAGAGCCAATCTTGACAAGGCTCGGGCCGATGCCGGAATGAACTTCGACAGCATCCACAGCGCCAAAGTTGAAGTCGAGAACGCTGAAAAGTACCTGGATGACACGAAAAGCCTCAACAAGAAAAATATCGCTGCCGCCGAGCAAAAGGTCTCCGACACGAAAAATTATTACGACGATGCCCAGTCATACTACGACAAGGTGAAAGACGAAAACGGTTCTGACAGCTCAACGACTAAATCAGCCAAACTCACGCTCGACACGGCCGAATCCAATTGGGAACAGGCTAAAGACGCACTCGATGTGGCTGACCAAACGGCAGATCTTGCCGAAACTTCGGCCGAGAACAAACAGGACACGGCCAAAGCTGCCCGGGACGCGGCCGAGTCAAACTATTTGAAAGCCGGAAAAGACGCGAATGTGGCGGCTTTTGAAGCGGCCTACGAAACCGCCCTTGTGAATCTCGGGAAAGCGGCCCTGCGAGCGCCGGCGAACGGTATCATAAAAGAAGTGAATTATAAAATTGGGGAAGTCATTGGTGCGACATCAACAGGCTCGTTTGCCAAAATGATTTCGTACGACTTCATAATGGAGGCGAAGGTTCCCGAGTCGGATATTGCCAAGATGAAAGTTGGGAAAAAAGCCGAGCTCACTTTCGACGCTTTCGAAGCGGATGAAAAATTCAGCGCCACTCTTGTTTCAATTGATCCTTCAGCCACCGTTGTCCAGGATGTGGTTGACTATATCGTGAAATTTTCAATGGACAGCGATGATTCCCGATGGAAGGACGGGATGAGCGCCGATCTCGATATTGCCGTAGCCGAAAAAAATGACGTTCTTATGATTCCGGAGCGGGCCGTGAAAGACGCGAACGGCAAAAAGCAGGTCCAGGTTCTGGAAAACGGGAAACCGGCCGACCGGGAAGTGAAAACGGGAATGAAGGGAGATGGAGGGATGATTGAGGTAACAAGCGGATTAAGCGGGGGAGAACAAGTTATAACGTCAACGAAATAGAATTTTTCAGCATTGAAATCCTAAATCCGAAATCCTAATTTCTAAACAATATCAAAATTCGAATTACCAAAATCCAAAAAGATAGGGTTTTGAGTATTTGATTTTTAATATTTGGATTTGTTTAGGATTTAGAGCTTAGGATTTAGGATTTTTTGCAACTTTATGCGAAATTTAATTTCAGTCAAAAATCTTTGCAAAGAGTACAATAACGAAGGGGTGATCACAAAAGCTCTCTGTGGGGTCTCTTTTGACATCGCTGACGGTGAATTTGTGGCCATCATGGGCCCGAGCGGCAGTGGAAAATCAACGCTCATGCAGCTTTTGGGTTTTCTCGACCGGCCGACTGACGGTAAATATTTTTTTCAGGGAAAAGACACCCAGAATTTTTCGGACGACGATTTGGCGTATCTTCGCAACCAGAAAATCGGCTTTGTTTTCCAGTCGTTTAATCTTTTGCCAAGAACAACTGTTTTTGAAAATGTACAGCTGCCGCTTCTTTATGACGAGCGCAAAGAGTCAAGAAGCCTCATCGAAAAAAAAGTTCACGAGGCGCTTCGGGCAGTGAATCTTGAGCACCGGATCAACAATTTTTCCAACCAGCTCTCCGGCGGCGAGCAGCAGCGCGTTGCCATTGCCCGGGCCCTGGTCAACAACCCGGCGCTTATTTTGGCCGATGAGCCGACGGGAAACTTAGATTCCAAAAATGGTCTTCAGATCATGAAGATTCTGCAGAATCTCAACGACAGCGGCCATACAATCGTCATGGTTACGCACGAAACCTACACGTCCGAACACGCCAAAAGAATCATCCAGATGCTGGACGGGAAAGTAGAGAATGATTATTTGGTGAAAAAAAGAAGAATTGCGGACGGGGAAGCAGAATTACTAAAATAAAATCCTAAATCCGAAATTCCAAATTCTAAACAATATCAAAATCCAAATAACCAAAATCCAAAAACTTTTTGAAAATTTGAATTTTGAACTTTGAATTTGTTTAGGATTTAGTGCTTAGGATTTGAATTTATGAGACTAGCAGATCCTGTCAAAATTGCCCTAAGCAATCTGAAAGCGGCCAAGTTCCGCTCGTTTTTGACTATTCTCGGAATTGTGATTGGAATCGCCTCCGTGATTATCATTATGGCCATTGGAACGAGCGCCCAGGAGCTCATACTTGACCAGGTAAAAGGGATTGGCTCCAATCTCATTGGCGTTTTGCCGGGAGCTTCCGAAGAATCAGGGCCGCCGGCCAGCGCCATGGGAGTGGTCATCACCACCTTGAAGTATGATGATCTCAAGGCAATCTTGCAAAAAAACAACGTTCCCAATGTGACGGACGGCGCTGGATATATCAGCGGGAACAATACCGTGCAATATGAAGATATAGACAAGAACTATACCTTCCAGGGGACGACAGCCAGTTATATCAACGTTGAAAACGCTGAAATAGAAAATGGCCGCTTTTTCACAAAAGAAGAAGAGGCTAGTCTGTCCCGCTTTGCCGTTCTGGGTTCGAAGGTGACGGCGGATCTTTTCGAGGGGAGCGATCCGATCGGAAAAAAAATAAAAATCGGCGACCAGAACTTTGAAGTGATCGGCACTCTCAAGGAAAGAGGCTCGACGGCTTTTTCGAACCAGGACACAACAATTTTTATGCCTCTTTTCACGGCCCAAAAAATAATGCTGGGGGTTAATTATCTCAATTTCATCCGTCTCAAGGCTGACAGCGAGGCAAATATTGACCGTGCCAAGGCCGACGTCATCACGACGCTTCGAGAGCAGCACGACATAAAAAAAGCGGGCGACGATGATTTTTCCGTCCGGGACCAAAAGGCGGGTCTCGATGCCATCACGAAGGTGACCGGAGCGATCAAGTATTTTCTGACGGCTATCGCGGCAATTTCGCTCATGGTCGGCGGAGTGGGAATCATGAATACGATGCTCATCTCGGTCAACCAGCGGATCCAGGAAGTGGGGCTTCGGAAAGCCATTGGCGCGAAAAATTCGGTAATTATGCTCCAGTTTTTAATGGAGTCGGTCGTCGTCACACTTATTGGCGGAGCGATTGGAATTTTCGGTGGCGTGGCAGTTTCGGCCCTCGCTGCGCTTGTAATCCAAAAACTCGGCTACCACTGGCCCTTCGTCGTCACTTTTTCCTCGATTTTTTTAGCAGTCATCATTTCCGGTTTCATCGGAATATTTTTTGGAATATATCCGGCCCGCAAAGCCGCAGCCCTGCAGATTACGGAAGCGCTGCGTTACGAATAACTCGAAATCCTAAATCCGAAATCCTAATTTCTAAACAAAATCAAAATTCTAATTACCAAAATCCAAAATAACGGGATTTTGAACATTTGAAATTTGAAATTTGAATTTATTTAGGATTTAGTGCTTAGGATTTAGAATTTAAAGAAGGATGTCCAAAAACCACAAAAGACTAAAAAACATATGTCATTCCCTTCTTCATCTCACCATCCGTTCTCCTCACGAATGGACGGTGGTTTTTTTGCTGGCCCTTCGCAATTTGCGGGTGAACAAGCTTCGCACGGCGCTCACCGTTCTTGGGATCGTCATCGGGATCACGTCAGTCATCATTGTCATGGCCGGCGGCGCAGGACTCAAAAACTATGTCATGGGTCAGGTGGAAGTTTTTGGGACGGACTATATCCAGGTCGAAGTGAAGGTGCCTGGTGTTTCGGAAACTTCTTCAGAAAATATTTCCGGGCGGGGAACAGGTTTGGCTATCACCACCCTCAAAGTGAAAGATGCGGAAGCGGTGGCAAAAATTCCCAACGTGAAGCTCTGGAGCGCCGGGAATATCGATCAGGAACTGGTGAGTTATTCCAGTGTGAATAAGCGCGTCATCCTTTTCGGAGTGAATCCGAGCTATACCGAAATTGACCGCCAAATTGTGCTGGACGAGGGGTCATTTTTCACCGAAGGGGACGAGTCGGGGGTGGCCCAGGTGGCAGTGATCGGCTCGGGTGTCAAAAAAAGTTTTTTTGGGGAAGGAGAAGCGGTTGGGAAAAATATCAAAATAAAAAGTCAGAGTTATCGGGTCATCGGCGTGGTCCGTGAGCGGGGGGCAGCCGGCTTTTTCAATTTTGACGACGCGATTTATGTTCCTTTGGAAACGCTTAACAAAAAACTGATGGGAATCGACTATGTCCAGTTCATTACTTTCAAAGTAAAAGATACCGCGCGCATTGAGGAGACAGCCGTTGATATCCGCGATGTTATGCGCCAGGAGCACGATATCACTGACCCCAGCAAGGATGATTTTGTGGTCATGTCAGCGGCGGAAGGAAAGGCGATGATCGACAAAGTTTTTGGAACGATAAATTATCTTCTTCTCGCTCTCACCTCAATTTCCCTCATTGTCGGAGGAGTGGGGATTATGAATGTGATGTACGTGGCGGTCACCGAGCGGACCCGTGAAATTGGACTGCGCAAGGCGGTCGGAGCCTCGAGCGGGGGGATTCTGCGGCAGTTTCTTTTTGAAGCTATTATTGTCACTTTGCTGGGTGGCGCGGTAGGAATAGTTTTCGGTGTGGCGGCGACCTATCTTCTCAACAATTTTTTGGTCCGGCTGGGATTTCTTCTTCAGTTTTCCGTTCCGGTGGGCACAATTTTGGTGGCTGTCGGCTTTTCAGCCGCCATCGGGATTATTTTCGGTATATATCCGGCCTGGAAAGCGTCCCAGCTTTCTCCTATTGAGGCGCTGCGGAAATAGACTGCTATCCAAAGATCCGATCTTAGGATAATTATGCCCAATTAAGGTCTCGAGAAAATAAAAAACACCCATAAATTGGGAATTTTGCGCTTTCCTACAAAAAAACCGCCTCATCAAATTATATTTCTATAATTATCTTCAACATCCTTTCTGCTATACCTGCCAATCACTCCTTCCCCCTTAAGAGCAACCGACAGACACAAAAATTACATTTATAAACTCCTAGAGGCGGCCCATATAAATGGTTCAGCCATACATTTTTTTTGTTTTTAGCTTCTTCTGCCTATTTCTACGCAAAAGGAAGAATTTTCATTCAATTTGCGGATTATTTATAAAAAAAAACCTTACAAGTTGTAAGGAAGGGGTGGCTGGCGGCCGTTTTAATGGCTAGTTTTGATTCTAGAAAATTGATACTGAACGAACGCCAGCCCTGGAATATTATCCGGTTGAGATTTTTTGTCCGAGAATTTTCTCGGGTCTAAGAAAAGAACAGAAGCTTTTAGAATAAGGCGGAATCGCGGACAAGAGAGATTGGGTCGTCATTGAACTGGGAGGTTGGACTTCCAAAGCCCCAATGTCCGCGATCCGCAGGCATCACACCAGAGAAAGGGAGTCCTCTAGTAGTTTTGATTATGGCAGGATTTCGACGTTTGTCAAGAAAAATGGAGGGATCGCCACCACATCGGATCCAGCTTCGCTTGAAAGGCTTTTCTCATACGCCTATGAGAACTGGCTTTTTTATGCGGTCCCGATGAATACTGCCTGTAATAAATATTTTTATTTCAAAAGTTTATTTTTTAAATAAAAAAACAGCAGAACCGGATTTCTGCTGCGGAAAAACTTGAACTCCCAAAATGTTTAATAGGTTGCCTCGTTATCCGGCGAGGCGAGAAAAAAAGAACAAAATCACTTTTTGGGAAAGGGGCGGGGCGGCTCCGGGATGGGGGGAGATCCCAGCGGCCGCACCGCCTAACTGCACCTACAACCGCCGCGAGGGTGAGGGCCTGACCTTCCGCGGAAAGGTCAGGTCGACGGTAGTGGCCGGTATGGAACCGCCGGTGTTGGGGCGTTTTGGACCCACCGATCTCATGGGATCGGACGCTGACACCGCGCGCCAAGGCGATTTCCCGGGAAAGATCTTTTTCGGGGATTAGCCTCCGGCCCATTAGCCACCCTGCGGGATACTACGCTCAATCTCGTCAGCTCCCTCACGCGGGCCGCTGCCGAAGATTGCCTGCGCCTAGCCAGGATCCTCTGTCCTGTGGCACCGGGTGATGGTCATGGGGCACCTCCGTAGCCACCGCTTTTAGCGGCGGGCCGGTCAGGCGGCCGCAATGGCCGGGGTTAATAAACTCTCCTTTCACGATGTCAGGGCCAGCGGAAAGTCCGCAAGCCCGCGCCGGGGGCTCACCCGGGTCAGGTGGTGGCGGACCCCAGGGCGCCGATGCTGTAAAATAAATCCAGGCTGTGGCAGGTGCCGGTCCCGGGGGCGACAGTCATCATTTGTGCCACCCGGCTGGCCGCGGTGATTCTGGTGCCTTCATTCAAATTGCGGCTCTTGCCGCAGGTTCGGAAAAAAACGTTGGGCATGGCGAGTCTCCTTCTTCGGGTTGATTGTTAAACTTGCTCCTTTTCTCGCACATTGCTATTTTGTGCACCTAGCGTAGCAGAAGGAGAGGTATTTGTCAAGAATTGTTGAAAATAATAAAGCTTTAATAAGGCTTATAAAAGCCAATATTAGTCTAGAGTATCAAGTATCTTGTATTGCATCTGAAAATCTAACCATAAATTGACAATAAATATACATCTGCTAAATTAGAGAGTTATGATAAATCGCACAACATATAAAGCGTAACGTATAAAACATAAAGATGACTGGCGCAAAAAAATATTCCCTAAAATTCTGGCTCACGTTCTGGCTGATGGCAATTCTGGCTCTTTTTGGCTGGTATATTTTCCTTCAAATCCAAAACCGGAATATCGAGAATCTAAAACCGCTCGCGAATATTCTGCCTGTGAATTCGGAAAGAAAAAATGAGCTTCAGGTTCTGGCGGACATATATGATAAAATGGGCGGCTGGGACAGCGAGAAAACTTTTCTCATTCTCTTCCAAAATGATATGGAACTTCGCCCGGGAGGTGGCTTCATTGGCTCGTTCGGCATCGTGAAAACAAGAAATGGGAAAATTTCCGACCTCGAAGTCCACGATACTGCAAATTTTGATGTCCGGATTCCGGACGCGGAAACTCCGCCGGCTCCGATTGCCGAAGCCTTTCGTTTCAAGGGCTGGAAAATGCGTGACTCAAATTGGTCGCCTGATTTTCGGGTGAACGCGGAGAAAGCGGAATATTTCTATAAGCTTGGCCAAGGCGGAGAAAAATTTGACGGCGTGATTGCGGTGAACACCGATATCCTCAACTCCATCCTGGCCATCACCGGGCCGGTGAAAATCAACGACTATCCGGGGCAGTATAACGACCAAACCGCCATTCTCCAGCTCGAATATCAAGTTGAAAAAGGTTTTTTGGAACAGGGGATTGACAAAAAAGAACGGAAAAATATTCTGGCGGAGCTGGCGGAGGTGCTCATTGGAAAAGTCCACAGCTTCTCATTTTCCGAAAATCTGGAGCTCGGGAAAAAAATCGAAGACCATCTCAAGCGAAAAGACATCCAATTTTTTTTCAAAAATGAAGAGCTGCAAAAAGAGATAGACGCTTTGAACTGGGGCGGTCGGGTGAAAGATTTCGGCGGGGACTATCTAATGGTTGTGGACGCGAACATGAATTCGCTGAAAAGCGATATATGCTTGCGGAGATCCGCAGATTATACGGCGGATTTTCGCGAAGAGACGCCGGTGGCGGAATTGAAAATCACATATGAGCATACTTGCCGGACGAAAGACTGGATGACAGCTGATTATCGCGACTGGCTGCGGGCTTATGTCCCGAAAGATTCGTTTCTTTTGGAAGCATCCGGACAGGAAAGCAATGCCGTCTTTTCTGACGAACTGGGGAAAAAAGTTTTCGGGATGAAGGTTTTTGTCCCGATTGGAGAAACGAAAACGATTACTTTGAAATATAAATTGCCCGAGAATATATCGCGGGAAGATTATAAACTACTTGTTCAAAAACAATCCGGCTCGGGGAAATTACCCGTGAAAATAATTGTCAGAAAAAAAGACGGGAGCGAATTTTCCGCGGAAGAGGTTTTGACGGGGGACAGGGAATTTAGCTTATAAGATATCTTGCGCTAGTAAGTTAGTACACTGCGCCTTTTTTGCAAAAAGAAAAGGGGCTGCCCGGTTTCGGGCGGTCCCTTTTTAAGTGCGTTCTTCCCAGATGTATACCGGGGTTCCAATTGGTGTCCAGTAAAAGAGCCATTCGGCAACAGGAAAATCCACGCTTATGCATCCGTGTGATGCATAAGGATGGCCGGGAGCGGGCAATGATTCATCCCGGGACCAGGCATGGATGAAATAGCCTGGGCGGAATTGCATCGCATAGGGCATTTCAGCATTGTATCTACGGGAATAACCGTTTTTAGTTTTGCTGATAATCCTATGCTTTTCCTTTGGTGTCGGCTTGTAATAAATCCGGCTACCATCTTGCGATGTAGCTGGCCCATCATATCCCGAAATTATTCGGAAAGAACGAACCAGCTGGCCATTTTCGTAAGCCGCGCCCATTTGCTTGTCCAGCCAGAAATAAATTTCCTTATCTTCTGGTTGGGCGAAGCATAGGCGCGGGAAGGCCATTTTAAGCGAAAAAAGAGCTAGTGCGCCAATAAATGTGCGCCTTTTCATGATTTTTTCTCACCTCCTTTATTTTTTCTGCCCAATAGGCATCATGGCAATATATCATATAAAAGACCAATTTGTCAAGCCCTTACCGAGGCCCTTGACAATTCCAGCCAATGTGCTATCCTGTGTTGTTCTGAATATATTGCGCTCATTGCATCCCTCACCAGTTCTTGTTACTAAAAACACATGGTTTTTTGGGATCAAATAAGCCAATATTTAGCCGGAATTGGTGAGGGGTAAAGCACGTTAAAATCTGCATAAACAAGGTCATTAAGGAGGTGACCTATCATGAAGAAAATCGCATTGTTGGTCATGGCGGTCGCCTTTGTCATTTTTTCGGGCAAGGCGGCAATTGCCGGAGTCTTCGGCAACGATCTTTTGGAACTCACCGCGGATCAGGAACTGATTGTTCGGGCGGCTTTAGGCGAGCAAGTAGTGGTGAGGGTCAAGGTGGCGGAGAATATCCCGCTGCCTCAAGCTCAAATTCCCACTGCTGCTTCAGCTCCGGTTGTGGCACCGGTCGCGCAAGCGCCGGTGAATCATCAACCGCCGCCGATTGTCGCTCCATATCCGGTTCAGACAGTTGCGTCGCCGGTTATGCCTTCCGCACAAGTGGCAAGGCCGCCGGCAAATCCGCCAGCGGTTCAGCCCAGGCAACCCGAAACCAAAGTGGCTTCGGTGCCGCCAGCCAAACCAGTGGCTCCGGTCGCGCCAACTACTCCAGCTAAGCCCGTAAATCCCGTCAAACAAGAGCAGCGTGCGAAAATCGAGCCTGCTCCAAATTCTGGCAAGGAAGCCAGAAAGGTCTACGCTATGAGAGTGCCCGTTGAGAATATTCCTGCTGAAAAGCGGATAATCAACGGGAAACACTTTAAAGATGGCGAAACGGTCTGGGCGGTGGTTGAAGAAATCAACGGTGTTGCCGACCAGAAAAAAATCCGCATCATGAACGCGCCTCCTGAAGGCGCAGAAATTGTGCCCTTTAGGGGCTAGGAGGTTTGTTATGAGAAGGTTATTTTTCATTTTTCTCCTGTTTTCGGGAGCTTTGGCAATGGGTTGCGGACCAAAAATGGTCACGGATTTCCGGCAAATTGGCGCCACGCAGCACAATAACGTCTATGGTGCCATGGTCGCTTCTACGAATGAACGCGGCCCGGCCGGAATGTCGCTGTCCATCATAGCCGAACAAAAGTACCCGGGATACCAGCAGACTGTCATCAGCCCGGGCACTTCGGCCCAAGCGCCGTCTGCGCCTGCGCAACTGGCGAAGTGGGATCCGCCGAAAAACAGCCCAAGAGGAAAGAAGGCACTCATTTGTCCGCCTTCTCCTCCGCCTCCTCCGCCCAAACCGGTTCCGGCCCAGCCGACGGTCATTACCACCACAACCTCGCCGCAATTGCAGGTCGTTGGTGGTGCCGGCGGGACGGGTCCGAGTACCCTACAATCGTGGGGGGATGCACTTTTGAGCAATGCTCCAATGGCTCTAGGTATGTGGGGAGCGGCGAAAGTATTGAAACCGACTCGTATTAATGTCGGAGGCGGAAACGCATCATCCGGCGCCACTGGGGGAACGGGAATAGGCGGAGCAGGGGGTGCTGGCGGAGCGGGAGGTTCTGCCTCCAGCAGTTCCAGTTCCGCTTCCAGCGCGAGTGCTGCTGCTGCAGCTGCCGCTGGCAGTGGCGGTGATTGTCATTGATTTTAATCTGTTATCCCGGAACAACGGGAAGCAGCGGACCTTCCAGTCTTGAGGAGATTGGAAGGTTCTTTTTTTGCTTTCAAACAGTGTATATAGGATTAATATACTATATATAAGCCATTTTTAGACATTAGGCATGCATAGCTTATAAAAAGTATCACGGACTTGACAAAAAACGTATCTTTTGCTAGACTGGTATATTCCTGAAATAATCATTTATTTTGCATATTAATCATTAAGCCGATAAATATGAAGAAGCGAATTTCCATGAAAGTTCTGGCTGTAGCAATTGTGGCTCTTTTTGCGGTTATTGCCATCGCAATGAAAGCAAAAGCGCAAACAAGTTCAAGCTCCAGTTCTTCTGGCGCGAGCGCCAGTTCTGCGGCTAGTGCAAGCGCTAGTGTCGGCAAGATAAGCGCAAGCGCAGGAGCCAGCGGAAGCTCCAGCTCGAATTCCGGATCAAGCAATAGTGGAAGCACCAATTCTTCCAGCTCCAGCTCTGGTTCGAGCTCAAGCGCTGCTTCAAGCGCCAGCTCAAGCGCTGAAGCCGATGCCGATGACGATTGTGATGATTGTGATCACAACGACCACAAAGACAAGCACGATCACGACGGGAGCGACCGCAAGCATTATCATGACAAGCGCGAAAAAGTTGTCTATGTGACGACCAAGAGTCTTCCAGCGACTGGTTCCAGCGCTTCGGGCCTTGGCCTCATCACTCTTGTTTCGGGAATGAGCGCCTACGGTATCAAGAGATTCAGAAAATAATATACAAAATATTCTGTGAGATCTGGCTCCTGCCGTTTTTGGACGGCGGGAGCAGATCTCCCTAAGCTTTTGCGAATATCGTATATCCGCAAAAATTTGGAAATAAAAAGTGTGTTTAAAAAACCATGCGGTTGAAACAACACACTTTTTATTTACCCCGCGCCACAGAATACCTTGCGTCGCTGCTATGTATTTCGTTGGAATTTCGAAAACAAACAAATTAAGTTAATATTATTTATTCCGAACTGTAATCAACCCTGAGACTCTTGATTATGTCTGTGGTGCGGGGTTTAGACAAAGCCATGAAAAATATTTTTGAATCTATCCGAAAAAACTGGAGAAAAATCATCAGCGCCGCCCTAATATTTTTGGTTATTTTCGCGGTGCTCTTTTGGGCTGTCAATTTGGACTTTGGCTCAAAAACGCCAGCGAAGACATATTCGAGCGATTCATTCTCCGGAAAGCTAGGCGAAGATTTCCAAAAAAAAATCGGCGCGACTGATGTCTATCAGTTGGCCTATAATGAGTGGGCGGACTATTTCGAGTTGCCCGCGAATTTTGCGAAATACGATGATGATCCGGACGGCGACGGGCTTCCAAACTACCTTGAATACGTTCACGCGACCGACCCAACGAAAGCCGATACGGACAAAGACGGCTTCACTGATCGGCAGGAAATCACGAACGGCTATGATCCTGACGCGCCCGGCGATGCGAAGCCCAAGGTTGACATCGAAATCAAAAAAATGCAGATCCAGGTTCCGATGGTCTGGTCCGAGACCGAGGACGAGAATGCAATGCTTGAAGATCTCAAAAACGGAATTATTCATTTTCCCAAAACGACTGCTCCGGGACAAAGCGGAAATATGGTTGTTTCCGGCCATTCCAGCAACTATATCTGGGCAAAAGGAAGCTATAACTATATCTTCAAAGATCTTGATAATCTGGCCGTTGGCGACACAGTGGACGTAAAAACCGTCCAAAAAAATGGCCGGGCAATTGTCTATCATTACAAAATAAACGGTTTCAAAAAAATTGTTTCTCCTGATGATCCGGTGATTTTCGAAAATACCGCCGAACCGACGCTGACTCTTTCCACTTGCTGGCCGCTCGGAACGAACTTCCGCCGGTTAGTAATAAAGGCCGATTTAGTAAAATAAATTCCAGATAAACTTTTCCAAGACTAAGTCTTGGAAAAGTTTTTGTTTGGGTATTTGACACCAAAAAAGGCGCGTGCTAAATTGATAAATCCCTCACCAAATTTTCAAACTTCATTTTATAATTATCCTCTTTGATCCCGTATTTTATGGAATTTTGTGAGGGATAAATCCTTATTATATAATTTCTGAATAATATTATGGCCGAACTCAAAAAACTTATTTCCAATATTCTTCTGGCCGGCGCAGCAGTGGCCCTCGCCGCTTTTCTGGTTTCCCTGTTTTTGCCGAAGTATTGGCAGGTGAGCGGACGGATTGTTGTGTTTCCTTCTGGAAAGCCCATTTCGGCTTCGCAGAATTTATCTGAAGAAGTTGGAAACACAGCCTGGATCGTGAACAGCGACACTTTTCAAAAAAGGAATTTTGGCGATTTCAGCACGGCTTTTGTCGGTGCGGAAGTGGTCAGAAATTCTTCAATGGTGCTGGTGAAATTCCAAAGTGTCGAGGCTGATATTCAATTGGTTGAAGATCTTATTGTGAAGATTCCCTCCCAAGTTGATGAATATGCCCGTGATCTCTATGACGGGTCTCCTTTCAAATATAAAATGGCAAGCGACCCGGAAATTTCCATCCGTCCCGTCCGGCCGGGCATGATCAAATATTCGTCCTGGGGATTTGCGGTCGGCGCAGCATTGTTTTCCCTCTACTGGCTTTTTACCGGGTCTTTTGTCGCGGGAAAAAAGGCAATTGAGGATAAAGAAGAAATTTTTCCGGCTCCTTCGCTTGTTCCGTTCGAGCCTGCTCTATCGGAATCTGTTTCAGAACCGGAGCCTACCCGCGATTCGAAGCCGGAAATTGTTCCGGAACAGAAGATACAAGAGCAGAAAACTGTTTCCAAAACTAGCCATGCTCCGGCCAATCTACCGATTGCACATGTTTCACCGGCAGACGGGGATGTCTCAACCTCTTCTGACGAATATCACGAACCCAGCGACGAAGAAGTGAAGGACCGCTTGAATAAGTTGATGCGGGGGGAACTTTAGAAATCGAAAAGCTTTCAAATATTTTGTCGAGAAAGAATCTCGAAAATAAGGAGGAATGGATGAAAGATTTACTGAAAACCCTGGATGAAGTGTCGTTCTTTTCAATTATGGGCGGCAATATTTGGGAAATAGACTCGGATTATAAAGAAATTCTGATTGAAGCAATGCAGCTGCTCAAGTCGGATATTGAAGACTTGGCATCCAATGGTATTACTTCGTCAGAAGAAATCAACTTCTTTCTCAAAGGGCTTGTTTGTCGGTTTTATTCCGGGGTCTTTCATCTGATTGTGCAGAATAAATCCGTCGAAGAAATGTTGGATTCCGACGGCAATTTCAAGTGGGCGCCGGTAAAAAAAAGACTGGCAGCTGTAAAATCCGAGCTCCGTGTGCTTAAGGAATATATGGAAGCTCATGCCCGCAAAGATCCGGGTCTGCGCTTTTCTCTCGAGAATGGCGCTGAGAATCTGGACCAGGCGTTAAATTGCGTAAATCACGTCTTGGTCACGCATTCAAACATGGCGAAGATGTAACCCATTCGAGGTTTCGCCTCGAATAAAGGAGGGACCGTGGCAAGAGATAGTATCTTTTTGAAAGCCGATGGCAGCTTGGATAAACAGGGCGTGATGAATTTTTTGAATCTGGCAGCTGCCAATTTTACTCAGATGATCCCCGCAATGCTGGAAACCCAGGAGAAAATTCTGCGGAGCGGGGTTCGAGAAAACATTCAGCTGGGTTTGAATGCCATGAATCTTACTGGCATGATAGATATGGATATTGCCAAGTTGAAAGAGGCAGTCCATGCTCTCCCCAGTTAACCCATTCGAGGTCTTACCTTGAATGACTGCCAAAGGGGTTCCGGAGGAGTGGGCCCTTTTTTCTTTGCCAGATTTTGATTTTTTTGGCAGTTTGGGGTAGGATATTATCATGGAATTTCTGGAAACTTCACTTAAAGGTGCGTATATTGTGAAGCCCAAAGTCTTTCGGGACGAGCGGGGTTTTTTTCTTGAGTCATACAGTGAAAAAGTTTTCGCCGAAAACGGAATCGACGCGAAATTTGTACAGGACAACCATTCACTGTCGGTGAAAAAAGGCGTCCTGCGAGGGCTTCATTTTCAGCTTCCTCCGAAGGCGCAGGCAAAGTTGGTGCGGGTAACGCGGGGGAAAGTATATGATGTGATTGTGGATCTTCGCAAAAATTCTCCGACTTTCGGAAAATGGGAAAGCTTTGAGCTCTCCGGGGAAAATTTTCAAATGCTTTTCATCCCGCGTGGGTTTGCCCATGCCTATTGCACGCTGGAAGACAACACGGAATTTATGTATAAAGTCGACGGATTTTACGCGCCCGAATCCGACTCCGGAATCATTTGGAACGATCCGACGCTGAATATCAACTGGCCGATCAAAAACCCGACACTTTCGGAAAAAGATTCTAAGTTGCAATATTTCAAGGATTTTAATTCACCTTTTTAATCCAGTACAGTAATACAGTATACTGTACTGGAATTATATTATGAAACTATTAGTAACCGGCGGTGCAGGATTTATCGGCTCAAATTTCATCCGCTATATCCTCAAAAAATATCCTAATTACCAAGTCGTCAATCTCGACCTTTTGACCTATGCCGGGAATCTTGAGAATCTCAAAGACATTGAAAAAAATCCGAATTACCAATTTGTGAAAAGGGATATCGCCGACAAGGATTTGGTGAATGATCTTGTGAAAGACATTGACATCATTGTGAATTTTGCGGCTGAATCGCACGTGGATCGTTCCATTCTCGACAGCGCGGCGTTTATCCATACGAACGTTGTCGGGACGCATAATCTCCTGGAGGCGGCGAAAAATAATGGCGGAAAACGATTCCATCATGTTTCGACGGATGAAGTTTACGGCCACCTTGGACCGGATGACCCGGCGTTCAACGAAAAGACGCCGTTCGCGCCGCGCAGCCCGTATTCCGCTTCAAAAGCGGCGGCTGATCACCTCGTGATGGCGTATTTTTTCACGCATAATTTGCCAGTGACCATTTCCAATTGTTCAAATAACTACGGCCCATTCCAATTCCCGGAAAAACTGCATGGACTTTTCATCACAAATTTACTCGAAGGCAAAAAAGTTCCCGTCTATGGCGATGGAATGCAAGTGCGCGACTGGCTATTCGTCGAGGACCATTGCGAAGCGATTGACACAATCATCCACAAAGGAAAAATTGGCGAGACCTATTGCGTCGGCGGAAACACGGAAAAACCGAATATTGAAATCACCAAAAAGATTCTCGAACTTCTCGGGAAAGGAGAAGAGATGATAGAATACGTGAAGGACCGGCCCGGCCACGACCGCCGATACGCCATTGATTTTTCAAAAATCAAAGCGGAATTTGATTGGGAGCCGAAAACGAATTTTGACGAAGGAATGAAGCAAACAGTCGAGTGGTATAAAAATAACCAGGATTGGTGGAGAGAGATCAAGAGCGGGGAATATCTCAAATATTACGAGAAGCAGTATGCCCGGTAGTGAAACTTCGACTGAAAAATAGACATGCTGTCGATTCTATAAATATAAATGATAATCACTTCGATATATTAGTAATCAATTTCTGCAAAGTTTATCCAATATGTCGAAGTTCTACTACCGGGTATGGGAAATAGAAAAATTCTAGTTTCTTTGACAAGTTTGGCAGCAATATCTGATATGAATTTATCTGGCTGGCGATCGAAAATCGAAGAGATTAACAGTCTTGGCCTTACGGAAATTGCTCTTTTTCTCACAGGGCTGGGAAAGGAGGAAAGAAAAGATTTATACGATGTGCTGGAAAATACGCCGATCAGTAGCATTCCCCATGTTCACCTAAGAACAGATATGGCTCTTGATGAAATTGACTACTTGTCTGATAAATATAAGGTTGAAGCGTTTAATCTTCATTCATCTACAGAATTTCCTTTACAATATGACTACGGCAAGTATGCTTCTAAAATATTTCTTGAAAATTGCTATGTAGTTCCCGGCGAGAGTGAATTACAAAAATTTGGGGGCTTGTGCATCGATTTTTCACATTGGGAGGAAAAAAAACTTGAAAACGATCAAAATTACTGCGAAAAGATGGAAAGAGCAGTCGCAAATTACATGATAGGATGCGCACATGTTTCTGCTATTAAGGACAGGCCTATTCCAGTTGTTATTAATTCAAAAATAAAAGAGTTCAGTTCCCATGTCCTTGAGAGCATGCATGAACTTGATTATATAAAAAAATACAAGAAATATTTGCCGAATATAATCAGCATCGAGCTTGAAAATCCGATTCAAGAACAGCTAGAAGCCAAAAAATATCTGGAAAATATAATAAACACTGTGAGCTAAGCCCGACTTAGCTCACAATCAATCATTATGAAAAGAATTCTCATCATCGGTTCTCACGGAATGCTTGGACAGGATCTGGCCAAGGTTTTTGAAGCCGACCAGAGTTGGCATGTTTTTGCCTTTGACCGGGACAAGGTGGACGTCGCTTCCGAAGAAAGTTTGCTTAAAATCATCGATGAAGTTGATCCGCAAGCCGTGGTGAACGCGACCGGATACAACGCAGTTGACAAGTGCGAATCGGATGAAATAGAGTATGAGCTTGCCAAAAAAATCAACGGCTTCGGGCCGGGAATCCTTGCCAAAATAGGAAAAGAAAAAGGAATTCCCATCGTCCATTATTCAACCGACTATGTCTTTGACGGTGAAAAAGAAGAATACGACGAAAAAGCGAAACCGTCTCCTATTTCAAACTACGGCCGCTCAAAATTTCTTGGTGAAGAAGAAATTCAAAAAAACACTGACAAATTCTGGCTCGTCCGGACTTCAAAACTTTTCGGCCGGCCGGGAAAATCGGCTATGTCCAAGAGAAGTTTTTTTGACACGATGATAACCCTCGCCAAAGACAACCGAATTCTCAAAGTGGTAGACGAAGAGAAAAGCTGTTTTACCTACACCCCCGACCTTGCGCTCAAAACGAAAGAAATAATCGAAGAAGGAATTCCATTCGGAATATACCACGTCATCAACGAAGGCCCGTGCACCTGGTTTGAAGCGGCGGCGGAGCTTTTCAAAATCGCGAAAATGGATGTGGAGGTCGTTCCGGTGGCTTCGTCCGAATTTCCCCGTCCGGCGAAAAGGCCGAAAGCATCCGTGCTTCTCAACACAAAGCTGAAGCCGCTCCGGCATTATACGAAAGCGCTCAAAGAATATTTGGAAGAAAATTATGGAATGCTCACGGAAAAATAATTTCTCGAGTAGGCTACTCGCCGGCAAAGCCGGACGAGCTCACGCAATACTCTCGAAATTTATTTTTCCACTTGCTTATAATTTCGTATTTTATTAACTTAATAGTTTGTAAATTTATGAAAAAAATGAAGGGCATTATTCTTTCCGGAGGAACGGCTACGAGGCTTTTTCCCTTGACCCACACAACCTCAAAGCAGCTGCTTCCCGTTTATGACAAGCAGATGATTTTTTATCCCCTGAACACATTGGTGAGAGCCGGGATCAAAGATATTCTAATCATTGTTGCTCCGCGGGAAGCCGGACAGTACCTGAATCTTCTGGGGCCGATTTTTGACCGCCACGATGTCCGGCTCGAATTCAAAGTGCAAAGCGCGCCAAGGGGCCTTGCCGAGGCTTTTATCCTGGGCGAGAACTTTATCGATAACGACAATGTGACAATGATTCTCGGCGACAATATTTTTGAAGATGACCTCTCAAGTTCAATCAAAAATTTTCGCTTCGGCGGCGAAGTGTTCGCCAAAGCTGTTCCGGATCCGGAGCGGTTCGGGATTGTTGAATTCGACGCCAAGGGGAAAGCTATTTCGATTGAGGAAAAACCAAAAAAGCCGAAGAGCAATTATTGCGTGACCGGCGCATATATATATGACAATCGGGTGGTCAAAATCGCCAAAAATCTCAAGCCGTCCGCGCGCGGCGAGATCGAAATAACTTCAGTCAACCAAAAATATCTCGAAATGGGGGAGCTCAAGGTGAATATTCTCAAAGGAGACTGGCTCGACGCCGGAACTTTTGACGCTCTTCTCGAAGCGAGCCGGATTGTGAAAGAAAAAAATATATCCAAGAATTTTGACCCGAAAATTGAGAAAGCCATAGCGGAGTTCAACGAAGAGATGAAGGATTTCTCCAAAAAGATGCTTATTAAAAGCAAATAAGCTTTAATCAGGAGCTTAGCTCTTGGTTAAATTGAAAGCAGCTAAACTATAAAAAATTTGGGACATGCCAAACAGGCCAAAAATTCATATTGATTCTTTCGAGGAATACCGAATTTCCGTTTTGAGGCGCATTGAATGGATGCTCAACCGCCATTTCAGGGACGTGAAAAGAATCACTATGCGGGATATCAAAAAAGCGCAGCTCGAACTGAACGCATATGAAAACTTCAAACACCTCGTACCTGCCAAAGAAAAGCAGATTCTTGTTCTTGATGATGACAAAATCGGGACTTCGAGAGCCGAAAAAGCGATTCTTGAAGGAAAATTTTTTTGGGAACACGCGGCGGCGGGAGAGGCGACGCGGCTGGGGCTGGGGACGAAATACCTTCTCAATCTGAACCAATTTTCGCCAGAGGATATTGCAGGCCATATCCGCAACGAATCCCTGCAGGAGCTTGAAAAAGCGGGAGTGAAAGGCGCGAAACTCGCTAAAGAGAAAAAAAGGATAGCCGAAGAAATTTCCAAAACGAAAATTTTGGAAATGTCCGGAGGGGATCCGCGCAAACTTCTCAATGTTTCGCTTGGGAATCGGCATATGCTCCAGATGGCGTATGACGTTTGCCGCATCGCAAAGGAAAATAAAAAAAATCCGGCGCGTATTTTGGCGAAACAGACCGCCCTTGTCATTCTAAACGAACAGACGGCAGAAGAAATTATTGAAGAATTCCGGCGATTCAATTTTTTTGGCCTTGCTCCCCGAAAAGTTTTATTCATGGTCCAGCGCAGTTTCCACGGGATGTATATCAAACAAGGTTGCCTCTTTTACGACCAGACGACGGAAAAAAACAAACGCCTTCACAATCACGGGCAAATGGTGATGCAAAAAGGCCATGACAACGTCATTTTCCGGGTTGACCCGAAAAACATCGGCCGAAAGACATATCTTCGAAGCGAAGAATTTGAAAAAATACTTGCCGAACATGATGATCTGCTGTCCTACAATGTCGAGGACTTGGGATATCTTACTTGCTCGGTGGATCTTCCGAGTCTCGCGCTCGCGCTTGATCTTGGAAAAAAAGGATACAATATGGTGATGGAAATCGTCGCCCAAAATCCGCTGAAGCCCCAGAAAGGCGGTGCCTGTTTTTTCGACCGGAAACTCAAACGCCTCGTCATGGTGGAAACCAACCAGCTGAAAAAAATCAAAAACGAAGAGATCAAACACCTCAACAAAAATTTCAACCATTATCCGAACCCGGTCCAGGTCTGGCGGGCGATAAAGAAGCGGGGACTGCCAATTTCTTTTGAAGTGAAAGGAGGATTCAACCAAAGCGGGGATCCGGAAGACTACATCTATGCCTGCCCGGTTCAGGGAGACGCCAATTTCAGGGCGAAAACCGCCTACATCATGCGAAAAAATCTCAAACCTATTTACAACTGGAAATCTCCTGCCACGACGCCTCTCGCCGTGAAAGCCATGTTTGAACAAGAAGCGCAGGAGGGGTTCAGCGAATTTGTGCGGGACGTGAAAAAGGGAAAATTCAAAAATTATTAGCTTGTAGACTTCCGACGTCTACGGGAACGTTTACAAGGCAATAAATAAAAAAAGGCCCTGCAGAGCAGAGCCGGTGGGCGATAGCGCTACCGCGCAAATACTGGGGTGACACCTAGAGCTTCGCCACATCGGTCAAATTATTTGTTGCTTTGAAGACCGCAGCCTTAGCTTCTAGTCCGGGCTTTTACCCTCTCGTCCCTTTGTTGATTACCTCAAGAGCTTGTTTCCTTTCTCCCCCCTCAGAGAAAGCTGTCTTGGATAAAAGAGACTTTCGCGCCATCACTTAATAAAAAGTATATAACAATGAAAATAGCTGTCAATGTTGCCGATTTGGACCACCAGCGGATCGACGGCACGCGGATATATATCCAGAATATGCTGAAAAATTTTGGTTCCGTCGGTCGCGACCGACAGGATCAATTTTTGATTTATCATAAATCGGAATTCAATCCCGAGCTGGCATTCCCGATATTTGAAAATTATAAAATTAAAAAATTGCCCTTTCCCTTTTGGTGGACGCAGACGCGTTTCGCCTGGGAAATATTTCGCGAAAAACCGGATGTGCTCTGGATGCCGATGCACTCGTTGCCGTATCTTCGCTCAAAGAAAACAAAAACTGTTGTAACGATCCATGACCTCGCTTTCAAATTTTATCCCGGACATTTTCCAAAAAAAGATCTGCGCCGGCTGAACTGGTTCACGGACTACGCCGTCCGGCACGCCGACAAGCTGATTGCCGTTTCAAATTCAACAAAAAATGATTTGTTGAAAGTTTATCCCGGTCTTCGCGAAGAAAAAATAAAAGTCATTTATCACGGCTACGACAAAGATTTATTCAACGAAAATATCTCCAAAGAAGAAATAAACAAAATCAGATTGCGTTATGGGTTACGTGTTTCGCGTTACGTGATATACGTCGGCGCCATCCAGCCCCGGAAAAATATTGAAACATTGGTTGGCGCCTACAAAATGGTGAAAGAAAATTTTCCCGATCTGAAGCTGATAATCGCAGGCGACCTCGGCTGGCACTACGAGCCGATTCTCGAGAAAATGAAAGCCACTGACGGCGTAATATACTTGGGGAAGTTTAAGACGAGAAACCTTCCGGCTCTTTTTTGGGGAGCGGAAGCATTCGTTTTGCCTTCACTCTATGAGGGATTCGGTCTTCCGGCGCTCGAAGCCATGGCCTGCGGAACACCCGTTATTGCGGCGGATAACTCAAGTTTGGGCGAAATCTTGGGCAGAGCTGGGCTTTCATACAAGCCAAATAATGCCAAAGAGCTCACCAAATCCTTGCGGGAAGTTTTGGGGGAAGGCACACTCAAAAATCAGCTGAAGGAGAAGGGACTCAAAAGAGCAAAGGATTTTTCCTGGGAAAAATGCACCCGCGAAACGCTCGATTGGCTAAAATCGTAGGAACCGGATCCCTGCGCAGGGTTATGGACGAAAGCGACGAAAAAATAATCAAAGAATATTTGAGCGGAAAAAACACTTAAAATATCCAAATAAATCAGTAAATTGCACAAATTTCGGAAAAAAGGTATAATGGGTTTAAGCTTTATTTGTAACTTTTAAAATACCAATAAACCGGGAAATGCTTTTTAGTTTGCTATTTTCAAACAAGAACAAAATAAGAGACCTAAAAAAAATATTTTTAGCAGCAATTATTCTTTTTTTGATGGCTGTGCCAAACGGTTCTTTGGCGAAAACAAAGTGGCAGTCTCTTCTCGAAAGAAACAGCGTACCGGAAAATTATTGGCAGAGATATCTTCCTAAGGTGAGCAGGAGCGAATATCGGAAAGCGGTGAAAAATTATCAAAGCAGCCAGGTAGAGGAAGGTAGCAGCTCAAGCTCAAGCTCAAGCAGTGATGTTGACACTATTGAAGGCAAATACCCGCTTCCTTCCACTTCCGGAAAAATTGCCCGCGAGCAGCATCTTTGGCTCAAAAACAAACAGTCAGCTTCAAGCCATTATTCGATGGCTGACACTCCTTCTTCCTGCCGGAATGGAATGGCGGGAGGTTATGGCGCCTTTGGCCCGCTCGGGAAAAGCGATAAGAGCGCCGAAAAATACTACCTGACTATGCGTTGGGGATACGTTGACTGGGTGGAGCCGGAGTCAGAACTCAATGCTGATTTGAGCAAAGACGCCAATTCGCTCACTCTTGATGACGCAAGTGATTTTGGCAAATCCGGATATTTGAAAATCGGAAGCGAGTATATCCGCTATTCTTCGAAAAGCAAAAACAAACTGAAAGGTCTCAAGCGCGGATACAAAAGTTCGCCTTCTTCGCATGGCAAAAACGAACGCGTGAGGCAAATGTACCGCTACAAGGGCGGGCAATGGGAACGGCTGACAAGGACAACAAATGCCAACACGACCAAAAAGAAGTGGTACAAAAAGAAAAAAGTGCTTGTGACGAACGAGAGAAACGGCAAGAAAGTGGTAGTGGCAATTTTGGAGTCCGGACCGGCAATTTGGACAAACCGTGTCGGCGGCCTCTCGCCGGAGGCCTTTGAGGCGATTGACGCGAAAAACAATGAAAATTGCACGTTTGAATATGTTTCAGACAGTACAAACTTGGGCAAAGTAGACTGAGAATAATCAACTTCTAGGCAGTATGCAAAGAAAAAAGAAAAAACAAAATTTTATATTCTCTGCTCTTATTGTTTTTTTGGTATTTTCTTTTGGCTGTTCTTTTTCTGGGGCGGATATGTCTCGAGCCGAGGCTGCTTTTGTGAAGAAAAAACAAGCCGAGACCGAAGTTCCGAAAATATATCCCCGCTCCAGCTGGTCAAACGCGAAATACGACAAGAGATCGAAAAAAGTCTGGCCGGCAAAATATGAAGATCCAAAAATCATCATTGTCCACCATACAGCCACGAATTATAAAAACTCAACCTCAAAGCAGATAAAAAAAATATACAAATACCATTCCTATACGCGCAAGTGGGGCGACATTGGCTACAACTATATCATTGGGAAAGACGGGTCAATTTTTGAAGGGCGCTACGGAGGAAACGGGGTGGTTGGCGGACATTCCTATTTCAATGGTACAAATTATAACGAAGGCTCAATAGGAATTGCGATTTTGGGAAACTATGAAAATGAAAATTTGTCTTCAGCAGCCCAGAGTTCTCTCGAAAAGTTAATCGGCTGGCTGGCTGCGAACAACGGTATCTCTATCAAGTCGAGTATCAAATTCCATAGCAAGTCGCTTGATAACGCTGTCGTCGGGCATCGGAATGTGGCTGGCACGGCCTGCCCCGGAAAAAACATATACAACTTGATGTCCGAAATTCGGATCAGCGCCGAAAACTTGGCTGGCGTTTTCGGAAGCTATGCTTATCAAATTCCAGGCGACGGCGAGGTTTATGAAATGACCGGCGGAAAAAGGTACTCCGCAAGCGCCAAAAGCCCCATTGTCAAAATTTCCGAAAAGCAGCTCCAGCTTTTCTCATTGGGCGGAGCGGCGGCGGTCAGCCGGGAATACTCTTATCCTTCAGGAACCCTTTTTCTTTCAGCGGGGCGAAGAGCTTTGCTCGAGAACGGCGCATTGCGGCTTATCAGCGGGAATGCGCTCCTGAATTCGAGCTATAATCCGTCAAGCTTTGTTGAGATCGCGGATGAAAAATGGACGGGTTATGCAACAGGGACGGCGGCTGGATTCCGGAGCGGCGCTTTCGTCAAAGATTCAGGCGGGAACTATTTTATCATTTCCGGAAATCAAAAAAGAAAAATTGTTCTTTCCAGTGAAGAACTGAAATTGATTGAACTCGGATCGGCCCATGAAATTTCGCCATCGGAAAGCGCGCTTTACGCGGAAGGCGAAAACATTGCCAGCGCAGCGGCTTTCTCGGAAGGAACTCTCATGACGAAAAACAATAAAAATTATTATTACATTACAGCTGACGGGAAAAAGAAGATAGTCACAAAAAATGTTTTCCGGGCCACATTTTCGCAAGAGATGGCCGTGAAAGTTTCCATAAAACTTCTCAAAAAATATAAAACAGGCAAAAAATTGTCTTTCCAAAACGGAGCAGCGGTAAAATATGGAAAAAAATATTATTTCATTGAAAATGGAAAACGGCGCCAGTTCGCGTCGAAAAATATAGCCGCTTCGATGGGGTACCAAAACTTCCAAAAAGCCAAAAAATCAGAAATGTCTGGAATTGGAAACGGAGAAAAAATTGAATAGTCTGGCAAAAAACAGAGCCCCATGACCTGCAACCGCCAGAAGGGCTTTTTTATTCGAAAAATAGGGTAATTTGGATTAGGATGAAAACAGGGAAATGCTAAAACGAAATTATAAAAATTTTGAACAGAAGCCAAAGAAAGAATGAGTCCAGCAGGGTCTTTTCAAAGTTAAATTGTGTAAAAAGAAGAATTATGCAAAATGATGAAATAAAAAAAATCGTGCGCGAGAGTTATTCAGAAATTGCCAAATCTTCCGGATGCGGTTGCTGCGGAGCTGGTATCGGACCGGAAAAGACACATGAAAAAATTGCCGAAGAGATCGGATATTCAAAAGAGGAAATCGCAAAATTTTCCGAAGCCAATCTGGGTCTTGGCTGTGGCAATCCGACAGCCATGGCTGAAATCAAGGAGGGCGACGCGGTTCTGGATCTCGGATCGGGAGCGGGCTTTGACTGTTTTTTGGCTGTTTCCCGCACGGGTGCGAACGGAAAAGTGGTCGGGGTCGACATGACGGCTGAAATGGTGGAGAAAGCGCGGGAAAACGCCGAAAAATACGGATATAAAAATATTGAGTTCAAATTGGGGGATATTGAAGATCTTCCTGTGGCGGAAAATTCTTTTGATGTTGTGATAAGCAACTGTGTTATCAATCTGGCGCCGGACAAAGAAAAAGTTTTCCGGGAAGCATATCGCGCATTAAAGCCCGGAGGGAAAATGTTTGTGTCGGACATTGTGCTTCTTGAGCAATTGCCTGATGAGCTGAAAAAAAACAAGGCTCTTCTTTCCGGATGTGTGGCGGGAGCGCTATTGAAAGATGATTATATCAAAAAAATAAGAAAAACAGGTTTTGAAGTCGAGATTCTGTCAGAAGACAAAAGCATCAGCAAAAAACAGTATCAAGGCATGCCGCTTGAGAGCCTCAAGCTGAAAGCTATCAAGAGGTAGGGGAAAAATGGAAAAAGCGCCGGAAATAAATTTAGCCTTTTTGGTTTTTTAATAAATAAGCCAGAGCTATGAAAAAAACAAATCTAGCGATAATCATTTTATCGGCGGCGTTAATTTTGCTGCTTATCACTTTGGGAGCAGTCCTTTTTTTGCGCGGGGATGAAGACACGTGGCTTTGCGCGGGAGGAAAATGGGTGAAACACGGAAACCCATCCGGACAAATGCCAGGTGAACCTTGCGGCGCGGAAAAAAGCGAGAGCGCCAGCCAGACCGAAGCTCTCCCGGCCGAAAACAGCGAGCCGGGACTGATCGGGGGCCAAAAAGACGAACAAGGATGCCTAATCGGCGCCGGATACAGCTGGTGCGAGGCAAAACAAAAATGCCTGCGCGTCTGGGAGGAAGCTTGCCCAGCGAGCGCCCAGGAAAAAAAAGGAACTATTGAGGGGTCGCTTAGCTATCCGAGCGAATTTATCCCTGAAATGAAAATTTGTGCGGAGGATACCAAGACAAAAAAAATTGTTTGCACGACGGAGCAGATAAAAAACAACAAATATACATACGGAGCGGGCTACCAAATCGAAGTGCCGGCCGGGACATATCAGGTTTACGCGACTCTTTTGGACGCTCAAGGTCTCGGAGCCGGTTCTTTCGAGGGTTACCGGGCTTACTATTCTGAATTTGTCACTTGCGGTCTTTCCAATGGCTGTCCGTCCCATGAGCCTGTCGATGTGACAGTAAAGGCTGGCCAGACTGCTTCCAAAACAGACCCGATGGACTGGTATAACAATTGAAATATTGCGAAAAATAAAAAAACAGCCTTCCCAGGGGCGCTTGCAGCCGAAGTATAATCTTTCGGAAACTCCTTTTTTTATTTCTCTTCTTTGAGCAGCATATTTTCTGTCGCGATCATCAGTCCCAGCGAAAATGCCACTGTCACGGCTATTTCCCAGACATTCATCTTGTAAAGGCTCAAGATGAGCATTGCGGCCACAACGAATAGCATGGCGTTGAGAAGATTTCTTGATATGGCCCGGAAGCGGATATTTTCCCCGGGAGCCGGATTCTTTCTTCCCAGCCAGACTTTAAGCCAGGTCAAAGCCAGAATAAGCACCAAAAAATATTTCGGGCTGAAGAGTGAGCTGACGATGCCCGGCAGGATAATTTCCGGAATAAGCAGGAAAAAATAGGTAATAAGCAAAGAAACAAGAAGATCTTTGGTGATTTTTTGAAAAAAAATGTTCCAGGTCATTGCTTTAGGAAATAACGGTTTACGACTGAAGCAAAAATTTTCCGGAATGAATCTTTGACGGTCGCGAATGATTTCTCCGAAATCAGCAGAATACCGGCTTTCTCAAAATTGACGCCGGCGACCGGACAGGAAGCCGGATACTTCAGGGTGAAATTATAATAGCCTCCCAAGCCCGAGGTCAGTTTCTGGCGGTCGAAAAGGCAAGCTACTTTTCCATTTTCTATCCCTTGGATTCCCGGAGAGCAGGCAAGCTGATTTTTCGGGTCAATATCATCAACAGGAATTGTAAAATATTTTGGCCAGAGATCGCTCAAATCATCAGCATTTTCTATCTCGTGCTTTTCTCCATCTGCTACGAGATATAATTTATGGGAGGGATAGGCTTTAAATATTGTTCCGTCGGGATGGGGGTAGGTCCAGATAAATATCCGCTTGTCCGCATTGGAAAATTGGTCAAGGGATGATTTTTCCACATCGATGAGGTTGTCAAAGCTGTAGCCGAAAGCCCGGAAAATTTCCGGTCCAGGAAAAAGAATTTTTCTCCCGTCGCTAAGAAGAAAGACCTCATCCGTCGGCTTGAGGTGAAGAAGGCTTCCGTTGGGATATTGAGATTTGTTTTCCCGAAAGAGATATTCTCTGAGGCTGTCCTTGTCATTTATCGGTTTTCCTTCCGTATAGAGGAACGCCCGATAAGTTTTTTCGAGAGTTATCTCGGGCGGATTTTCCAGGCAATTGTTTTTGGCTTCATCAAGATCAATCTTCAAAGAGACATTCTGATGATTGAGGGTCGGAAATATCCCGAAAGAGATTTCATTAGAAGGTTCTTTTTTTTCAATTTCGAATTTGGAGATTTCTGGCTGGCTTCTGTAGTATTTGAAATTTTCAATGGGAAAAAGGATAAGATACATTCCGAGCAAAATTACAAATATCGGAATGGCGAAAACGATAATCCGAAGTATTTTATAAATTTTTTCAAGAGAATCTGGCTTCATAAGCTAATCTTAGTTGATGGGGGAGCCGGCTGTCAAAAATTTTTGCAACTCTCCGGATATTTTAGTATAATAAAGTCGAAAGCTAAATCCCTCACCACAGCTTGTTTATGCAATGTTTTTGCGTGGAAAGTTAAATAACAAAAGCTATCTGTGGCGGAGGAAAACCCAGAAAAATTTTTTATATGGGAATATTTTCCAAAATATGGAGGCGCCGGGGAGCGGGACACGCGCTGGCTTTGGATATTGGGACGGAGGTCGTAAAAGCCCTTATTTTTCAAATTGACGAAGAATCAGAAAAAGGGATTGTTACCGGTGTTGGCCGCGCCCGCCAGCGGCTGGGAGACATGCAGTCGGGAGCGGTGAGCGATATTTCCGGAGTGATCCGCTCCTGCGAGGAGGCGATTGGCCGGGCGGAAGAAATGGCCAATGTCAGGCGGGTGGAACAAACTATCGTTGGAATTGCCGGAGAGCTTGTCAAGGGATCAACGACAACTGTCCACTATGAAAGGCTGAAGCCGGAGCTCCGGATTGACCTTCCAGAACTCAAAAACATTGTCCAGAAAGTCCAGTGGAAGGCTTTTGACAAGATCCGACAGCAGCTGGCTTGGGAAACAGGACACAGCGAAATTGACGTGAAACTCATCAACGCGGCCATTGTCGACGTCCGGATAGACGGCTACCGGGTGACCAATCCTCTTGGTTTCCAGGGCCGGGACGTTTCGATCGGGATCTTCAATGCCTACGCGCCGATGGTGCATCTCGGGGCGCTCCAAAAAATCGCTGAAGAACTCGACCTTGATCTTTTGAGTATTGCAGCCGAGCCGTATGCAGTTGCCCGTTCAATGGGCCTTGAAAACACAGTTGATTTCAGCGCTATCTTTGTTGATGTTGGCGGGGGGACAACAGACATTGCTGTTGTCCGCAACGGCGGGCTCGAAGGAACGAAAATGTATGCCTTGGGAGGGCGGGCTTTCACCAAAAGACTGGCCCAGGAACTCAATATAAATTTTGCCGAAGCAGAAAATCTGAAAATAAGGTACGGCCGGGGAGAGCTGGGACAAGACGTGACGAAAAGAATTGAGAAGCTTCTTGACGAAGATTGCCAGGTTTGGCTGGATGGAGTTGAGCTTTCGCTCCAGGAGTTCTCTGAATCCGATCTTCTTCCGACAAAAATTCTTCTTTGCGGCGGTGGATCGGCTCTTCCGGGAATAAAAAAGAATCTTTCCGGATCAGGTTGGATCAGAAATTTGCCTTTTTCAAAAAAACCTTCTGTGAATTTCCTTCAGCCGAAGGATGTGGCGAATATAGTCGACAGGACCGGACTTCTTCGCGATCCGCAGGATGTTACGCCGATGGGATTGGCCAATCTGGCTCTTGATCTTGTCGGCGAGGAAAAAGTTCTCTCAAGTATGTTGCGCCGTGCCGTAAAAATGATGCAGAACTAAAATCACATAACACATAACACATAATATGGAACAATATTTTGTATGTTCCATGCTACGTGCTCCATGATTTTTGTCTCACAAAACCATCTACATTGACATAGACGAAGAAATCACCTCGATTGTTGACCGGGTGCGCAAAGCCTTGGCTGACGAGGTTATTGTTGTTGTGCCGAAAAGAGCCATTCTCATTCAAAGCCTTGTCAATTTAAAGCTGCTCAAAAAAGAAGCCAGTCGTCGCAACAAGCGGCTTATGATAGTGACGCAGGACCGAATCGGAAAAAAACTCATTGAAAAAGCCGGTATTCTGGTGCAGGGAAAAATAGACGATACTTTGGCTGAAGATGAAATTTTTGATGAAAATCCCCGAAAAGTCGAGCCGGAAATTCCCAGAGAACTTTCTGAAGGCGAAGAAGATGTTTTCGGATCCAGCGACTATTTTGACGAACCGCTTCCCGCCCCCGTTTCGAAAAAGGGGAATAATATTGGAAAAATCAGTTTTGAAAAAAAACAAGCCGAAAGCGCTTCCAAATCGGAACCGCGGGAAATCAAAAAAACGGGAAAGATCGCGAAAATCAAAGGGCTGAAAGAAGAAAAAGAAAAACAGGTGAGAATATCGGATATCGTGGCAGGGCCGATGGGCAAAAAAGAAACGAGGCCAAAACTTGAAAAACCGCTTGCAGAGAAAAAAGGGAAAAAGTCTTCAGGCGGCGGTTATTTTCAGGCAAGGGAGATGGAAAGACAGAAAGGGCTTGAAGCCGAAAAATTTTTTCAAGCCTCAAATTTCACGCCCCCTTCTTTTTCCCGCAGAGAGGAAAAAATGCTCAAAACGACAAGGGTGAAAGGACGTTCCGGAAAATATTTCGTTGTTTTTCTTGTCGCTTTTTTTGTCTTTGGGATTGCGGCTGGCGCTTATTTTTTTCTTCCCCGTGCGACAATTGTTCTTCATCTGCGAACGGAGGAAAAAAGCGTTTCCCTGGCTATTGAAGCCAGCACTCAAACGAGCGGAATAGACGAAGAAAAGAAAAATATCCCAGCCGCTCTTGAACAAATCACAAAAGAAAAAAGTGGCGAGTTCGAATCGACAGGAAGCCAGTCTGACGCCGGAAAAGCTGCCGGGAAAGTTGTGATATACAACGAATTTAGTTCCGACAGCCAGCCGCTGGTGGCTACCACCAGACTTGAAACGGACGACGGCAAGATTTTTCGGATCACAAAAGGCGTTGTGGTTCCCGGTTTCACCGATGTCGGAGGAGAGATGAAGCCTGGCGCGATCGAAGTGGATGTGGTGGCTGACAAGCCGGGCGAGGAGTATAATATTGGCCCGACCTCTTTCAAGGTTCCTGGTTTCAAGGGTGGGTCAAAATACGAAAAGTTTCATGCTGAATCCGCCAAGGCCATGGAAGGCGGATCGAAAGGGGAGGGGCTGGCCGTCACTTCCGAAGACATAGCCGGAGCAAAAGAAAAACTGGTTGCCGAAGCCAAGAAGGAAGCCCTTGCAGATCTCAAGGCAAGACTTGGAGACGGCCGGTTTTTCTTTGAGGATACTGCCTTGTTTGATGTAGTCAACGCATCGTCATCTGAAAGCATTGGTTCCCAAGCGCAGAAATTTACCTACACAGTAAGCGTCAAGGGACGAGTTCTTTCTTTCCAGCAGGAGGATGTCAAAGAGCTGGTGAGAAGAGATGAAAAAGCAAAAGGTGCCGGATTGGCCCAGATTGATTTTGGAAAAGGCATAAACTACATTCTTTCCGAATCGGACGTAGAAAAGGGATTTTTGAAATTTGAAGCCAAAGCGGATTTTGATTCCGCTGTTCCTGTTGATCTCTCGAATTTCAAAAAAGATGCGCTTGGCAAAAACAATGGAGAGCTCGAGAGCCTCATCAAGAAATTTCCCGCGGTGAAAAGCGCTGACGTGAATTTTTGGCCCTTTTTTGTGAATCGCGTGCCCATGAGCGAAAATAGGGTGAAAATCGAGGTGCAGTAAATTATCATAGAAAAAAACCAAGAAAAATGCCTTATTCGAGGCGTTTTTTTCGGTTGCTGAAAATTTAGATTGGCAATTGTGAATTTTTTAGATAATATTTAGAGTTAAAAATCAAACCAAATATAAAGGAAATTTAGGAGGTGTTCAATGAACATAAGTACCTTGATAACAGCATTTTTTATTGCTTCCGTATTTGCTGGATGGCCGATCATTGGCAAATTTTCCGGTCTAAGCGGAGAATATGTTGGAACTCTGGCATGTCTGGGCACTACGGTAGCAATGGCAGCGTTATCAGCTAAGCAACTCTTGAGCACCGACAGTCTGACGCCAAAAGCGATCACCATCATGCTAGTAGCCGGGGCAGCAAATGGTATTGGCGTTTACTTCTACGCTCGTAAAGCGGCGGACAAGTTGATTCCCACAGCTGACTTTGTCGCCACCGTTTGCATTTTTATGGTGATGATAGCGCCGGTTCAGCATTGGATTTTAAACGGTGTTATTCCTACCGGCGACAAGCCATCGGTTACGGACTGGCCGCACTCGCAGTTTACTTTCTGAAGTAATTAAAAAAATCAAAGGGAGGTGGTTATCTTGAATGTGAATTAGTGTTTTTTGTTTTCACCGAACAGGCCGCACTGATTCAAGCATGTTGTTCTTCTATGGATGTGCGGCATAACCGCACAACCATTCAGGAGGACGATATGCCCAAAAGAATCGTTGGTTTTGATCAGAAAGAGCGGAACGCAATCTGTCGCTCGGTATATCATTCATATTCCCACCGCTCCCGCGAGTTTTGGAAAATCAGGCTGGAAATGCTTGAAAGGCGGGACGCTGACCTCGAAGAGTGCGCAAACCGGCGGCAGGATATCCGGGATCAGATCCAAGACATCCAGGATATCCTTGAGGGTGAATGCGGGTTTAGTATCCTTGCGTTTTATCACGCTGGGGATCTGTATAAAACTCGCAGAATAACCCTTGATGAATACGAAGCCATCTGCAATCTGGCGGAGATTCACAAGCGCCAAGAAGAACAGGAGGAGAGATGGGAAGAATTTCTCGACTCTTATGCTCATTGGCACATTGAGAATCCGCCAAGAAAACGCAAATGGCGGAGATAGATTTCAGCCCCTGACACTTCGGTGTCGGGGGTATTTTTTACAGGCTGTTGACAAAAAAACAGGGATAAACTAGAATAAATTAAGTCAAAAAAACATTTCAGCGCTTCAAGCACTTGGATTGAATTGCCCCTTATATAAAGGCTGAAAAGCTTGGGGCATTGCCCTTGTTTTTTTATCTTTACGAATTACGAATCACTTACGAATAAACGAATGAATAATATTTCCAAGCAATAGCATGAAGCAAAATTGATTCGTATATTCGTATGAAATTAGCAATTCGTAGAGTATGGCAAAAGACAAAGAAATTATAAAAATCAACGGCGTTGTGAAAGAAACTCTTCCCAGCACGACTTTCAAAGTCGAGCTTGAGAACGGCCATGAAATTCTGGCTCATATTTCAGGAAGGATGAGAGTGAACTATATCCGGCTTTTGCCGGGAGACAAAGTTTTGGTCGAAATGAGCCCGTATGATTTGACGAAAGGGAGAATAGTGCAAAGAATGTAAATGCTAATAGTCGCGAATTGCAAAACGAATGCATGCGAATAAAATTCGGGTTCATTCGTTTTAACATTAGCGTTCATTCGTATTCCAATGAAAGTTCGAGCATCAGTCAAAAAAATTTGCCAAAAATGCAAGATCGTCCGGCGGAAAGGAAAAGTTTTCGTTATTTGTTCTAATCCGAAACATAAGCAGAGGCAAGGATAATGGCGCGAATTGCCGGGGTGAATATACCCGATGACAAAAGAATAGAAATCGCCCTTACTTATATACATGGAATCGGGCGGCCCAGAAGCAAGCAAATACTTGCCGCTTTGAGCATGAATCCCGACACGCGGACAAAAACGCTTAGCGAAAATGACATAAACAAACTAAAAGATTATATCGAAAAAAGCTTTACAATCGAGGGAGAACTCAAGCATCAAAAGCAGATGAACATCAGAAGGCTCAAGGATATTGCCTGCTACCGGGGAATTCGGCATGCCAAAGGGCTGCCGGTCCGGGGACAGAAAACCAAGACGAATACCCGGACTGTCCGGGGAAATGTCCGGAAAACAATGGGCAGCGGTCGAAAGCCGGCGGCAGAAAAAACATAATTTCGTATCTAGTATCTAGTATTTGGTATATAGTATCTTGCATTTTTTATGGCAGAAGAAAAAATTGAGAAAAAAGATATAAAGTCGCAAGAATCTGGCGAGAAGCCGGAGAAGGTCGTTAGCAATGAGAAAAAAGCAGAAAAACCGGAATTAAAAAAAACCGAAGCAGCGAAAGAAGGCAAAAAGATTGAAAAAAAAGTAGAAAAACAGGCCGTGAAGAAAAAGAAGAAAAAAATCCGCCGTCAGGTTTTGCGCGGGCAGGCTCACGTCCAATGCACCTATAACAACACCTTGGTCACTTTTTCCGACCTGGGCGGGAAGGTTTTGGCCTGGTCAAGCGCCGGTTCGCTTGGGTTCAAAGGGGCAAAGAAAGCCACGCCTTATGCAGCGACGCAAATCGTGAATGCCGCAACGGAAAAAGTTTCAAAATACGGCCTCAAGGAAATCGAAGTTTATGTCAAAGGAGTTGGATCAGGAAGAGAAGCCTCAATCCGGGCTCTGGCGAACAATGATTTTGAAATAATTCTCATAAAGGACATCACACCGATACCGCACAACGGCTGCCGTCCGCGAAAACCGAGAAGGGTATAAACTTATGGCACGAGACTTATCAAACAAATGTAAATTATGCCGAAGAGCGACAGAAAAGCTCTTTTTGAAAGGCGACCGTTGCGGTACGTCCAAGTGTGCCATGGCCAGAAAGCCCTATCCGCCGGGCGTCCACGGAAAAAAAGGTAGAAGGCCTCAAGGCGAGTTTGGCCAGCAGATGGCAACGAAACAGCGGGTAAAAAGAATATACGGGGTGATGGAAAAGCAGTTCAAGAAATATTTCCGTGAAGTGAAAGACAAGCCGGGCGTGACAGGTGACCTCCTGATGCAAAAGCTTGAAATGCGCCTTGACAACGTCATTTTCAGGGCGGGTTTTGCTCCCAGCCGCCAGACCGCTCGGCAGCTTGTGAGGCACTCCCTTTTTCTGATCAACGGGAAAAAAATCAATATTCCTTCCCGCGAAGTGAAGCTGGGAGACGTCATTTCCGTGAAACCCAGCAAGGCGAAGAAAGAATATTTCACGCGGCTCGCAGCGGCCCTTCAAGAAAAAAAAGGAGGAGCGCCCTCCGGATGGCTTGAAGTGATTCCCGGAGATCTCACCGTGAAGGTGAAATCAAAGCCAACCAGGGATGATCTTGACCTGCATGTGAACGCTCAGTCGATTGTAGAATTTTATTCGAGATAATTTAACTTTAATCGTCTTCCTTTGCCGAAGAAGGCGCCGGAAGATACAAAAAAATGCTCAAAGTAAGCCTGCCCAAAAAACCTAGATATTCAAACCTGGGTCAAAATCTGGGAAAAATTGAAATCGAGGCCTGTTATCCGGGATTCGGAACGACAATCGGCAATACGCTTCGAAGGATTCTTTTATCCTCTCTTGCTGGTGCGGCGGTGACGTCTATCAAAATAGGGGGAATTTCTCATGAATTCTCGACAATACCGGGCGTCAAAGAAGATCTTATTCAAATTATCCTGAACTTGAAGAAGGTGAGATTCAAAGTCCACAAAGACGAACCGGTCAAGCTGACTCTCAAGGAAAAAGGCGCTAAAAAAATAACCGCTGCTCAGATTCAGTGTCCGGCCGATGTTGAAGTGGTGAACAAAGATATGCCTATTGCCGAAATAACCGACAAGAAAGCTCAAATGGAGATGGAAATCGAAGTCCAAAAAGGCCTTGGCTATGTTCCCGTAGAACAACAGGAAAGAGAGAAAAAAGAAATCGGTCTTATCGCGATCGATGCAATTTTCACTCCGGTGAGAAGGGTGAATTATGTCATAGAAAATATGCGCGTGGGAAAGAGAACGGATTTTGATAAAATCACTTTCGAAATAGAGACGGACGGTTCGATTACGCCGGAAGAAGCTTTCCAGGAAGCAGTGAAGATTGCTATCGATCAGTTCGGGGCAACCAAGGAAATGGATACGGGAGAAAAAATAGAAGAAGAGAAAATTTCCGAAGAAGCTGCCCCCGAAGAAAAAAGCAAAGAAGAAGTTCCAGAAAAAGAAGAAAGCGCTTTGGCAACCGAGGTGACTTCAATTCCATTTTCAACAAGAACTCAAAATGTTCTGGAAAAGAGCAATATCAAAACCATCGCTGATTTGGTGGCTTTGCGGGAGGAAGAACTGATGAATCTTGAAGGAATGGGGGAAAAAGGAATCAAGGAAATAAGGAAAGCGATTGGCAATTTGGGTCTGACGCTCAAAGCGTAAGAACGTATGAAACATCTCAAGAAAGGAAGAAAATTAGGCCGGAAGAAAAAGCCGAGAGAAGCCCTTCTCAAGATATTGGCCGGGGAGCTCATTTCCCGTGGAAAAATTGAGACAACCGAAGCCAAAGCCAAAGAGCTCAAGATTTTTGCCGAGAGGATTTTGGGAAAAGTAAAGGGCTCTTTCTCAAGCGGAAAAAAAGACAAATCTGATTTTTTGTCTGCCGCGAGAAACCTCAAGGCGTCTCTTCCCAAAAACATCGGGTCAAAAATGCTTTCAGAAATTGCCCAAAGCTTGCCTCAAAAGAAAAGCGGATTCGTGCGGATCATAAAAACAAGAAGCCGCCGTTCGGACGGGGCTAAAATGGCACAGATTGAAATAATCAGGAAAGAAGAAGTGAAAAAACAATGAAAACCGCAAATTCAGTAAAAAGGAAATACCATCTGTTTGATTGCGAGAAAGAATATCTCGGTCGGATTGCAACCCGGGCCGCCTTTATTCTTCAGGGAAAGCAGAAGGCTGACTTTGCCTCGCATATCGACGGAGGGGATTTTGCCGTGTTTGTGAATGCTGCCAAGCTGCGCCTTTCAGGGAAAAAGATGGAAAACAAGATATACCACTCTTTTTCTGGTTATCCCGGCGGAATAAAATCAAGAAAAGCCGCGGATATCATGAAAATAAATCCGGAAAAGATAATCCGGGACGCGATCTATGGAATGCTGCCCAAAAACAAGCTGAGGCCAAGAAGAATGAAAAGGATCCTGGTATTTCCCGATGCCGACCACAAGCTTAAAGTTGATTTTGTAAATTGATATTTATGGCTAAAAAAGCTCCAGTGCGAAAAAAGAAACCTCAAGTTGAAAAAAAAGCGGAAAAGCCGGCTGCAAAGCAGAAATATTTTCATGGCTTGGGACGCAGGAAATCAGCGATTGTCAGTGCGAAAATTTTGGCTTCAAAAACGAAATTCAAGATTCCCGACAGCATCAAAATAAACAGCCGTCCGCTTGATGATTTTTTTCCCGTGCCTGAACTTCGAAATGTTGTCATTTCTCCTTTCAAGGCCGTCAGCTTTGAGGAAAATTTTGAGGTGAGCGCTTTTGCGAGAGGTGGCGGACCCCGCGGACAGGCGGAAGCTATGCGCCTCGCCGTTTCAAGGGCTCTGGTGAATTTCAGCGAAGCCAATCGGAAAGCCTTGAAGGATCTTGGGTATCTGACCCGCGACGCGCGAAAAGTCGAGCGCAAAAAAGCCGGGCTGAGAAAAGCTAGGCGCGCTCCGCAATTCTCAAAACGGTAGTTTTGATTCGATTCTTTTAATGATAAAAATGCCTCATTTTGAGGCGTTTTTTTGTGCCAAAAAGTTGTTTCCTACCCAAAAAAGCCTATTTTTTCCGGAAGAATGAAATAAAAGATTTTCTTTTCGCCGTTCGCATTTTGCATGAAATAGTAATAGCCATTCCCACTGTCGTAATAAGCCGGGAATTCATCAAGATTGTTTTCAAAAATATCGAGGCATATTCGCTGGTCGCGCGGATCGAGCTCAATGAGCTTGATTTGGTTTTTCACGGAAAAGAAAATATGTTCATAATCGCGGAACCAGAACACATTTTCAACGGGCGAGGAAAGCCTTATGACGGTTTGGATTTCATTTTCGTCGCGGTAGGGTTGGACTTCCCACTTGCGCAGGAACATCGCCGATATCTCGTTGCCGCTCCAAAAAAGAAGCTTTTTCCCGTCATCAGAAAATTGGGCGCCCAAAATGCCGCTGCCTGTTTTCCGGAAGAAATCCTCGGTGCCGCTATTGTGGACAAAAAGGTCACCGTTTTCAGCAATAAGCAGCTGCCGGTTTTCGTCGTAGGCAATGAGCCGGGCGTTTTCTTCTGCAGCCGAATCAGCAAAGGGGATGTCATTCACCTGGACGGCGCTGCTGCCATCCAGGTTGCTCCGGAAAAGGATGCTGTTTTTTTGGAGAAAATAAATCGAATTTTGGGAGAGGTCATACACGCCTATTTCCGGTGCAACCATCTCCACAGCGTCGCTGTCGAGGCTTATGGAATATAGGTTATACGCCTTGTCGTCTTCCATAGCGAGAAAAAAGACCGTACTCTTATTTTTCGGGCTCCAGCGGGCTTTTTTGATACCTTTCAGTTTTGTTTTTCCAGAAAGATAAAAAGGCTCAATGTTTCCCTCGGCGCTGACAACGAGATAATCTTTTTGGCCGTTCCTCAAAATCGGAGCAAGCAGTAAATCTTCCTTGAAATTCCATTCCAAATTATCAAATTTGTCTTCCGAAAAAATGATATCGTTAGCGGAAAAAGCAAGGCGAGCTTCGTTGTTTTTGAAATCCGTAATCCAAAGGCGGATTCCCTCTTCGGTATTTTCAAGAAAAGCCGTTTTTTTGCTGAATGGCGAAGGGAAAAATTTGACTGCACTGTGGCTCTCAAGTTCTTTCGTCTCGGGATTTTTTGGAGCAAGGACAACATTCCAAAATTCTGTCGAAAGGCCACTATGAACCTCGACGTTTTTCTCCCAACTGCTGTAGCCGTCCAGACTTGTCTCAATGTGATAGTTTCCGGGTCGGAGGCCTCCCACTGTCACGGAGCTGTTAATGATGTCAAGATTTTTTGTCGATTGCGGCTTTCCGTCCAAAAATATATTGACGCTCGTGGGCAAAGATTTCAAAGTGATAGCTCCGCTGTGAACGAAGATCATTTTATTCTGGTCAAAGCGGTATCCCTGGGAATAAAGGATGGCAATAGGTGCAGTAGCCAAAAAAAGAAGCACCAAGAGCCAAAAAAGAATCCTGCGAAGATGTTTTCTCATAGATGAATCTTATCGCGGAAATTGTATTTTGTCGAACCCCGCACCAATTCTGATCATCGACCATTGATTAGACAAAACCAAAAAGGCGAAGCCGCTTCGCTCACGCCCGCAGATATTTCCAAAAGAGTGCCTGGAATTGGTGCGGGGTAAAGCCAACCAAAAAACCGGGCATTGCCGGTCTTTTGGATATAAACCCCGCACATTGCTACGCGGTTGTATTTCGTTGCTCGCAGCTCTTGGTTTGAGTTATGGTGCGGGGTGAAAATGTACAATTTTTATTTGGGTTATGCTAGAAAGTTTTTTACTTTAGTTCAGGCACTCTTTGCGAGTATTTCTCCAAATTCTTCAGCTGTCCTTCGGTCAGAGTTTTTGACTTTTCAATCGCTTGGGCGATACTGTTTTTGCTGAATTCCCTGGATTCGCCAACTTTCAGCCTCCCGTCTTTGACTTGCCGCCGAAGATAATCTTCAATATAGATCTTGTGTTCGGCAGTGAGGCTCATGTCGGGAGTTTTTTCCAGGTAGTTAGCCAGAGCTCTTCGGGCCAACTTGGTTGTGCTGTCTCCTCTCTGGGCAGTTTCCACAAACGAACTGCCGGTTTCCTTGCTGGCTTCAGCTGGGACTGCTGTTGGCACTTCCTCAGCTGGCTGTGGCGCTTGAACAGCGGCTTCTTCACTATCAGTTGTGGTTTCTCCGGCCACTTGTTCTTCTTTGACCGTATCGCCTCCGATGACGCTAATTTTGCCCTCAGCGTCTTCAGTTGTTTCCATGGTTTCTTTTTGCGCTACTTGCGGCTGGGTTCTTTTTGAATAGGCATAAATGCCTCCAGCGATTGCAACAACAATGACAATACTTACCAGCATTCTCATGTTTTCTTGCAGCCAGGTCTTCATGCTTTCCCCTCCTTCTTCCAAAGATTCATCTATTTCTTTGGAATTTTTGGGATTCTTTTCCACTTGTTACACCTTCCTTTCTAGACTAGGATAAATTATTAATGTTCATTGTATAAAAAATATAGCAGTTATAAGCATTTTTTGTCAACAAACGCAGAAATTTCAGCTATCCGCCATTTTCTCGACAAATCTTTGAAAAACTTTATTTGAGCCGAAGGCAGTTCTTTTTTTACAATTATTGTTAGCTCGGTTTTTTGTTCTGGACTTATTTCTACGTAACACGTAACACGTAACACGCAACATATCGTGCATAATTGCTGTATTTGCCGAAAAAACTTGACATAATAGCCTAAACCATTTTTTTTGCTTATTAATGCGTTTTTTGGTTCATACTTGAGGTTATTTTTATTTTTTTTGTATAGGCTAGGGGAAACGTAGGGAAGATTAGCAGTGATTAAAATATTTCCTGCCAGATTCTTTGGGGCAAATTTCAGAAGATCAGATTGGATAAACTTTATATATTTGGCAACTTTATGCTTTCTGGCATTTTTTTTTGCTGCCAACAAAGCTTTTTTGGATATGTCAATAGCGTAATAATTTATCCTGCTTTTGGTTTTAGTAGGGATATTTTTGACAATAGAAACAATAATATTCCCGCTTCCGGCGCCAACGTCGATTATAGTATCTGGCATCTGGGATTTTGTATCTAGTAATTGATCCAGCGCTCTTTCAACTAGTAATTCCGTTTCGGGACGGGGGATGAGGACGTTTTTGTTTACTTCAAATTCCAAGCCATAGAACTCTTTTTTTCCGGTTATATAGGCGATTGGCTCACCCCGCAGCCGTTTCGAAACGTATAGTTTGTAGCTCACATTTTGTGATCTGATAAGTCTGTGTTCAGGATGGGTGAAAAGGTATTCACGGGGCACATTTACGGCCAAAGACAAAAGAATCTCCGCGTCGAGGGGAGATAGGCGAGTATTTCGAAGTATTTCTTTGATATTCATCAAATTATTTGCCAATTTTTCTCTTCAAATCCTCTTTTTCCAGCTTTTCTACAATCTTGCCCAAATTCCCGTCCAGGATATCTCCAATGTTGCTCCAGTTTTCCTTGATCCGGTGGTCAGTGATCCGGTCTTGGGGAAAATTGTAGGTTCTGATCTTTTCACTCCGGTCCCCGGTGCCGATCTGGCTGCGGCGGGCGTCTCCAAGTTCTTTGGCTTTCTTTTCCTCTTCGGCGGCCAGAATCCGGGAACGCAGCACTTTCATGGCTTTTTCCTTGTTTTTTTGCTGGGATTTTTCATCCTGGCAGGTGACAACGGTCCCAGTCGGGATATGGGTGATGCGGACCGCGCTATAGGTCGTGTTGACGCTTTGTCCTCCGGGGCCGGACGAGCAAAAAGTGTCTATGCGCAGATCAGCCGGACTTATCTCAATATCAACCTCTTTGGCCTCCGGAAGTACGGCCACGGTTGCCGTTGAAGTATGGACACGGCCGTTTTTTTCAGTTTCCGGGACTCTTTGAACCCGGTGGACTCCGGATTCATATTTCATTTTTCCGAAAGCTCCACTCCCTTCAATGCTGAAAATAATTTCCTTGAAACCGCCGATAGGGGTGCGATTTGAATTGAGCAGCGACAATTTCCAGCCGTTCTTCTCGGCATAGCGCGAATACATCCGGAGAAGCTCGGCGGCAAAGAGGGCGGATTCATCTCCGCCGGCGCCGGCTCGGATTTCAACGATGACGTTTTTCAAGTCGTTTGGGTTTTTCGGAATAAGCAGGGCCTGCAACTCTTTTTCCGTTTCTGCTTTCTTCTTCGCAAGATTCACATTTTCTTCCATAGCCATGTTCTTGAGCTCCGTGTCATGTTCTGCGTTCACAATCTGGGCGTTTTCGCGCATGTTTTTTTCAATGTTCTCAAGCTCTTTTATTTTTTTTATGATTTCCTCAAGCTCGGTCATTCTTTTGCCAATTTCTTTCATTTTCTGGCCATTGGAAACGATCTCGGGCTTTTCAAGCTCGGTTTTCAGTTTCTGGTATTCCTTTTTAACTGCGTCAATTTGGCTTTTCACTGCAATTATGTTAATATCAAACTATCCAATTTCTGATTAAAATTAGCATAAATTTGAATATTTCACAACATTAGGGAAAACAAAAAATGGACGCAATCCAACTCACGGGTTACTTAGCAGGGTTTGTTATCGCGATGTCGCTCACACCGCAAGTATGGAAAGCCTGGAGAACAAAATCAACTCGAGATATATCACTTCTTTGGAATGCAATTTATATTTCAGGACTGCTGCTTTTTCTTGCTTATGGAATAGGAATAAGGGAAATGCCAATCATTGTGATGGATATAATCGAGATATCGCTGGCGGTATCGTTGATGATTGCCAAGCTAATTTACAAATAAAACCCGCTCGAAGCGGGTTTTCGGGATATATTGCAAAAACCTATTTCTTTTTGATTACTTTCTTTGCGGCGGTTTTTTTCGCAATTTTTTTCTTGGAAATCTTTTTCTCGATAACTAGCTTGGCTTTCTTCTTTTTCCCTTTCACAGCCTGTTTTTTGGCCAGTCCAGCCTTCATTTCTGCCGTCTTTTCAAAGCGCTTCTTGAAGCGGTCGAGACGGCCGGCTGAGTCAACCAAGCGTTTTTTTCCAGTATAAAAAGGATGGCACGCGCTGCATACCTCAACTTTCATTTCGGGTCTTGTTGAGCCAGTGGTGATGATATTCCCGCAAGCGCAAATTATCTTGGCTTCGGGATAATACTTCGGATGGATGTCTTTTTTCATGGAATATAGGTGAATGATGCTAATAAATGCCAATCCGCAAATTGCGAATATAGGCATGAAAGTATCAGCAAGTTCGCAATTCGTTGATTGGCATAACATTTGCAGATTAGCATAGCATAGAGAAATTGACAAGTGCCGATGTTCTTGCTAACATCATTAATGTCATTATTCATATCTCCTACGGGAAAATCCTTGCCCCCCTCCTTCAAGAAGGAAGGGGTAAATCGGGAGATAGGTGTTTATAATTAAAGGAAAAACATGGAAAATAGTAAACAGGCTCAAGCCGAGCCCAAAAAAGAGATAACCTCTCAAAACAGCCAAATTCTGCCGGCTGGTTTTAAGTATGAGGAGCTGGGACTCTCGATCGAGCAAATGCTGAAATTCGGCGTCCATTTCGGACACAAAAAATCCCGCTGGAATCCGAAAATGAAACCTTATATTTTTTCTGAAAAAGGCAATGTCTATATCATTGATCTTGAAAAGACCATGGCTTTGCTTGAAAAATCCCTTGAATTTGCGCGCCGTGTCGCAGCCAACGGAGGAAAGATTATTTTTGTCGGAACAAAGCCGCAGGCCAAGCAGGTTGTTGAGGAATGTGCCCGGATGGCTGGAATGCCCTTTGTGAACAACAGGTGGTTGGGTGGGACATTGACGAATTTCCGGGAAGTGAAAAAAAGGATAAAATACTTGAATGACCAGGAGGAGAAAATGGCCAAAGGCGAACTTCAAAAGTATACAAAATACGAAAGGCTTCGCTTCAAGAAAGAAATAGAGCGGATGAACGAAAAGATGGGCGGAATCAAAAAGATGGATTCTCTTCCGCAAGCTATTTTTGTTGCTGATGCCAAAGAGAATGATTTGGCGGTCAAAGAAGCCAAGAAAATGAAAATTCCGGTGATTGGGATAGTGGATACAAATACTGATCCGGATCCCATAGACTACCCGATTCCGGCCAACGACGATGCTCTTTCCTCACTTCGATATGTTGTTGGCCTGGTTGCTAAAACCATAAAAGAAACGAAAAAAGAACCTAAGCCAGCTCCAGTTCAAGAAAAAAATAATTCAAAAAATAAGACGAGTTAAAAATATTCACCCCGCTAGAAATCCAACAAAAAAGAAAGAAAGCGGGGAAATTAAATGAAATTGATAAAAAGCTAATAGTATGAAAAAGATAATTTCAAACAGGGTAAAAAAGATATCAGCCGATCAAGTCAAAAAACTGAGGGAAGAAACCGGCGCGAGTGTCATGGAATGCCGGGAGGCCCTTGTGAATTCGGAGGGGGACGCAGAAAAAGCCCGGGAGTATCTCAGAAAAAAAGGCAAGGAGAAAGCTCAGAAAAAGTCAGGACGGGAGACAAGAGAGGGTGTTGTATCCGCCTATATTCATAGCAACAAAAAAATAGGCGCGCTGGTTGAAATTCGCTGCGAAACTGATTTTGTTGCTAAAAATGCAGAATTTCAAGAACTTTCTCACGATCTTGCCATGCATGTTGCGGCAATGGATCCGAAATTCATCTTGTTTGATGAGGTTTCTGAAAAAGAAAGAAAAGAATATGAAGATTTGGCAAGAGAAGAGATTACCAAAGAAAAAAAGCCCAAAGAGATCGTTGAAAAGATCGTCTCCGGGAAGACGGAAAAGCATTTTTCCGAACAGTGCCTGATGCGTCAGAAGTTTATAAAAAATCCTGATATCACAGTGGAAGACCTAGTAAAGGAAAAAATTTCAAAGATAGGGGAAAATATCAAAATTGAAAGGATTGTTCGCTTTGAAATCTGACTGAATTTGATTGATGAAAAATTTTTATGCAAAAACCAGCCGCTGGGAAAGTCCGTTTTTGATCCAAGCGCCGCAAGCTCTGGAAAGCGGAGATGTTGTGATAGCCGAAACGGAAAGCGGCATGACTTCGGCTATTATTGAAAAAGAAGCGCCGTCCCGGAGAAAAGAAGACACGGGGCAAAATCTGGCGACAGCCAAGTACATAAGAAAAGCGAATCTTGTTGATCTGAAAAATATCCGCGGACACCAAAAAAAAGAACAGGAAGCGCTCAGGCTTTGCCAGAGCGAGGTGAAAAGGTCTGGCCTTCCGATGAAAATTGTCGGCGCCAAGTACTCTTTCGAGGGGGGCGGAATCACTTTTGCTTTCACTTCTGACGGGCGCGTCGACTTTCGTGATCTTGTCAAAAATTTGTCGAAAAAACTGCAAAGATCGATCAGGCTGCACCAAATTGGAGCTCGGGATGAGAGCCGTCAAAGCGGGGGATTTGGGATTTGCGGCCGGGAGCTGTGCTGTGTTAGATTTAGAAGCAATCTTCCGAGCATAACTTCGGAAATGGCGAAAGTACAGCAAATCGCCCACCGCGGATCGGAAAGAATTTCAGGCATATGCGGCCGACTGATGTGCTGTTTGGCTTTTGAGGAAGAGCAATATAGGAAGCTAGCCGAGCAGTTCCCCAAACACGGAGAAAAAGTGACATACAAAAGCAGGCCCGCCACAGTCAAAGAGGTAAACTTAATGACCGGAAAAGTGGGGATTGAGCTCGAGGATAAGACTTTTGCATTTGTGGATAAAAATGAACTTGAATAATATGTTTTGGATTTATGTGCCACCGATAATTTTTGTCACCGCGCTGATTTTTTTGGTTGTTATGTTCGGGAAAAAAACGGCTCTTTTGAAAAAAAAGGGAGAAATCTCACGTCCCCGCGCAGAGACTTTTTCTATGGGAAAAAACAGAAGCGAAAAATGGAAAAGCATATGGGCTCTTGTTTTGAGATTTTTGGAAGGAACGATGAACTTAGTCAAAATTGGCATAAGAAAAACAGAGGCAGCCTTGTCAAAAACTCTTCACAGAATGAAGGAAAGAAGGCTGGGAAGAAAAATTCACGAGCCGCTTGCTGAAAAAAGAGACGAGAGCCTTTATTTCGAAAGCGAGGAGGCGGCACAGAATCTTGACCTCGTGAAAAGTGAAAAAAGCGAAGAGCGCAGCCGCAATATCCCTAAAAAAGATTTTTTCAGCGAAGGAGTGGTTGTAAAAAAGAAAGAAGAACCTGCGCCGCAAAGGATCGTCCCGGAACTAGCGGCGGAAGACAGGGCAAAGGAGGAAGCGCTAATCCATCGGATCGCGGAAAATCCCAAAGACAATGAAGCCTATCGCGAATTGGGTGATTATTATATGTCCATTGGCAATATAAAAGACGCGAAAGATTCTTTCAAAATGGTCTTGAAACTTCGCCCGAGAGACCTCAAAGCCAAAAGCAGCCTCAGGGAGATTGAGATGAGAATGAGGCTGGGTTCGTGAAATTAAAAACTAAAAAATAAAAGCGAAAAATTGTTGTGTCGCTCCGCGACGATTCTTTACTGATTATTTCATTGCCGCCCTAGCTCAATGGCAGAGCAACTGTTTTGTAAACAGTAGGTTGTGGGTTCGAATCCGACGGGCGGCTCATATTTGTTGTCAAGAGCGATAGTATCTAGATATCATTGCTTTTTGTGTAGTGTTCCTTTATAATCTGATTAATGGCGGCAATAAGCGAAAAAAATTTGGATAAAGTTAAAGAGCTGTATTATAAAGAGCAGCTTAGCGTTCAGGATGTCGCAAATAGGCTCAACGTTTCAATTGATGCGGTTTTTTACTGCATGAGAAAAAATAGTTTAGCAAGAAGAAAGACAAATGAGAGCAATTCCTTGAGATTCGAAAGATGCGCGCCCTCATTTAAATTAAAAAATACTAACAGCGAAAAATTACGGACATTGAAAATAATCGGCATAATGTTGTATTGGGCAGAAGGCTCCACAGCAGGTGACATGACAGTGGACTTTGCGAACAGCGACAAAGACATGATAGCGCTCTTTCTGAAATTTCTGCGAAAAGTTTGCGGCATAGATGAAGACAGGCTTCGGGTTTATTCCTATTTCTATGCTAATCAGAACATCAGCAAAAATATAAATTTCTGGAGTAAGGTTACGAAAATAGACAAAAAACAATTCACAAAGCCTTATATTCGGGAAGATTATGATAAAAACAAAACACAAAAAATGCCATATGGCCTGATTCATATCAGATATTCAGATAAAAAATTGCTCAATTTGATAAAAAATTGGATAAATGGATATAGGAATTTTTGAATTAGGGGTCGGTACCCAAGTGGTTAAAGGGGACGGTCTGTAAAACCGTTGGCTTCGGTCTACGCAGGTTCGAATCCTGCCCGGCCCAAAAATGATTCCAGTCGAGGACTGTTCTCGACTACCTGCCATATTTCGACAAGTATCTTTGAATTTCGATAGAAAATATCAATGCTTGATAAACCGGAACAAAACTCTCCTTATCAGGAAAAAGGAAAAGAGATATCCGTTGCATCTGATATTGAAACATTTGGCCGCAGGCCGCGGAAAATTATAATCAAACTGGACTCAGATGGTTTTCCCAAAGCTGTGGCTTTTTTTGATATAGACAAAACTCTAGCGGAGTGTGGTTTTATTCATGGCGAAGCGTTTAAAAAATTATTTGCGGAGATATATCCCGACCAAGATCCAGACAAATTGACAGAACTATATCTAAAAGGTCTTCATCTTGGCACAACGTTTCGTGTTTTTCATCGTATGATCGGTATTGCGAGGGATGGAAGAAAAGAATGGGAGGATCCTGAAAAATATTTAGAGTGGCTCCCGGGCCATGAAAAAGAAGTTGATAAAAAAGGGGATGATCATAACTTGGCAGCCGAGCTTTCGATCAGGCACAGCCAGATGAGCGCAAAAATGGCCGAAGATATGTTCAACCGAGACCCGCAAATATTTGAACAAACAAAGATAAAACCGGTTTTTCACCTTGCAAAAATTTACCAGCGCATGGGAATTCCCATGTGTGTAATGACAGCTAATGACGAACCTTTTGCCAAAGCTGTTTGCAAATCACTAGGCCTTGCAGACTCATTTATTGCTTTAGCGTGTCAGAAAGATTTTGTGGGACAGGGGAAAGAAGGCGCCATAGAATATTTAATCCAGAGACTAGAGGGAAAAGGAGTCCCTATTCCGAGAAAATTTATTGTAGTAGGAGATTCGTTGAATGGAGATATTGGCAGTGGAGCAAAGTTTATGGCGGAGCACGGAGGTTATTCTGTGCGGGGCGTTTTGATAAGCGAAGGCGATATTGCGGACATGAGAGAGAAAGTCGAAAAGGATCCTAATCTGAAAGACATGCAGGTCGAAGTGTTAAAGCCTAGCGCGATAGGCGATGGAAGTCTGGCCAGTTACAGACGAAATAAAAAGACGAAGCCAAGAGTATAATATCATTCCAATAATATGGAAAAGTTTTACTCAAAAAAACAATATCAAAAAATTGCAGATATATATGGCCTGGGAAAGGTGCAAAAAATATCTAAGCTTCACATAGGTTTTGGTATGTCTACTAAGGCAGCCGCGCTAACGTCTTCGGGGAAATTTATTATTTCAAAAAATATATTGTCAGAAAAAAAAGATATAGTTAGCAAGTCGAAAGAATCGTTGCAATATGAAATAGATATGCTGAATGCGGTTCGAAGATTGCCCGTGCCTGCTTATAAAACTTCCTCGCGCGGAAATTTTATCGAGAGATTTGGAGACGATTGGATAACTGTTTATGATTTTATATCTGGAAAATCACCAAAGAGAATCATGGCTCCGATGGCTCGTGAACTAGGTGAGTTTTTGGGAGAATTTCATAAACGTGCTCGAAAGTTCAAGAAAAAATTAAAATCTCGAAGAAAGTTTTATGATCTGAATCAGCGCGTTATGAAATTGATGGATCCATATGCTCATAAACAAACAAATCCTGTATTGAAATCGGTTGTCGAAAAAGTTAAACGAGGAGTGATCCATAACAGTCCGCCTGCCGTTCTTCCCGAGGGCCCCATCCATGTTGATATAGGGCATACTAACGAGCTTTTTCAAGGTGAAAAATTATCAGGAATTATTGATTTTGGCAATTTTTATATCGGTCCTTTTATGGTAGATGTGGGAAAAACCATTATGTGGAATTTCTGCCCGAATAAAAAACTTGATCGAAGACTTCTAAAGGAATTTATAAGAGGTTACAATAGCCGGAGAAACTTTAGTAAAGCCGAGCACTTATATTTGGAAAAAGCAATTCTTTTCGCCATTTACAGCCATATTTGGGTCGATCTATACCACATCCCAATAAAATATGTCCCAGAATCTTGGCCGCTGATGCTGATTAGGCGATTTTTACCGGTGGCGAATCAAATTGAAAAATCTCAAATTAAATAAATAGCCCAAGCAGAACCTTCATGTTTGAATCTCGTCTGCCTGAAAATTTTGCGCTAACTTCGCGGTAGTGCTAAAATAACGAAAAGAATAAAACGCCTTCAGGGGTGGTTTTATTATTAGAAAAATCAATGCCTAGAAAAATTCTCTCTAAAATAAAAAAATCCCTTTATGCCATTCCCTTCGAAGATGATATCCAGCACACGAGGCACAAAGCAAATGGAGGGAAAGGTAAAAAAGACATTCTGGTCCACAATGTTCCCTTTCTTTTCACCTGCGACGAAACAGACAAACTGCAATGCCTACAAAATTATTCAATTGTGATTTCAAATGGAATCATTCAAGAGGTTCTTCCGGCAAAAAAAGTCAATCCTGGAAATTATAATCTTGTTTATGAGGCCGGAATGCGGGGAGGAATTGTCGTCACGCCGGGACTTATCAATGCGCACGCCCATCCGCCAATGTATTTGATGCGCTCGGCTATGATGCTCGACGAAGGAGAATCAATCGATGAAACAATTGCCGCTATGCCAAAATGGGAACGTTCAATGACTGACGAAGACTACACCTTTTCTGCCATAGGCGACATAACGGAACAGCAAAAAGCAGGGATCACTACGACCCTTAGCCATTTTGCGGTCTATTGGCCCATTGAACTGGCAACCCGGGCGACAAAACACAATATGATCAATGCAGTGAGCGTGGCTTCAAATACCCATCCGGAAAATTCTCCCGCGCTTATCCGCAATATATTGAATATACAGGAAGCTCCGCCCGAATCACAGTTGGCCATCGCGCTCCATTATGTCCATCGGGCGAACGCCAAGATTCTCAAAGAGGTGAAAAAACTGCAATCGGAGCACAATCTTTTGTTTACCTGCCATATGGCGGAGAGTGAAAGAGTAGCCAGAAAATGCGTCGCGCTTCACGGAAAAAGGGAAGTGGAAATGCTAAAGAGCCACGGACTTCTCACAAACAAAACTATAGCGTCTCATTCAATATACGTGACAGAAAATGAAATAAAAAAACTGGTGAAGAATAGAGTCGGCATTGTTCACCTTCCGACCTCGAATGCAATTCATAAAAGCGGCACCTTCCCCCTTTGGAAATTCATTGACGTGGCTGGAAACTCATATGTCGCGCTCGGGACGGATGGCGTAGTTTCAAAAAGCCGCCTGGATCTTCTCTCTGAAGCCTACCAGACAAGAATCACCCATCTATATTCCCGGACAGTGAAATTCGGCTCCCTTTTCAAAATGATGACGATGAATGCGGCGCGGACGCTCAATATGCCTGATCGGGGAAAAATCCTGCCAGGAATGAAAGCTGATCTTGCCTTTTGGAAACTCAAAGACCGGGGCTTTATTCCGTTTGATGAAAAAAATCCAATGACGCTTCTTGGAAACCTCATCACGCACGGAGGCCGGGCAGTGAGGGATCTGATGATAAACGGAGATTTTGTCGTGAAAAGCCGCCGGCACACAAAGATCAATGAAAGCAAGCTTCTGGCCGTTCTTCAGAAAAAGCATATAGCGATGCGAAAAAGAGTAGGTAAAAAATAAGTTGCCAGCCTCATTTTCTCAAATTACATGTTTCTAAAACTAGACTTTTTCCTTTTTTTTATGTAGATTATAATTGTGGCTAAAGAGAATATAGACGGAATAAAAACCAAGTTTCTTGAAGAAATATGCAACTCTCAAACCGAGAAGGATCTTTATTTTGTCAAAGTGAAATACGTTGGCCGGAGTGGGGAGCTCACAAAAATTCTCAAAAACCTCAAGAATTTGCCGGCAGAAGAGCGAAAAAAAATTGGGCCGCCGGCCAATCAAGCTCGTCAGGAAATTGAAAAGGCTTACGAAAAAAGAAAAAAAGAATTGACCAATCAGATTGATTGGGAAAAAGAAAAAATAGATGTCACCTTGCCCGGAAAAAAAGCTGAAATTGGCAGCTTGCATCCGATAACTATCGTCTATCGGGAAATTGAAAAAATATTTTCCTCGATGGGGTTTGAAATTGTCGAAGGGCCGGAACTGGAAACCGAATGGTATAATTTTGATTCATTGAATATTCCAGCAGACCATCCTGCCCGGGACGAGTGGGACACGTTTTGGATAAAATCAAAAGAAAAATTTGTTTTGCGGACACATACATCGCCTGTTCAGATGCGTTACATGCAAAAACACAAACCGCCTTTTCAAATCATTGCTCCAGGACGATGTTTCCGACGTGAGGCTACTGATGCGGCCCACGAACACACGTTCCATCAATTTGAGGCACTTGTGGTAGGCAAAGATATAAATGTCGGTCATTTTAAGCATATTGCATCTCAATTCTTTTCCGCCTTTTTCGGACAAGATATTAATATCAGAATTCGGCCAACATTCTTTCCATTTGTTGAACCCGGCTTTGAATTTGATATAAGTTGTACTGTATGTAAAGGCAAAGGTTGTCCGTCGTGCAAAAATGGCGGTTGGCTTGAGATCGGCGGTGCGGGAATGGTCAATCAAAATGTTTTTGTGGCGGCCGGCTATCCACGGAACCGATACCAGGGTTTTGCCTGGGGATTTGGAATTGAGCGCCTGGCAATGATGAAATATAGAATCGACCATATCCATTGGTTCGAAAGCGGAGATTTGAGGTTTATAAAGCAATTCTAAATTTTTTGAATAATAAATTAATTTAAAATAATATACTGAATATTTTTGAAAAGATCCTAGGGAAAAAAGAAAAACCTGAAGAAATAATTTCAGAGCCTTCTTTAGAAAATTTAGTCAACGCTATATCATCAGAAGATCTAAAAAAGGAATTTATTAGCCTTGTAAAGGAATTAGGCGGGGAAGCGGGGTATCCAGATTTTTATAAAGGAAATTATGACAAATTAACTCCAGAACAAAGAAGATACAATGAAATCCTTCAAATAGCAAAAAAGGAATACTATGGGGTTGGGGAAGAAGGATATGGTCAATAATAAACATTGAAAAAGTTTGCAAGATAGATCATTATGAAATATTCCTACACTTGGCTGAAAGAATTGTCCAAAACCAAAAAAACGCCCAAACAACTGGCGGAGCTTTTGACCATGCGCGCTTTTGAATTTGAAGGATCTCAAACTGAAGAGAAAGAAACCCAGATGGAATTTTCAATTCTTCCTAACCGGGGTCATGATGTCCTTTCTCACATCGGGATGGCGAGGGAAATTTGCGCTTGTGAAGGTCGGAACTTTATCCTAAAGGAAACCTTTAGGCATTTTCTAAAGGTTTCCTTTAGGAAGAACTTTAGGAAGAAATTTATAGTTGAAATAAAGGACAAAAAACTTTGCCCGCGATATATAGGAGCGGTTTTGGAAAATATCAAAGTCGGTCCTTCTCCGAAATGGGTGCGGGAAAGACTGCTGGTTTGCGGAGTGAAGCCAATAAACAATATTGTTGATGTCACAAATTATGTGATGCTTGAGACGGGACAACCATTGCACGCTTTTGATGAATCGATGATCAATGATCAAGGATCAAGGATCAAGATTATTGTTAGGCGAGCGAAAAAAGGGGAGGAGATAAAATTGCTCGATGAAATGACTCATAAACTTCGCGATAACGATTTAGTCATTGCCGATTCAGGAAAAGCGCTGGCTCTCGCTGGTGTGATAGGTGGGTTTGATTCTTCGATAACCAGCAAAACGACGTCGATTATTCTTGAGTCAGCTAATTTCAATTCGACGAGCATCAGAAAAACGAGAACGGCGCATAATCTTATCACCGAATCGTCACACCGCTTCGAGCGCGAGATTGACCGGAAGCTGGCAGAGGTTGGTATAGCGCGGGCAGTTGAATTGATAAAGGAAATTTGCGGCAAAAATGTCGAGATTGCTGCTATGGCGGACGTTTATCCCAAAAAAGTGAAGCCGTGGCAGATAAAATTAAACTCGAGCCATGTATATAGTCTCTTGGGGGAAAATATTCCGGTATCAAAAATGAGAAATATTCTTAAAAATCTTGATCTCAAAGTGCTTGGAAGTTCGGCTTCCAAGTTGAATGTAGAGATTCCGACTCGCCGGATTGATCTCAAGACTCAAGAAGATCTCATCGAAGAAATTGGCCGAATTTATGGCTATGAAAATATCAAGGAGCAAGTGCCGGTCGTCGAAGTGAAGACTCTGCCTCAAAACACGAAAAGAAATTTTGAAAATAAACTGCGCGATATTTTGATTGGGCTTGGATTTTCAGAAGTTATGAATTACGCGTTTTACTCAAAAGAAGATATTGAAAAATGTAATTTGAGAATTGAAGACCACATCGAAGTGGCGAATCCCTTGAGTCTGGACCAGCAATTTCTGCGGAGAAACTTGATCTCCAATCTTCTTAAAAACGTGAAATTAAATCTGAAAAATCTTCCGAAAGTCCAAATATTTGAGATTGGCAAAAAATTCCGGAACAACAAAGGAAGGTTTTTGGAATATGACCATTTAGCGGGAGTATTCGTTGATAGTTTGTCAAAAAACACCCCCTTTTTTGAGCTTAAAGGAAAGGTTGAGGCATTATTGAGAAATTTTGGATATCAAAATGTTAAGTATGAGGCTCTGACGAATTCTGAAATGAAATTCTGGCACCAAAACCGAACAGCCAGAATGCTGATCGATAATCAGGAAATTGGAAAAGTCGGAGAGATTAACCCTCAAATTCTCGAGAATTATGGCATTAAAAAACGAGTGGCGGTTTTCGGTATCAAAATTTCTGTTTTACTGGAAATGAAATTGCCCGAAAAACACTACAAACCAATCAGCAAATTTCCGATCGTGGAACGTGATATTTCAATGTTTGTTGGTAAAAACACAAAATATGCTGACATAGTTTCAAATATTCGAAAAAACGGAAGCAGTCTCGTGAAAAATGTCAATCTTTTTGATGTTTTCAAAAATGAAGGCGAAAAAAGTCTGGCGCTGCGCCTCAAAATCGGCTCCGAGGCAAAAACTTTGACTTCCGCCGAAATTGACACCGCGATGAAAAAAATTACCTCCGCGCTGGAGAAAAATTTGAGGGTAAGAGTGAGAAAATAAAATGGAAAAATACTATCAAGCGATCGCTGATTTCCACAAAAAATATAAAATGAAAGGCACGAATAACGAAGATATGACCTTTCGACTAAACCTTTTGATTGAGGAATTAGGTGAATTGGCGCAAGCCGTAACAAAAGGGAAATTAAGAAAAGAAGTTATCGAAGAAAATATAGATCTTTTGAATTTAGTTATCGGAAATTTTGTCAGCCTTGGCGCAGGATTGGATGAGATCGATAAAGCCTTTTGGGAAAAACACGAAAAAATTATGAACCGAAAGAAAAAGAAGCTAAAAAGTGGAAAATACAGAGTTTCGGAATTTAGGAAATAGAAGTTTTTATGTCCAAAGAAATCTCCAAGCGCTACAACCCAACTGAAACCGAGCCGAAATGGCTGAAGTTTTGGGAGAAAGAAGGAATATACAAATATAATCCCCGCGCCAAAGGGGAGGTTTTTTCAATTGACACGCCGCCGCCGACAGTGAGCGGTAAAATGCACATCGGCCATGTGTATTCGTATACCCACGAAGATTTCATCGCGAGATACCAAAAAATGGCCGGACGGAACGTTTTGTTTCCTTTTGGGACGGACGACAATGGCCTGCCGACTGAAAGACTGGTAGAAAAACTGAAAAAAGTCCGAGCCAGCAAAATGAAGCGCCAGGATTTCATTGATCTTTGCAATGAAACCCTGAAAGAAATCACCCCTGATTTCGTCGCGGACTGGAAAAAAATCGGGATGTCCTGTGATTTTTCCCGTGTTTATTCGACGATCGACGACGATTGCCGCCGTACGAGCCAAAAGTTTTTTATCGATTTATACAAAAAACAAAAAGTCTACCGCCAGGACGCGCCGGTGGTCTGGTGCCCGCACTGCCAAACGGCGATAGCCCAAGCCGAACTCGAAGATAAGGAAGCGGAAACTTATTTCAATGACATCGTTTTCGAATTGCCGACTAATCTGCCTGCCGGCAGTAAGAAAAACAATCTTGTCATCGCTACAACCCGCCCGGAGCTACTTTCCAGCTGCGTGGCAATTTTTGTGCATCCGAGTGACAAAAGATACAGAAACCTTGTCGGAAAAAAAGCCCAAGTTCCGATTTTTGGAAATCGTGTCGAAATTATATCCGACAAAAAGGTGGACATGAAAAAAGGCAGCGGAGCAGTGATGTGCTGCACCTTCGGGGATAAAACGGATGTCGAATGGTTCAAAGAATACAAATTGACTCTCGCAATGTCGCTTGACAAAGCTGGAAGGATGACCGAAAAAGCGAAAAAATACGCTGGCCTTTCCGCAAAAGATGCCCGGCATGAAATCATTGAAGATCTCAAAAAGAAAAAATTACTCATCGGGCAGAAAAAAATAACCCACACGCTCAATGTTCATGAGCGCTGCAAAACAGAAGTGGAGATTCTCAACTCCGAGCAGTGGTATGTCAGAGTTTTGGATCAAAAGAAAAAGCTTATCCAGTTGGGAGAAGAGATAAAGTGGCATCCCGAATTCATGCAGACGCGTCTTGGTAACTGGATAAAAGGACTCAACTGGGACTGGTGCATTTCCCGTCAACGCTTTTTCGGGATTCCATTTCCGGTTTGGTATTGCGTGAAATGCGGAGAAGCGAAAATGGCAGATGAAAAAGACTTGCCGGTGGATCCGCTCTCCGCGAATCCAAAAGGAAAATGTGAAAAATGCGGCGGATCGAAATTTATTCCCGAGCATGATGTGATGGACACGTGGGCGACGAGCTCTCTTTCTCCCGTGCTCGCTTTACATCTGTTTTATAAAGAAAAAGACGTAGAAAAAATGATTCCGATGAATTTACGGCCGCAAGCCCACGATATTATATCTACCTGGCTATTCTATACCGTTGTCCGCTCAAATTATCACTTTGAAAAAATTCCCTGGACCGAAGTGATGATTTCCGGGCATGTTCTTGATTCCGCCGGCCGGAAAATGTCTAAAAGCCTCGGAAATGTGGTTGCGCCGCAGGAAATTCTTGAAAAATACGGAGCGGATGCTCTGCGTTTTTGGGCGGCTGGAAGAAGCCTGGGGCAAAACATCAATTTTTCCGAAGAGGAAATCCAGGCGGGGAAGAAATTTTTGACGAAACTTTGGAACGCGACAAGATTTGTGATGATGAATATTAATCCTCGCGATTTGAGAGCGAATGAAAAGCGAATTGGAACGAATAGCCTGTATCCTACAGATAAGTGGATTTTGGCGGAATTGGAGGTATTGGTCGCGACAGCCACAAAGAGTTTTGAAAATTATGATTATTCTTCTTCAAAGCTTGCAATCGAAAAATTTTTCTGGCTGAAACTTGCCGACAATTATATCGAAATTGTGAAAAATAGATTATATGACGAAAGCCCGAAAGGGAAAAAAGGGCGCGAGTCAGCCCAGTTCACGCTATATTCAGTATTGTTCACGCTTTTGCGGCTCCTGGCGCCGTTTATACCATTTGCGTCCGAAGAAATATATCAAACTTTTTTCAAAAGTGCCAAATGCGCAAAATCAATCCACCTTTGCGGTTGGCCGGAAACTGACAAGAAACTGGCTGACAAGGAAAAAATCAAAACCGGAAAAATCATCGTTGAAATCGTCGCCGCAATGCGAAAGCACAAAGCCGAACGGGGGCTTTCGATGAAAGCGGAGCTTGAAAAGGTGGAAATCTTCTGCGACGCAATGACAAAAAAAGCCATCCAGGAAATAGAAAGTGATTTGAAAGCAGTAGGGAACATTCGGAAAATAAATTTTATTGCAAAGAAAAACTCTAAACTTAGGATAGCAATCCAATAAATCGTCTAATCTCTTAGAAAGCAAGGATAAACAATGTCAATTAAATATGCTATAGCAATTTTATTTGACATTATTCATTTGCGAAAAAATGGGCAATAAAAGAAAAATCACCGTCGGAAAAAATAGCGGTTTTTGTTTCGGAGTGAAAAGGGCATATGATCTGGCAAGTATGAATTCTTTTGATTGCGAAAAATTGCATATGCTGGGAAAGATGGTTCACAACAATGATGTCTGCGCCAAACTCAAAAAAATGGGAATAAAGGAAATAAAGCGACTGTCCGATGTCAGGGACGGGGCAATAATTTTCACGGCGCATGGAGTCGGACCCGGTCTTTATGAAAAAGCCAACCGAAACGGATTGAGGATTATAGACACCACCTGTCCCAAAGTGATGAAAGCCCAGAGGTTGGCCCAAAATTTCATCGAAAAAGGTTGGTGCGTGGTTATATTCGGTGACAAGCACCATAAAGAGGTGAAGGGGATCAAAGAATGGTCAAAAAACGAGGCAATCACTGCTGGATGCTTGAAAAATATCAAGAAAATAAAACTGGATAAAAAGAAAAAATACTGCCTGATTTCGCAGACAACTCAAAACGTTGCCGAATTCAAGAAAATAAAAGAATATTTGTCAAAAAAACTGCCAAATTTTTTATCTTTTAACACTATCTGTGATTCAACCGACAACCGGCAAAACGAAATCCGGAAATTAGCGAAAAAAAACGACGCGGTGATCGTGATCGGCGGCCGCGACAGCGCGAACACCAAAAGGCTTTTTGAGATAGCAAATTCCATAAATCCAAATTCATACTTAATCGAAAACGAAAAAGGACTCAGAAAATCTTGGTTCACCGGCGCAAAGAAGATCGCCATTTCGGCCGGAGCATCGACTCCAGAGTGGGTGATTCGAGCAGTGATTGATAAAATTGCGAAAATAGATTAGTTTTATATCATGCGGCAGTCCCAACTTTTCACTAAAACTCAAAAAAACGCGCCGGCGGGAGAAGTAAGCGCCAACGCCCAGTTTTTGACGCGCGGAGGTTTTGCCGACAAATTGATGGCGGGAGTCTATACGATTCTTCCCCTTGGCTTGAGAGTAATGAAAAAAATAGAAAACATTATTCGCGAGGAAATGGACGCTATCGGCGCTCAAGAATTTGAAATGCCGGCTCTTCATCCCAAAGAAAATTGGGAAAAAACGGGACGCTGGAACAAAATGGACGACCTATATAAAGTGAAAGACTCAAGCGGACGTGAATTCGCGCTTGGGCCGACCCACGAGGAGGTGATCGCTCCGCTCATGAAAAAATTCTTGAATTCCTACAAAGACCTCCCGTTTGCCGCTTACCAGTTCCAGACCAAATTTCGGATGGAGCTTCGGGCCAAGTCCGGAATTTTGCGCGGACGGGAATTTTTGATGAAAGACTTATACTCTTTTCATATCGAAGAAAATGACCTCGACGAATATTATGAAAAAGCCAAGGCAGCGTATAAAAAAGTTTTTGACCGGTGCGGAATCGGCCGCAAAACATATGTCACTTTCGCGTCCGGCGGGTCGTTTTCAAAATATTCGCACGAGTTCCAGACCGTGACAGCGGCCGGAGAAGACACAATCTATATTTGCGAAAAGTGCCAAAACGCCGTGAATAAGGAAATAAAGTCCGAAACTCCGGTTTGCCCAATTTGCGGCGGAAAAAAATTCAAAGTGGAAAAAGCGATCGAAGTCGGAAATATTTTCAAGCTGATGGACAGGTTTACGAAGCCCTTTGACTTGAAGGTGGCGGATAAAAAAGGAAAACCACAGATGCTTATCATGGGATGTTATGGCATTGGCCTATCGCGCCTCTTGGGAACGATTGTCGAAGTCCACCACGACGAAAAAGGAATCATCTGGCCGGAAAGCGTTGCTCCGTTCAAAGTCCACTTGATCAGCCTTGGGAAAGGCAAAGAAGCGGAAGGAATATACAAAAATTTTTTGGCGAAAAATATCGAAGTTCTGTTCGACGACCGCGACGTTTCGGCGGGCGAAAAATTTGCCGATGCCGATCTTATCGGCATTCCCAGGCGTGTGGTTGTGAGCGAAAAATCCCTCGCAGGCGGGGGAGTGGAAGTGAAAAAAAGAGACGAAAAAACAGGAAAAGTTATTCCCGAAAAGGAGATCATAGGCCTAATTCATTAAAGTAAAGAATCATGGACGCAAATAAAAATTGGGAAATTCTCAATCAAACCGATCCAGAGGTATATGACGCTCTGATCGGCGAAGAAAAAAGAGAACAAAAAGGAGTAGAGCTTATCCCTTCCGAAAACTATACCTATCCCGAAGTTTTTGCTGCCAATGGGTCGATTCTCACCAATAAATACGCCGAAGGCTATCCCGGGAAACGCTATTATGGCGGGCAGACCTACACCGATATTGTCGAAAATCTGGCGAGAGACCGCGCCAAAAAACTTTTCCGGTGTGAACACGCCAATGTCCAGCCGCTTTCCGGCTCGCCCATGAACCAGGCAGTCTATTTTGCTTTTCTCAACCCGGGCGACACAGTTCTTGCCATGGAGCTTTCTCATGGGGGGCATTTGACCCACGGCGCGCCCGTTTCCCACATGGGAAAAGTTTTCAATTTTGTCCGCTACAAAACACATCCGGACGAGAAAGGGAGAATTGATTTCGAAGAACTGATGAAAGTTGCGAAGGATTGCAAACCGAAAATTGTAATGTGCGGATATACTTCTTATCCGCGGGACTATGACTACACGAATTTCAAGAAGGTGGCGGACGAAGTCGGAGCGATAACCTTCGCCGACGTCGCGCATATCGGAGGGCTGATCGCGGCCGGAGTGATGAGAAATCCATTTGATTACGGTTTTGACGTGGTTTCGACGACAACTCACAAATCGTTGCGTGGCCCGAGAGCGGGGATGATAATGTGCAAAAAAGAGCACGCGGATGCGATTGACAAATCCGTTTTTCCGGGACTGCAGGGAGGTCCGCATATGCAAACGATTGCCGCCATAGCCGTGGCCCTCGGGAAAGCGCTCGAGCCTGAATTTAAGGAATATGGGAAACAAGTGCTGGCCAATGCGAAAACTTTGGCCCAGGAACTGGTGGATAGCGGCGTGAAACTCATCACCGACGGAACTGACAACCACATGATGGTCGCGAACACGGTGCAGAGTTTCGGCATTGATGGCAAACTGGCCGAGCAAACTCTGGATAAAATATCAATTGCCGTGAACAAACAGATAATTCCGGATGATCCCAATCCGCCGCTCCGGCCCAGTGGAATCAGGCTGGGGACTCCTGCGGCAACAACGCGGGGAATGAAAGAAGATGATATGAAAAAATTGGGCGCATGGATTGTTGAAGCTTTGAAAAATCATCAAAACGAAAACAAGCTGGAAGAAATCAAAAAAGAAGTAGAGGGTTTTTGCGTTAAATTCCCGGTGCCGGGGATATAGGAAGAATATTTGCGGCAAAACGTGCCCGCTATACAAAAAATCAGGGAGAAATGGTAAAATAGGGTTTAGTAATGGACCAATTCCAAAAAGAAAATAAAACTGAAGAAATAAGGCTTGATGTAAAATCAAAAATCCTTTTTGTCATATTGGGAATTCTTATCGTTGGTTCGGTCTCGGTGACATACTGGCGCTATATGGTTCAGCGCGATTATATCATCAAGGCCCAGATTAACTGTGATCCGGAAACAGAAAACTGCTTCATTTGGGAATGCGACCTGATGTCGCTTGAAGAGGGCGAGGCTTGCACGGGCGTTCCCGACAATGATATCTGGTATTACAAGATATTCAACCGCAACGCGAAAAATATCCCCGATTGCGATCCGGCGGACGAAAATTGCACAGCTTATGTTTGCGGCGAGGGGGAAGCGGATTGCTCCGAAGAATTATGCAACGCGGAAAATGTCCCCGAAGGCGAAGAGTGCAGCAATCCCGAACAATATCTTCTCGAAAATCCTCCGATGGATGAAGAGGAGTGCGCCGAGGATGACGAAGAATGCCTGTCAGGATCGGAAGAAAGTGCAGAAGAGTGTGCTCCCGAAGATGAAGAATGTCTGGCGCAGCAAGAGGCCGCTGAATGTGAAGATGGGGATGAAAAGTGTCTAGCCGAGGAAGAAAGCCTGGAAAATAATGAAGCGCTGGACGAAATGGAAAAACAGGGAAATCCCAGTGAAGACAAGCCGGGCGAAACAGATTCCGGTGATCCGTATATTCCTCCCTTAGGCGCAGAGCCGAACTAATTCAAAACACCAGAATGTTCAAAAAACTTTTCAAAAGCAAAAAAACATGCAACTTCGGAGAGCATTTCACGCTGGACGGATATGGTGGAAGCTTCAAAAAGCTTGATGATAGAAAATTGGTTCTTCGTTGCCTTGAAGAGCTTCCCAAAAAAATTGGAATGAATATTCTTGGCGCTCCCGTTGTTTATAAGGCCGACGACAACGGGATAAAAGACGCCGGAGGCTGGAGCGGATTCGTGGTGGTGGCCGAATCTCACATAAGCATTCATACTTTTCCCCACCGGCAGTTTGTGAGCATTGACGTCTATACCTGTAAAGACGGCATGAACCGAAAATTTGTCGCCAGCTATTTCACCAAGAAATTCAACCTGAAAGATGTTGAAACCCACTTTATCCGGCGGGGAACAAAATATCCGGTTGATATGGTCTGTTAAAATTTTGCAATTTAAAAATTGGATGCAAATACTATAAAAAATAAAAGATTCATTCTCCGGAGGCTCAAAATGAGTGACGCAGAATCAATTGTAAAATATGCAAATGATAAACTTGTTGCCAAAAATTTGGCAAGGCTTCCACATCCTTACACAATAGGAGACGCTAGAGCTTGGCTGAAGAAAAAACAAAATCAATATAAGCAAAAAAATCCCACTGAATTCGTCTTTGCAATCGAAATTGAAAATGAAGCGGTGGGTTCAATAGGATTTAATAATATTACTGTTGGGCACAAAGCAGAAATGGGCTATTGGATTGGAAGAAAATATTGGGGTAAAGGATTGATGACCGAGGTTGTAAAGAACGCTTCCAGATACGCCTTCAAAGTTTTCAAGCTACGAAGACTTCAGACCTATACTTATCCGAGCAACAAAGCATCTAAGCGCGTTCTTGAGAAAAATAATTTCAAATTTGAAGGTGTGCTGAAAAAGGGCATCAGAAAAGAAGATATGTTTTTTGATGCTCATATTTTTGCGAAGGTGTCTTAACTTTAAAATATTTATTCCGATTATTAAGGCTTATATAAAGCCTTTTTTAATTGGAATGATTGTTTCCTAACTGTATTTGACATAAAATAATAATTGTGATATTATGAACCGTTGGATAATTAGGTAAAATATATGGTCTTGATATCACAAATTTTTGAATTTATTTCGAGCAATTGGCTAATTGTAGCTTTTTTAGCGCCAATGTCTTGGGCGCTGGTGAACATCATTGATGTTTATTTTGTTGAAGAAATTTATCGAGACGAAGTCGACGGTACAATAATCTCGGGTATTTTCCAGATACTTCCTTGGATTATCATATTTCCTCTTTTTAACATTAATATTTCTGATTATTTTAGTATAAATTTTGGTTATTATAGTTCTAATAAAATGCAATTTTCTTTCTTTATGCATGATTCCCTCCTTTATTCACTCATGGGTGGCCTATTATTTTCATTAGTTTTTTATTTTTATTACAGAGCGCTCTTCAGGCAAAATGACGTATCTCTTGTCGAGATATTCAATAATTTATCGGTGGTTATTATTCCTTTTGTTGCGTATATTTTTTTTAGAGAAAAATTATCCTTTATCGGTTACGTTGGAATGGGTATCACTCTTCTTGGAGCTATGATGTTGATGGGAGATTCGATAGTTAAGAAAAATATCTCATTTAGTCTTCTGAGTACGATGTTTGCCTGCGCCTTATTCTTATCCTTGAGTCTTGTTTTTGAGGAACATGCTTATTCTATATTGAACGTCCAAGGTCTCGACAATTCAGGTTTTTGGGCTGGTTTCTTTTTCTTTTCACTTGGGGTTTTTGTGGGTTCGATTATTTTTGCAGTTGTTCATTCTAGAAATATATTGCCTATATTAAGAAAATATACCTATGTTTTTATAATTGCAGAAGGTATTTCATTCTTAGGTACGCTTTTTATGCAAAGAGCTCTCGACATCGGGCCATCGGCGTCATTCGTGGTCACCATTGAAACATTTGTTCCCGCATTTGTTCTGTTGTATAGTATAATTATTGTCTGTGCCTTCCATATTTCCAAGCGTTCAGAAAAAATTGGCCAGATTTTGCCCAATCTCTATAAAATGCAGCTAAAAAAACTCGTTCCGAAGATTTTATCAATAGTTATTATGGGGATGGGCGTTTATATTTTTAATCTGTAAAATAAGATATAAATGTGTGACGAAGCATTTAGTTCGATAGATATAGTTCATCAGTGCCTCATAGATGAATCGCGAACCACAGCATTTGCCAGGGCAATAAAAAAACTAGTAAAAAAGGGAGACATTGTTATCGATGCCGGAACTGGATCGGGCATTTTGGCGTTATTTGCTGCCAGGGCTGGCGCAAAAAAGGTGATTGCGCTCGAAAACGATGATTTTGTCGCCGAAATTACAAAAAAAATAGTCGCGGATAATGGATACGAAGACATAATCGACATAAAAATCGGGGATGCAAGAAACTTCAATTTTGGAAAAATTAAATTCGACTTGGTTATTATGGAATTATTGACAACAGGAATGATAGATGAATATCAACTTGAAGCGAATAACAATCTTCATAAACAAAAAGTTATTAAGAAATCAACCATATTTATTCCAAGTCGTGTCGAAACATTTATTTCTCTTGTAAATGCACAATTTGATTTATATGGCTTTAAAATGAAAATGGTAAAACATTTGTGGAATAATTTATCAGAAAACCAAAAGTATGATATTATTAGTAATGAAAAGGCACTAAACCTGATAAAATTTAATAATAGGAATAAACAGATATTTAAATCCCTAGTCTCCCTAAAGCCAAAAAAGAATGGAAAGGTGAATGCAATACTATTAAGAAGTAAAACCTATTTATCAAAAGGGATATCTCTTAGTGATACAGAAACATTTAATGCTCCCGTCATAATTCCTTTTGAAGATGAATTTGTCGTAGAAAAAAACAAGAACGAAAAAATAAAAATACAGTATGAATTTGGCAAGGGATACCAAACATTTTCAACAAGAAAAAAATGATTCAAAAAAATTTCTCTCTATATAGCGAGAAACTTCACCTAAAAAGAATTGCGGGAGGTGGAAAAGGAATATTCACAAAGAAAAATATAAAAAAAGGGGAAACTGTGATTGTTTATGGTGGTTACGCAATGACTTCCGAACAACACGCAAAGCTTCCAAAATATATGGAGTACTTTTCTTTTCATATTGATGATAATATATTAATAGGCATTAAGAATAAAAAGCAGATATCCTTAGGGGAATATATAAATCATAGTTGCAATCCAAATTGTGGATTTAGAGACCAATTATTTTTAATCGCTATGAGAGACATAAAGAAAGGAGAAGAAATTACAACTGATTATGCCTTTTTTGTCACTTCAAACACCCTTACCTTAAATTGCCAATGCGGTTCGCCTAACTGTAGAGGAGTTATAAGACATACAGACTGGCAATTAAAAAGTTTGCAAAAGAAGTATAAAAAATATTTTCAAATTTATATTCAGGAAAAAATAAAAAATAAAAGCAAAAGATGATAACTTGTCCATGGGAACCAGCAAAGTATCTGATATTTTCTAGTAATGTGCCATCAATTCTTTTTTATGCTCTAATTCCCGGAATGATTGTCGGCGCGCTTCTGGGCTTTTTCGTTTATTTAAAAAATAGAAAATATCTTCCTGCATTAATATTGCTAGTAATTTCAATCCTTTTCTTTGCCTGGGGATTTTTCGATTTAATACTTTTTGCTACAAATAATCCTTTCGCAGTTATAGTTTTATGGGCATACACGATTTTAACTGAAGTCCTCATTTACGCTTTTAGTCTGTATCTTTCTTACGTTTTCCTATTTAAACGTGATGCTTCTTTAAAAATAAAAGCATTTATCTTTTTTCTTTTGGCCCCAGTTATCGCAGTTCTTCCAACACCACTTAATCTCAAAGGTGTTAACCTTGCGGATTGCACCGCGATTGAAAATAAATTTATTATCTTTTACAGTTACTCATTGGAAATATTTTTTGCATTGCTTATTTTAGCAATGGCTCTTAAGAAGTATCGAATTTCGCGGGATTCTTCAGAAAAAAAGCAAGCAATTCTATTTGCATTTGGGATTTCCCTGTTTCTTATTACTTTCTCATCCGGAAATATTATCGGAAGTATTACGGGAGACTGGGTTACATCGCAGTATGGTTATTTTGGCATGCCGATATTTATCGGTTTCCTGGCCTATCTCATCGTGAAATATAAGGCTTTTAATGTGAAGCTGATTGCATCGCAGGCCCTTGTTGTGGGGCTTATCATCGGAATCGGCGCGCAGTTTTTCTTTATACAGAATACGACCAACCAAATTTTAACAGCAATTACTCTTGCCATCGCGATAATTTTTGGCTATCAGCTCGTCCGTTCTGTGAAGCTTGAAGTCCAGCGGAAAGAGGAATTGGAAAAGCTCTCAACATTGCTTGCGCAGGCCAACGACAAACTGCACCAGCTTGACAGGGCCAAATCGGAATTCATTTCCATTGCATCTCACCAGCTGCGGACGCCGCTCACATCCATCAAGGGCTTCGGGTCTTTGCTTCTTGAAGGGACATACGGCCAGGTTCCCGATACCCAAAGGCATGCTCTCGAAAAGATATACGTGTCCAATGAGCGCCTGATCCAGCTCGTTGAAGATCTTTTGAACATTTCCCGGATGGAGGCAGGGAGGATGGAATTTGACTTCCAGGAGGCGCAGATTGAGGATCTGATCCAGGAAGCGGCGGATACTCTTGAGCTTTCTGCCAAAGCCAAGAGCCTTTATCTCCATTGGCAAAAACCGGCTTTGGCTTTGCCGAAAACAAAAATTGACATCACCAAAATCAAAGAAGTGATTTCAAATATGATCGACAACGCTATCAAATATTCGCAAAGGGGCGGGGTGACTGTGCGGGCGGAAAAAGGGAGTTTCTTTGACCATGAAGCGAGAGAACAAAAAAATGTCATCCGCGTCACCGTTTCTGATACGGGAATCGGCATGGACAAGGAGGAACTGGAAAGCATCTTCAACAAATTCGAGCGGGGGAAGCAGGTGAGCCACTATCACACCGACGGGACAGGGCTTGGGATGTACGTCGGCAAGAAAATAGTCGAGGCCCACCATGGGCGCATCTGGGCTGAATCAGATGGAAAAGGAAAGGGGAGCCGTTTTATTTTGGAATTGCCAATTAGTTAGTATTTTGTATCTGGTATATCGTATTTGGTATTTTCTGAGGGACTAAATACTAGCTATAAAATACTAAATACCAGCCTTGTTTTTTCGTGCCATTTGTGGTACGATTTTTTGTGTCAAGCAGAATTATTAACTTATGGAAAACAACCAAAAAGTCTGTGTCATTGGGTTGGGGTATGTCGGCTTTCCGCTGGCAGTTTTGTGTTCAGTCAAAGGCTACGAGGTGTATGGCTACGACAAAGACAAAGAGAAGCTCGCGCGGATTGAAAAAAAGGAAAATATTGTCGAGGAGAAATATCTTGACGAAATGATTCCTAAGGCGAAAATCAATATTGTCCGCGACGAAAACGAAATAAGAAATTGCGATATCAGCATCATCGCTGTTCCGACACCAGTCGATGAAAAGCATTTTCCGGATTTGAGTTTTGTCCAGTCGGCTTCCCAAACCGTTGCTAAAAATTTGAAACCTGGAGCCTTGGTAATTGTCGAATCAACCATCAATCCCGGAGTTTGCGATGAAATAGTTAGGCCTATTTTTGAAAAAGAGGGGTATACAGTTGGAAAAGATGTTTTTATTTCCCATTGCCCCGAAAGGATAAATCCCGGAGATTCGAAATGGAACGTAGCCAATATTCCCCGCGTGGTTGGGTCTTTTGAAAAAAATGGCCTCGAGAAAGCGCTGGATTTTTATCGGAGTGTGATCGATGCCGAAATAATGCCGATGGAAACAATCCAGGAAGCCGAAGCGGTAAAAATAGTCGAAAACTCTTTTCGGGACATAAACATTGCCTTCGTAAATGAGTTGGCAAAGTCTTTCAGTCTCATGGGGATTGACGTGACAAATGTCATCAGAGGGGCGGCGACAAAGCCATTCGCCTTTATGCCTCATTGGCCCAGCCGGGGAGTGGGCGGGCACTGTATTCCGGTTGACCCTTATTATCTCATTGAAAAAGCGAAGGATTATGATTTTGACCACCAATTTCTACGAATCGCCCGGGCCATAAACAACAGCATGCCTTTTTACACGATTGAGCTGCTTCAAACGGCTCTGGCTGAAATAGGAAAATCTCTCAAAAATGCAGATATTGGAATTTTGGGAGTTTCCTACAAGGCCAATGTCGGTGACCTTCGGGAAAGCCCCACGCTGAAAATAATCAAAAATCTTGAAGAAAACGGCGCCAAGCTTCACGTATATGATCCCTATATCCCCGAACATTCAAATGTTTCCGGGATCGAAGAAATTCTGGAAAAATCAGAAGCCGTAATGGTGCTTACGGATCACAGGGAATTTCTGGAAATAGCGCTCGAAGATTACAAAAAACAGGGCATAAAAGCCATCATCGACGGGATGAACTGCCTTGACAAGAAAAAAATTCTTGAGCTCGGGATGATTTACAAGGGGATCGGAAGATAAAAATACGCATACGAATAATTGGAAAAATGTTTTTTTATCTGATAAACTTGAATATATGCCCGGTAGTAGTCCCGCTCATTTTTTACGGACTATATCCGAGCCAGATATTAAAAGATGATTTATATTTTAATTCGCTTTTGTTGCTTTTTATCTAGGCAATATGAGCGGGATCACTACCGGGTATGAAGCTAATAGTAAATTTGCCTGCTTACAATGAGGAGGAAAAAATAGGCGAAACCATTGCCAGCATTGAAGAGAGCTTCAAGGCTGATTTTTATACTCAAAAGGGTTCGGCAATCAAGGAAAAATTGATACAGATTGTTGACGACGGTTCGACTGACAATACCCTCGAATATGCCAAAAAAGCCGGCGTGGACATCATTGTATCCTACAAACCCAATCGTCGCCTTGCTTACGCCTTCAAGCAAGCGGTGGAAAGCGCCCTGGACAACAAGGCGGATATAATGATAAATATCGACGCTGACGGGCAATTTGACCCCCAGGACATTCCAAAGCTTCTTGAGCCTATTATCGAGGGGAAATACGACATGGTAATTGGAAACAGATTCGGAGAAATACAGGCGAAAAATATTCCGTGGATCAGAAAATTCCTCAACCGCTTCGCCGCTTCGATGGTTGGATTTTTTCTCAACTGCAAAACTGACGATTTGACTTGCGGCTTTCGGGCGCACAACCGCGAAACTCTTCTTCGCCTGAATCTTGTGAATGAAACTTTTACTTATACCCAGGAGACTATCATTGACGCGATTGGGAAAGGACTGAAACTCAAATGGGTCCCGATAAAAGTGACCTATCATCCGGGCCGCAAAGCCAAAATCACCAAATCCATCTGGAAATTTGTCGGTAACGGATTCAAGATAATCATCAAGGCTGTGCGCGATGTGCGTCCGCTCAAATTTTTCGGGAGTCCAGGCATTTTCATGATAGCCGTTTCCTTTGTGGCGTTTGTTGTTTTTTTATACCATTATTTCCAGACTTTTCAAATTACTCCTTACAGGAATTATATTCTTCTAGCTTTTTTCCTCTTTGTTATCGGTCTTCAATTTCTGATTCTGGCGCTTATAGCGGACATGATCAAATCAAACCGAAAGCTGAGCGAAGACCAGATGTATCTCATGAAAAAAGAAAAATATAAGCGCCACCACGGCGATTGAAATTGCGTCACTGCAAGCAATTATAAAAAATATTAATAAAAAAACATGAGCAAAATCTACATTATTGAAGATGACCCGATGCTCGTTGAAATATACGAGAAAAAGCTGACAGATGCAGGATTTGAGGTAAAAGTCACGGCGAGCGGCACAACGGTCAAAGATGAGATGATCGACTGGAAGCCGGATCTGGTGCTTTTGGATGTCGTTCTTCCGGATATGGACGGCTTCGAGATTATGGAAGTTATCAAAAAAGAACCGAACATCAAAGATATTCCAGTGTTTGTTTTCAGCAATTTGTCATCTAAAGAAGATATGGACAGGGCAACAAGCCTTGGAGCGGCCGGATTTCTCACAAAATCGAGCTTCACCCCATCCCAGCTGGCTGATGAAATAAAGAAGATTCTTGGCCACGCGGTGCCGGCCTCAACTCCTCTTTCTGCTCCAAATTCCCAAGAAACCGTTCCTCATCAAATCAGTGCCGAACCGAATGGCCATAAAGTCCTCATCATTGAAGATGAAGATATTTTCATCGAAATGTTTGGCGCAAAACTGAAACAGGAAGGATTTGAAGTTGTCGCGGCCAAAAACGGGAAATGGGGGCTCAAAGAAGCGGAAAAAGGAGGTTTTGACTGCGTGCTTCTGGACATGATGATGCCGGCTATGAACGGGTTTGAGGCTATTCAGGAGCTTCGGGCGAATGAAAATACAAAAAATATTCCAATCATTATTCTTTCCAATTCGGCTCTTGACAGTGAAGTCCAGAAAGCGATGGAGCTGGGAGCCAATGCCTATCATATCAAAACTCAAATTACTCCCGGAGAAGTGGCGGAGGAAGTGAAGGAGTTGATAAAGAAATAAGTCTTTAGTAACAGGGTTATTAGCAGTGGGACAAGTCATGAGTCATTGGTCATCGGATATCCGAAGACTAAAAACCAAAGACCAAACCAACGGCCAACAACCATGTTATCCATGACCAAAATCGTTATTTTATGAAGAGAACTTTAGTTTCAGAAACAATCAACAAAACCGGTGAAACTTTAAAAATATCCGGCTGGGTTCATGTCCGCCGCGACCATGGAAAAATTATTTTCATCGACCTTCGCGACCGAAGCGGGATTTTGCAGTGCATAATCTCTCCCGGGACGAAAAATTATGAAGAATTCAAAAAAGTCCGCTCACAGTGGGTTGTGAATTTTTCCGGAGAAGTGAAAAAAAGGCCCGAGAAACTTGAAAATCCGGATCTTGAGACGGGAGAAATTGAACTTGAAGTGAGTGAATTTGAGATTTTATCCGAAGCCCAAGAGCTTCCAATTGAAATATCGCAGCTTGACATGAAGCTGCATCTCGAAACCCTTCTTGACAACAGGAATTTGACAATCCGGAACGAAAAAGTTGGCGCGATTTTCAAAGTTTATGCCCAGATTTTGAGAAGTTACGCCGATTTTTTGCGATCGCGCGGTTTTTTGGAGATAAAAACTCCCAAGATACTCGACGGGGCGACCGAAGGCGGAGCCAATTTTTTCAAAATTAAATATTTTGAACGGGAAGCATTTCTTGCCCAAAGCCCGCAATTTTTTAAGCAGGCAGGTGTGGGCGCATACGAACGAGTTTTCGAGATCGGTTCTGTCTTTCGGGCCGAGCCGCATTTTACCAGCCGGCACATCAACGAATTTGTCGGTCTGGACGCGGAAATGGGTTTTATCAGCTGTCCGGATGATGTCATGGACGAGCTTGAAGAAACGATGAAGCATGTTCTTAGCGAAGTGGAAAAAAATTGTCCAGCCGAACTCAAAATTCACGAGGCGACGGTTGAAATCCCGAAAAAAATACCGCGTCTTAAGTTGGCTGATGCGGTTGATGTGCTCAAAAAGGAATATGACAAGGAAATGGAAGGTATAGACATTGATCCCGAAGGAGAGCGCTTGATTTGCGAATGGGCGAAAAAAAAACACGGGAGCGATTTCATTTTTCTAACAAACTACCCGTGGGATATACGGCCGATGTATATTATGCCAAATCCGGAAAACCCAAAAGAAACTTTCGGGTTCGACCTGCTTTACAGAGGGGTTGAGCTGGCCTCGGGAGGCCAGAGAATCCATGACTATGACCAGCTTGTTGCAAATATGAAAAAGAAAAAACTGGATCCGGATGATTTTGAACATTATCTTCAAATTTTCAAATACGGAATGCCGCCCCACGGAGGCTGGGGGCTGGGAAGCGAACGTATCGTTCAAAAAATTCTTGGTCTCAAAAGCATAAAGGAGGCAATTTTGTTTCCGAGGGACGTGAAGAGACTGACACCATAAATTTATTCTGCCGTTTCCAGGTTGCAGTAATTAGTTTTTATGAAGCAAACACACAAAGAAAGATTCAACAAAAATCTCATAAAATATCTGTATCTCTCGACATTTCTCCTAGGCATTGCCTCGGCTTTTATTTTATATCTTGAATCAGACTATTTCAAAGTGGCTCTCCAAAGCGAAAATATCACTTCTTTCTATATTTTTGCTTACGGCCTTGCTCTTGTACTGATGCTGAACTGGCACCATCTCGTCCGTCTTTACGGAAAAGTGCGGGTATTTCAGGTGTCCCTCTCCGCGAAACTCGTCATCGCCTTTTTTTTGACGCTTTTTCCTGTTTCAGTTTGGAGCGTATGGCTTTTGGTTGTTTATATAACCTTTACAGTGATCAGCTGGCTCGATATGGATAATCTTCTCGAAGCCTGCTCCGTGGATAAAAAAACGGGGAAAATCCGTGGCTTATATCTCACTATTGAGAATGCCGGGTATCTTGTGGCTCCTTTTTTCTCCGGACTTCTAGTGAGCAGATATGGCTTTCAGGCAGCTTTCGCTGTTTCTTTTGTTATTTTATTTTTTGTTTTGATTATTTCGTTGATAAAGATAAAGAATGTTGATCATTGCCCAATCAAAAAAACCGATTTCCGTTCATTTATGAAAAAAATTTTTTTGCGCAAGAATGTGTTGAAGGCCTACTATATCTCTTTTCTTCTTGAATTTTTTTACGCTCTGATGATTATCTACACACCGCTTTATCTTCTTGACCTAGGTTTCGACTGGTTCCAAATCGGAAAAATATTCACCATCATGCTGATTCCTTTTGTGCTTTTCCAATATCCGGCAGGGTATCTAGCGGATACCAAATACGAGGAAAAAAATATGATGGCTGGAGCTCTTTTTATGCTAGCTATTTCGACGATGATTATATATTTTGTCGATTCAAAGTCAGCGCTTGCCTGGGGAGCCGTGCTGTTCACAACAAGGATCGGCGCCAGCCTTATCGAGGTATTGCGAGACTCCTATTTTTACAAGCGCATTGATCAGCGAGACGTCGATATCACTGATTTTTTTCGCACTGTCCGACCAATTGCCTATATTGCTGGCGCATTGATTGCAGCTCCAATCGTTTATATTTTCCACATCAAGTTGATTTTCGTTATAATAGGGTTAGCCGCTCTCACCGGAATTCCAGTTAGCTTATCTTTAGCTTCCAGTCGAATCCCGTCTGTTAGCAGCAAAAGCATGTATAAAGCGTGAAAAGAATCTTCCTTAATTTTCACTTTTTCATTTTTAATTTCTAATTTAACTTTTATGTCCGTCTCGAAAAAAATCCTCGATTATCTTAAGAAAAAAAAGTACAAATTTGAAATAATTGAGCACAAAACAACTTATACCGCATTTGATACGGCCCGGACCACCCAAAAATTGGAAAAGAAAATCAGACCTGAAGAATTCATAAAGACGCTTATTGTGAAAGCGGATAAGGATTATTTTTTGGCGCTTGTTCCAGCTTCCAGGAAGCTAGACAAAAATAAACTACGAAAAGTTGTTAATACTGTCCGAAAAAAGAACAAAGAAAAACTGTATAAATCCATCAACCTCGCCAAAGAAGCTTGGATGAAAAAGAATATTATCGGGAAAGTGGGCGCCACTCCGGCTTTTAAAGAGCTGACCGGGCTGGAAATATATATAGATGCGGTTCTTGCCAAGCAAATAAATATCTACGTCGGTTCAGGTGAATACGAATACTCGCTCAAGTTGCCGGCAAAACAGTATATAAATAATGAGGCGCCAATCAAAGGAAGTTTTGGGGTGAAAAAATGACTTACGAAGTAAAAATACCAAAATTTGAAGGTCCGCTTGATTTGCTCCTCGAACTTATTGAGGAGCAAAAACTTGACATAGCCCAGGTTTCAATCGCCAAGGTGGCCGATGATTATCTTCGATATGTCCGGGACGAAAAAAAAATAAGCCTTGAAAACCTGGCGGAGTTCGTGAATATCGCTTCAAAGATCATTCTCATCAAATCAAGAAACATCCTGCCGACAATCGAAGTGACTCCCGAAGAAGAAAAGGAGATCCGAGATCTCGAAGAGCAGCTCAAAGAATATAAGAAATACAAAGAAGCCTCGCTGAAATTAGCCGCCTTGTTTGGAAAGCAAGCCATGTTTTCCCGAGATTATCTCATGGGTTCGGTGGCAGTTTTTTCTCCGCCAAAAAATATCAATTCGTTTGATCTCAAAAAACAATTTCAAAAATTAATTGACCAGATTGTCCTTCCGGAAAAGATTCCCGAAGAGGCAATTCGTGATATAATAACCCTGGAAGAAAAAATCAGCGAACTTCAAAAAAGCCTTGAAACGCGAGTGGAAATGGGCTTTTCCCAGTTGAAAAGGTCCGCGAAAAACAATATTGAGGTGATTGTGAGTTTCTTGGCGCTTCTGGAGCTAGTGAAGCAAAGGATTATTTCCGTCGAACAAAGCGAATTGTTTGAAGACATAAGAATTAGGAAATCCGAAATCCTAAGGACTAAATCCTAAATAAATTAAAATCTCAAAATTCAAATATTCTAATCGTTTTGGAATTCGGTTATTGGGATTTTGATATTGTTTTGGGTTTAGATATTCGGATTTAGAATTTGAAAAGATATGGATACTCAAAAATTAAAATCTGTCATCGAAAGCCTCCTTTTTGCTTCCGGTGAACCGATGAAAGCACAAAAACTTGCCAAAATCTGCGGAATTCCTAAGAATGAAGTAGAGACTTCCTTGCAAGAGCTCGAAAAGGACTATCAGGGTAACCGGGGTCTCAGGATTCTTTCAAAAGAAGATTCCTATCAGCTGGCGAGCAGTCCGGAAAATGCCCGATTCGTGAGCCAACTTGTGAGCGGCGAGCTGAACGCCGAACTCTCGAAATCTTCCATCGAAACGCTCTCCATTGTTGCCTATCGAGGGCCGATTACAAGAATCCAGATCGAGGCTATCCGAGGCGTCAATTCAAGTTATGTCCTGCGGAGCCTTCTTATGCGCGGGCTTGTTGAAAGAAAAGAAACATCAGATATTCGAGGGTATATTTATGAGATATCTTTTGATTTTTTGAAACATCTTGGAATCCAAAAATCGAGCGAACTACCGGATTGGGAAGCGCATTCCAAAAATGAAAAAGTTTCGGAACTTGTTTCTTTAAGTGAAAAAACGGAGCAATAATATGAATTCTATTTCAATCTTGCTATTGATATTTTTTCTGCCTTTCAACTATTTTTTTCTTCCGGCAGCAAATTTTGAAAAAGATAATTCGACAAGTCAGGTCGAAGGGGTTTCTGTCCAAAAGGACGACTTTCCGCTTTCTCCCGAAGATAGCAGCCTGAAAGGGAGCTTGAAAAATGCGGACATGGCCAAAAATGAAAACTATGGCGGATCGGGGCTGGTTCCGCAACGAAAAAAGGATTACTGGAACACGAAAATATTTGCCACTTCTTCCGTCGTGATTGATGTGGACACCGGGACAATTTTGCATTATGACAACGGGCGCGAAAAAATTCCGATTGCTTCGCTGACCAAGATGATGACGGCCATAATCGTTATGGAAAAAGTGAAAAACCTCGATGAGCAAGTAACGATTGATGAAGAGGCTATTATGACGGATGGCACGAAAGTCGGCTGTCCGAGAAGCGGCTATTGCGTGAATGAAAGGCTCCATGAAGGGGAAAAAGTAACCGCGAAGGATCTCCTCATGGCGATGCTTCTCAACAGCGCCAATGACGCGGCCGTGGCGTTGGGAAACCATATTGCCGGATCCCAGAAAGGTTTTGCCAAGCTTATGAACGAAAAAGCGGAAGATCTCAACCTCGGGGATTCGAAGTTTTGCAACCCTTCGGGACTTGACGAAGACGACTGCTATTCTTCGGCCTATGATCTTGCCCGAATAGCGGCCTACTCCATGCGGTATGACCTGATTTGGAATATCATGAAAATGCCGGAAGTGGAAATAAATTCCTGCGACGGCAAGTACTCCCACCTTCTCAAAAACACGGATCTCCTGATCGGCCAAATGTCAAATTGCATCGGAGGAAAGACAGGCTTTACCTATAACGCCGGAAAATCGCTTATGATGGCGGCTGTCGATCCAGAAACAAGAAAGCATAAAATTGTGGCTGTCATACTCAACGACAACAATCGTTGGGAGGACATGGCGGGCCTCATCAGCTGGACATACGATAATTATGAATGGAAGTAGTATGCAATTTGCCGATATCACAACAATCCCTGCTGCAATGTCAGTTCTCAAAATTTGGATTTTGGGAACTCTGTCTTTTGTTCTGGCAATGGCTTGGACGCCGATTCTTTCCAATTTTCTCTATAAGTATAAAATCGGGATAAAAATAAAAGAAACTTCAGTTGACGGAAAAAAAGCTCCGATATACCACAATCTTCACAAGAATAAAAGTGGCACGCCTTCCATGGGCGGAGCGCTGGTCTGGGTAACGGTCTTGTTTCTGGCTGTTTTTATGTATCTGGTAACGCCATTTTTCAGCGCCAAGCTGATTACCCGTCTTGATTTTTTTTCCCGCTCCCAAACCTGGCTCCCTTTTTTCGTTTTGATTTCAGCGGCCGCTGTCGGGGCGTTTGATGACATATTCAGTGTCCGTGGATGGGGAACCAACAAAGGGGGAGGAATCAGGTTTCTTTACCGATTCGGCTGGCTGGTGGTCATTGCTGTCGCGGGCGCTCTCTGGTTTTACTTTAAGCTTGAACACCACTCTATCCATGTTCCGGGAGTGGGAGATTTTGGAATAAATTGGTGGTATATCCCGTTTTTCTCTTTTGTAGTCTTAGCCACTGCCTTCTCTTCGAATATCACGGACGGGCTTGACGGATTGAACGGCGGGATTCTTCTTATCGCCTTTGCTTCATTCGGCGTCATCGGTTTCACCCAGGATAAAATCAACCTGGCAGCTTTTTGCGCGGCTATCTGCGGAGCTCTTCTGGCCTTTCTTTGGTTCAATATTTATCCGGCTCGTTTTTTCATGGGCGACACCGGAGCTGTTTCATTGGGAGCGACTTTGGCGGTGATCGCCATGCTTACCAATTCGGTGTTGATTCTTCCCATTATTTGTCTGGTTTATGTGATTGAGGCCGGATCGGTTATCGTCCAGCTCACTTCCAAAAAATTTTTTGGCCGAAAGATATTTCTTTCCACGCCGATTCACCATCATTTTGAAGCTCTCGGCTGGCCGGAAACGAAAGTGACAATGCGAGCCTGGATTCTCACGGGAGTGGCTTCCGGGATAGGATTGATCATCGGGATATTAGGCATGGGGTGAATGCGAACGGTCGCAAATGGAAAAACGAATGCATACGAATAAATTTCGTGTTCATTCGCCTAAACATTCGCGATAATTTGCATGAAAAATCTGAAAGATTTAGATTTCAAAAACAAGCGTGTTCTTGTCCGGGCTGATTTCAACGTCCCTCTCGAAAATGGGGCGGTGAAAGACGATTTTCGGATCAAACTCTCTATTCCCACGCTGGAATATATTCTCAAGCAATCCCGATCAAAGATTGTAATTATTTCGCACTTGGGGCGACCTGATGGAAAAAACGTGGCCGATTTTTCGTTGAAACCGGTTGCCCAAACTTTGTCGAAGCTCATGAAAAAGGAAGTGAAATTTATTGGCGGAATAAAAAGCGGGGAAGGAGACGAATGTGTCCGCAACCTTTCCGACGGTGAAATCGCTCTTACGGAAAACATCCGTTTCTATGCCGAGGAAGAAGCGAATGACGAAAAATTCGCCATTGATGTTTGCCACCATTTTGGCGTTTATGTCAACGACGCTTTCAGCGCTTCACATCGCGCTCACGCGACTATTGCCCAAATTCCGCGGTTCAAGCCATCCTGCGCCGGTTTTTTGATGCAAAAAGAGGTAGAAGAGCTTTCAAAGGCCTTGAAACCTGCCAAGAGGCCGTCTATGGCGATTATCGGCGGGGCGAAAATCGAGACGAAACTACCGGTGATTGAAAATCTGGCGAAAATTTATGACGTTGTCATTTTGGGAGGAAGAATATCCGTTGAGGCTAAGGAAAAAAATATGAAATTTTCACCAAATGTTGTTTTGCCGGAAGATTTTGCCGAAGGCAATTTTGATATCGGCCCTAAAACAACAGAAAAATATAAAATGGCTATATCTGCCGCATCTTTCGTAATCTGGAACGGTCCGATGGGAAAATTTGAAGAAAAAGGATTCCGGCGGGGGACAGACGAAATTTATGAGGCTATAGTGGCTTCAGACGCCTACAAAATTGCCGGCGGCGGTGAATCGGTTGAATATATCAATATGAAAAATGGCGCGGAAAATTTTGATTTCATCTCCTCTGGCGGCGGAGCCATGCTTGAATTTTTGAGCGGGAAAAAACTGCCGGGAATTGATGCGCTGGAGAATAGTATTTAGCAGTTGGTATCTGGTATTTAGTATTTTGTATAAAAAATATGAATGCAATCAAAAAAATATCGGCTCTCGAGATTCTTGACTCCCGTGGCAACCCGACTGTAAAAGCAACTGTTGCACTCGAAAACGGCATTTTGGGTTCAGCAGCGGTGCCGTCCGGTGCTTCAACGGGAAAATACGAAGCTCTTGAGTTGCGGGACAGCGACACGCGCTACGGCGGGCAAGGGGTTTTGACGGCCTGTGACAATATCGAAAAAAATATTAGCAAAGAAATCAGCGGAATCGACGCTTTTGATCAGAAAAAAATTGACGAAATCCTTGTCGAAATGGACGGAACAGAAAACAAGTCGAATCTCGGGGCGAACGCGACGCTGGCAGTTTCCCTTGCCGCGGCCCGCGCTGCCGCAAAATCAGAAAATACTCCTCTTTTTGAGTATCTTGCCAAAAATTACAGCTTCCGAAAACCAAAAAATATTCCGACAGCATTCTTCAATATTTTGAACGGCGGAGCCCACGCCGATTCAGGTCTTTCTATCCAGGAATTTCAGATTATTCCGCGCGAGTTCGAAAATTTTTCTGAAAAAGTCCGGGTAGCCAGCGAAATTTTCCACAAGTTGAAAGAATTGCTGGTCGGCGCCGGATTTTCTGCCGGAGTGGGTGATGAGGGCGGATTTGCTCCAAAATTGGAAAGCAATGTCGAAGCTCTCGATTATGTCGAAAAAGCTATCGAAGAATCCGGATACAGTTTTGCCGGCACGGTTTCGATAGGAATTGATGCCGCCGCGTCAAGTTTTTTCGAAAGCAGCCAGAGTAGCTATATCCTGAAACCGGAAAATATTTCTCTCGAGCCGGAGCGCCTCATTGCGCTTTATCAGGAATGGAAGAAAAAATACAAAATATTTTCAATTGAAGACGGTCTGGCGGAAGATGATTTTGAGAGCTGGAAAATGATGAATGGAAAAATGGGGGATAATACGCTTATTGTCGGTGATGATCTGCTGGCGACAAACAAAAACCGGCTAGAGAAAGCCTTGTCATTTTCAGCGATAAACGCGGCTATCGTAAAACCGAACCAAATCGGAACCCTTTCCGAAACAATGGAATTTATAAAAAAATGCCAGAAAAATAAGATAAAAATCGTCGTATCCCACCGAAGCGGAGAAACAGAAGACGATTTCATTGCTGATCTGGCCGTCGCCGCCGGCGCGGAATTCGTCAAATTCGGCGCCCCCTGCCGGGGGGAGCGGACGGCAAAATATAACCGTCTTCTGGAAATTGAAAATGAAATCAAATAAATACCCGTACCAAATTTTTACAAAAAATGAGAAAATCGAAAACAATTTCAAAAACAGAAGTTCACGGGAATTTAGTGCGGGGTAAACCCACAATCCTTGCTATCCTCGACGGCTGGGGAATCGGCCCTAAAGACAAAACCAACGCGATCTGGCTTGCCAAGACGCCGGCTTTTGACGCGCTCACGAAAAAATATCCCTATACCCAATTGGGCGCGACCGGCTCTAATGTCGGCCTCGATAATCATCAGACAAGCGGCTCGGAAACCGGGCATATGAATATCGGCGCCGGCCGCGTTGTTCCACAGGATTCGAGAAAAATATCCGAAAGTATCAATACCGGAACATTTTTTCACAATCCGGCTTTCTTAGGGGCAATCTCGCACATCAAAAAAAATAATTCCGATTTGCATCTTATGGGGCTTCTTGGAAATGAGGACAGTCCTCATATGAATCCCTATCATCTCGAAGCCCTTCTTCTGCTCGCGAAAAGAAATAATATAAAAAATGTTTATATCCATTTTTTCACGGATGGGCGGGATTCATATCCAAAAAGCGCGCTCCAGCATCTTGCCAGTTGGGAAAAAAATATCGAACAAATCGGGGTCGGGAAAATTGCAAGCCTCATCGGCCGCTTTTGGGCGATGGATAGAGCCAAAAATTGGAACCGGTTGAAGACAGCCTATGATCTTTTGGCAAGCGGTAAGGGGAAAAAATTCAACGTGGCATCCGAGGCGGTGAGATATGCTTATCAAAAAAAACTTACCGACGAATACATAAAGCCGTCAGTGATGGCCGAAAAAGGGAAACCAATCGCCAGAATAAAAAATAATGATTCCGTGATTTTTTTCAATCTGCGCTCCGACCGCGCCCGCCAATTCACAAAACTCTTCGTCCTTGAAAAATCAAAAGAGACAAGGTTGCCCTCTCCGCGGCTCAAAAATCTGTATTTTGTCGCTATGTCCAATTTTGGCCCCGATCTTCCGGTGCACACCGCCTTTCAGGACCATCCGCTGAATGGAACTTTGCCTGTGGCGCTGGCCGAATTTTCTCAATTATATATCGCCGAAAAAGAAAAATTTGCCCATATTACCTATTTTTTAAATGGCGGCTACGCGGACTCACTCAACGGCGAGGATCGTCTGATGGTTCCGTCACCGGTTACCGACAATTATGCCAAGATTCCCCAGATGTCCGCCGGGAAAATCACGCAAACAGTTTTGGATTTTTTGAAAAAAAGAAAATATGATTTCACTGCAATCAATTTCGCCAACGCCGACATGGTCGGACATACGGGAAATATGAAGGCAACGATCAAAGCGGTCGAAGTCGTGGACAAATCTCTCGCGAGAATATACAAAGAGCTCGCGAAGTTCGACGGGAATCTTGTCATTGCGGCTGATCACGGAAACGCTGACTGCATGTGGGACGCGAAAGCCAAACTACCCATGACTTTCCACACCAAAAATCCGGTTCCGCTGGTTATTTGCGCCGACAGGTTTCGCAGAAAGAAGCTCGCGTCTGGTGGAGTGCTGGGAAACATTGCGCCGACATTGTGTGATATAATGGGAGTGAACAAATTGAGGGAAATGAAGTTAAAAAGTTTGTTATAATTCAGCTTGGCTTTGAGGAATCCCGTCTCTTGCGAGAGGCGGGATGAAAAAGCTTAGCTTTGAAAAAAATATGATATACGATTTAATCAGCATTGGCTCGACTACCAAAGATATTTTTCTTCTCACTGACCGGGGAAAAATTTTTAAAACACCAGATGATAAATTGGCGCCTGTTTGGCTCGGTTTTGAATTGGGAGAAAAAATTTCTATCCAGGAAATTGTGGAAAGCGGCGGCGGAGTAGCAACGAATTTGTCGCTGGGAACAAAAAAGTTGGGCTTGAATTCTTTTCCAATGGGGCCGGCCAAGCCGGCCATCTCCGTGATTATAGTTGACAAAAGGACGGGCGAACGGATTATTTTCTACCAAAAATCATCCGGCGCCGTGAAGCTCAAGTCGCTTCGGAGCAAAAAAACAAAATATCTCTCCGTTTCCTCCCTCACCGGAAACTGGAGCCGGCAGGCAAACGAAATTCTGGCTTATAAAAAGAAAAACAAAGCAAAGCTAATTGTTGCACCCAGCACGAGCATGATTCGGGACGGATTTAGCAATTTAAGAAAATTGCTCAAAAACACCGAAATATTATTTCTTAATAAAAATGAAGCCATTGAAATTGCTGTAAATGACAAAGTTGAAACTTCAAACGTAAATAATTTGATCAAATTTTTACATAGGCTCGGACCAAAAATCGTTTGTCTTACAGATGGAATGAAGGGCGCTTGGGCCAGTGATGGAAAAAATATTTTCCACTCGCCGATTAAAAAAGTAAAGACTATCGATGTTACCGGCGCAGGGGACGCGTTCGCCGCCGGATTTCTGGGAGTATACATCAGGGAAAAAGATATCCAAAAAAGCCTGAAAATGGGAATTTCGAACAGTGCCAGTGTCGTTCGCCATATCGGAACGACAAAGGGTTTGCTAAAAAAATGAGAAATCTCACAAAATTTTTCAATCCCAGATCCATCGCCATTGTCGGCGCATCTCCTAATAGAAAAAAATTGGGAAATATTTTGGTAAAAAATATTATTTCTTGTGGTTGGAAAGGGAAACTATATTTCGTCAATCCGAAATATACGACAAGAAAAAAAGAATATTATGCAAATCTGGGCAAAATAAGAAAGCCGGTAGATTTGGCGCTAATCGCCATACCGGCGCCGGTGGTGAACGCAGTTTTAAAAGAAGGAGCCTTATCGAAACCCAAAATTGAAAACTACGTCGTTATTTCCGCCGGATTCAAGGAAGCTGGAAAAAAAGGGGGAAAACTTGAAGAAGAACTCAAGAAAATAGCCAATGATTTTCGATTGAACATTTTGGGGCCAAATTGCCTTGGTTTTATAAATACTTTGAAAAACTTAAACGCGACCTTTACTGATGCGCGGGTAAAAAAAGGAAAAATTGCCATTGTTTCGCAATCCGGAGCGCTGGAGGTTGCCCTTCTCGATTGGGCAGAAGAATGCGAAGCTGGTTTTTCTAAGGCGATTTCAATAGGAAATAAGGCTGTTCTTGGCGAAAATGAAGTGCTGAATTATCTCAATAAAGATAAAAGTACGGGCGCCATCGCTCTCTATCTCGAAGACATAAAAGACGGTGCAGAATTTGTCCGTGCTACTTCGGACATAAATTGCAAAAAACCCATCGCGGTTATAAAGGCCGGCAAAAGCAAAGCCGGTCAAAAAGCCATTGCTTCTCATACTGGCTCGCTGGCGCAGGACGAAAGCGTAATCGAGGCTGTGTTCAAAAAACTAGGCATTATTAAGGCAGAATCCGTGGAGCAGTTCCAGGATCTTATTTCTTATCTAGAATACAATAAAATCCCCCAAAGCGATAAAATCATTGTAGTCACGAATGCGGGGGGACTGGGCGTTCTTTCTGCCGACTTTATCGGCGAGTCCAAAAAAATTGATCTGCTGCCTTTTTCAGAAAATGTTAAAAAATATTTCAAAGAAATTCTTCCTCCAGGGGCTTCCGTAGAAAATCCAATTGACATTTTAGGCGATGCATCTCCGCAGCGCTACCAGGCAGTCCTCGAGATTATTTCGAAAAAATTTAGCTCTCATCCGCTTCTAGTGGTCCTCACCCCTCAAAATCAAACCAATCCCTTGAAAGTCGCAAAAATACTCGGGTCCTTCCGCAAAAATTTTGGCTCGATTTCAGCCTCCTTTGTAGGGGGAACGAAAATAAAAGAAGCCTTGAAAGAATTGGAGAAGAAAAAAGTGCCTAATTTTGAAAGTCCCGAAAGGGCGCTCCTGACACTTCAGGAAGCCATGGAGCAAAAGACTTGCCAAAGGAATATGTCAGCCGCGGTCGAAAAGAAAAAAATTCACCTGAAAATCAAGAAAAATTTTGTACCGGAAAAGGCAAAAGCTGAAAAAAGAGATCTTCTTTCTTGGAAGGAAACGGAAGTATTTTTCAGAAAGTACAAAATCAATCTGACGAAATCCCAGTCTGTGAAAAGCTTCAAAGAAATAAACCTTAAAAAAACGAAGTTTCCCTGCGTACTCAAAACTGATGATCCCGAAATAGTGCACCGCTGGGAAAAGAAAGCCGTATTTATAAATTTAAGAAATATAAATAAACTGAAATCTGCCTGGAGCAGAATAGCGAAGAAGACAAGTGCCAAAAATTTTCTCCTTCAGCCGATGATCGATCCTGGTTTTGAAATAATAATCGGAATGAAAAGGGATCAAAACTTTGGCCCTGTTGTCATTGTTGGCGGTGGCGGAACGTTCGCGGAGATATTCAAAGACCGTGCTATTCTTGTCCCGCCTTTTTCGGAAAAAGATGTGAAAGAGAGCCTCTCCGGCTTGAAAATATTTCCAATTCTAAATGGATTTCGCGGTGAAAATGAATACAATATAGACGAAATAGCAACACTTGCCGTGGCTCTGCAGAATATCGCCATCGAAAATTCCGACATTTCGCAAATTGATATAAATCCAGTGATACTCTATAATAACGGTAGCAAGTATCAGATTGTAGACGCAAAAGTTTATCTTAAATACTAACATTATCCCAGCTTTAATGCGGGTATTTTCCTGGCATTGGGAATTGGGAGGAATTTATATGACAAAACCAAGGATTCTCATTGTTGATGACAACGATGTTGTCAGGGAAACATATGCTCAGGTTTTTAAGCAAAAAGGCTTTAACGTCATTTCGGCAGTTGATGGAGTAGAGGGAGTCGATTTTGCTACAAAAGAAATTCCAAATGTGATCCTGACCGGAATTGTTATGCCTCGCATGGACGGGTTCCAACTGATCAGAACTCTTCAGGAGAATGTACAAACCAGGGAAATTCCAATTGCCATTATTTCTCATTTGGGGCGCGAAGAAGATCGGAGAAAAGCCCAAGAACTGGGCATTAACGAATTTATTGTCCAGGGAGCAGCCTCAGTGAATGAAATAGTTGAAAGAATAAAAAATCTTGTGAAAGACGGTGAGAGTTTCAAGCTAAGCTTTGATCCCTATGCCTGGGATGCCCCGAGAATGGCAAAAACTCTTCCTGGCAAGAGTTTCAACTGCCCGAATTGCCAGGAAAAAATGATCCTGGAAGTGATTCCCAAACCAGAAGGAGCTGGATATAACGCTGCCCTAAAGTGTCAAAAATGCAATTATATTTTATAGATATGTTTTTCCGCGAGAGATTCTCAGCATTTTATGAATTGGAAGCTTAAAGAAAATCCGCAAATTCCGGCTGGACTAAAATCAGCATCCTTGAGCCAAATAACTCTCCGATTACTTCTTCAGAGAGGTTTTTTTTCAAAAGAGAAAATAGAAAAATTTTTGATGGCTCGCTATGAAGACCTCCATTCACCGGATGATCTTTCTGGTGTGAGCGAAGCAGTTGCGAGAATTGGAAAAGCAAAAGATAGAAAAGAATCCGTGACAGTTTTTGGGGATTATGACGCCGATGGCATCACCTCGACCGTGCTGCTCAAGGAATCTTTGGAAGAAATTGGCATTTCCCCGTCAACATATATTCCGGATCGCAACAAGGAAGGATACGGAATAAACAAGGAAGCAATTGATTTTTTGGAAAAAGAATATAAGACGAAACTTCTCATCACTGTTGACTGTGGTATATCGAACCGCGAGGAAATAAAATACTGCTCCCGAAAAGGGATGGAAGTTATCGTTGTCGATCACCACTCCCTGCCTAAAAAACTTCCGGAAAAATCTATTCTTATAAACCCCAAGCTGCCGAATCAGGAGTATCCTTTCAAGGATCTGGCGGGTGTTGGCGTAGCTTTCAAGCTATGCCAGGCCCTCTGGAAAAAATTTATACCTAAAAAAATCGGCCAGTTGAAATGGCTTCTTGATTTGGTGGCGATCGGAACAGTCGCTGACTGCGTACCCTTGGTTGATGAGAATAGGATTTTCACCAAATTCGGACTGGTTGTCCTCCAAAAGACAAAAAGGACAGGCGTTCAGGAAATCATAAAAACAGCTCGTCTCAACATAAGCGAAGCCAGCCCCCCAAGCGCGAAAAATATCGCTTTTCAGATTGGTCCGCGCCTCAATGCGGCCGGAAGAATGGATCATGCTGATCTCACTCTCAATCTGCTTTTAGAAAAAGATGTTGTGAAAGCCCGCGTAGCGGCACTCGAGCTTGAGGCAAAAAACAGCGAGCGGCAAAAAATGACTCAGGAAATATTTGCGGAAGTAAAGTCAACCCTGGAAGACAACGAAAAATACAAACTGATAATCCGGAAGGGTAAAAACTGGCCGCTTGGCATCTTGGGTGTGGTGGCCGGAAAAGTGGCAGAGGAATACCACTGCCCGACTTTCATTCTCCGCGAAAACAATGAAATTCTGGAGGGTTCAGGAAGAAGCATTGATGTTTTCAATCTTATCGAAGCGGTTTCGAGCCTCAGCGGACAGCTTGAAAAATATGGCGGTCATTCCCAAGCGATGGGAATCAAGATAAAACCGAAAAATTTGCCCCAGTTTGAAAAAAATTTGCTCAAAATTATCGAAAAAGGCTATGATGAAAATACCTGGGGGAAAAGGATTCAAATTGACGCGGAAATACGGCCTCAAGAAATTGACTGGGACATTCTTTCGGAAATCAGAAAATTTGAGCCTTTCGGCGAAGGCAACCGCGAGCCCGTATTTTTGACAAAAGGCTTGTTTGTTCTTGGGATTCGGCAGGTTGGAAACGGACAAAAGCATCTCAAATTTGTTTTCGGATCCGACAATTCCGGAAAAAGGTCTTTTGAAGGGATTTTTTTTAAAGGAGGGGATTTCTTTTCCAAGTTTCGGTCTGGAGACAGGGTTGCGGTTGTTTATAATCTAAGGTCGAATGAATGGAGCGGAAACCGCAAGATCGAGCTGGACATCATTGACTTGAAAAAAGACAAGTAATTTTTGTCTGCTGGCATTTTTTTATAAATCATAATTTGACCAATATGAATAAAGTTCGAATCTTTAGCGATGGAGCGGCAAGGGGAAATCCCGGGCCTTCAGGAGTTGGTGTTGTTATCGAAGTTGGAGCGAGCAAAAAAAACTATCGCGAATTTATTGGTTATGCGACAAACAATGAAGCCGAATACAAAGCGCTCATTTTCGCCCTTCAGAAAGTGAAGCTCATTTTTGGAAAAGCGAAAAGCAAAAACTTGAATGTCGAATGTTTTTTGGACAGCGAACTAATCGTGAAACAGCTGAACCACGAATACAAGGTTCTTGAAGAAAATATCCAAAAATTTTTTCTCCTCCTTTGGAATCTTTCCACCGATTTCAAGGAAGTGAAGTATTTTCATATACCAAGAGCCAAAAATTCGGAAGCAGACAGATTGGCGAATATGGCTCTGGACGAGGCAACCCGGGCCCAAAGCCGCATGTTTTGAAGATTAAAAAGGCTTATAGAAGCCTTTTTAATTTTGTTCTGGCATTGACAGAGGGAAAAATATGCTATAATATGGGTAGTTAGTTAAGGCCGGATAACCGCCTCGGTGTCTACGAATTACGAATCAAATACAAATATACGAATACTAAAAATTAGTAATTCGTATATTCGTAAAGCGAAGCGTATTAGTAATTCGTAGACATCTGGGAGGAAAGTCCGGACACCTGCTGATGCTGCGCATCAGCAAAGGGGCAATGGATAACACCCATCGGGCGCAGTGAAAACTGCGCTTAGGGAAAGTGTCCCCCTCACGGGGGATCTCCCGCAAGGGAGGCCACAGAGACTATACGACCCGCCCAAGTTTTTGACTTTTGAAGAGGTCCGACCGCGCGACCAAAAAAGAATGCGGACGGACCTCGTCAAAAACTTGGGCGGACAAAGGTGAAAAGCGGGTTGATGTTAGATATCTTGCTCACGTGAAATATTTAGCTGCAACTCGAATCGACCGGTGACGGTCGAAGTTTGGCAAACCCTGCCTGGTGCAAGCCTGAGCCTCGATTCTATATCGGGGAAGGCGCTTGATCCCGACGGTAACGCCGGGGCTAGATAAATGGTTATCTCATCCCTCACCACTTTTTGTGAATTTATTCCCAAATATTTTCTTGAGGCAGTAAGAATTTTATTCAGTGAAAGTGGTGAGGGATAAGACAGAATCCGGCTTACAGGCCTTAGCTAACATTTTTTTACGAATAACGAATTTATTTTTTTATTCGTAATTCGTATATTCGTAAAGCGAAGCGTATTCGTAATTTGTTGAGATCTTCATGAAAAAGTCCGAACTATTTTTCGCGATACTGCTTGTCCCGGTTGATTTCATCATGATAATCGCGGCTTCCGTCCTCGCTTTTTGGTTTCGTTTCACCCCCAACATAATTGAAATAAAACCCGTCCTGTTCGATTTTCCTTTTGAGTCATATCTCAAGGTCGCGATTCTTGTCGCGCCGTTTTTTTTGCTGATTTTTGCTCTTGAAGGCCTATATTCGCTCAAATCCACTCGTGTTTTTTGGAAGGAATTCATCAAAATTGTTTTTTCAGTCACCGTGGGTGTCACCTTTGTCGTTCTTTTGATCTTTCTCCAACGAGAATGGTTCTCTTCGCGTTTTGTCATTCTAACCGGCTGGCTCCTGGCGATAATTCTAATCACAATATCCCGATATGTCATAAACTTTATCCAAAAACTTCTTCTTGTTTACAAAGGCATTGGTGTCCACCGGCTGGTGCTCATCGGGGAGGGAGGTTACTGCGACACAATCTGTCATGAATTCAAAAACAAGCCCGACTTCGGATATCGGATAGTTTCGAAAGAAAAAAAAATAGATCTTGATTCTCTGAGGCTTCTTCAAAAGACGAAAGGAATTGATGAAATTCTCATCTGCGATCCCAATCTAACCATGAGGGATCTTCGCCAAGTGAGCGATTTTTGCCATCGCAAAAGGATTGAATTCAAGTTTGTTCCAGCCATTCTTCAGTCAATCAGCACAAATTTTGAAGTGAAGGTTCTTTTTGACGAGCCCCTTATACTTATAAAAAACACCCCTCTTGAAGGATGGGGAAAAATAGCCAAAAGAATTTTTGACATTTTCGGTTCGATTCTGGGGATTATCGTTACTTCGCCAATCACGATTTTCACGGCGATTGCGATCAAGCTTGATTCCAAGGGGCCGATAATTTTCAAAAATGAGCGAGTAGGCCACGAAGGAAATTTCAACGTCTATAAATTCCGTTATATGAAAATGGAATATTGCACCGGATCTCAGAATCCCAATTTCAAAAAAGCTCTTGAGCTTGAAAATGAACTCATAGAAAAGCAAAGCGTCCGCCGGGGCCCGCTCTATAAAATAAAAAACGATCCCCGAAAAACCCGGGTAGGAAGAATCATCGAAGCGCTCTCAATTGACGAGCTTCCTCAGCTCTGGAATGTTCTCAAGGGGGAGATGAGCCTCGTTGGTCCACGTCCCCATCAGCCGCGGGAAGTCGAAAAATATGAAACCTGGCAAAAAAGAGCTTTGTCCGTGAAACCCGGAATCACGGGACTGGCGCAAATATCCGGCCGCTCCGATCTTTCTTTTTCCGACGAGGCGCGCCTCGATATCTACTATATCGAGAACTGGTCGCTCTGGCTCGATATCCAAATTATCTTCAAGACATTTTTCGTACTGCTCAAAAAAAGAAAGAATCTGTAAAAAATATCCATGTTCCAACATCCTTCTCAAGAGCTGGTTCATATCCTTTCTCTTTGGGGCTATCCCACCATGCTTCTTCTTATGACGCTTGAGGGGCCGGTTGTAACCATAATCGCGGCCTTTTTGGCTTCAATTGGTTATTTCAACGTCTTCGCCGTTTTCGGATTGAGCGTGGCGGGAGATGTCATCGGGGACGTTGTACTCTACTCCATCGGATATTTCGGGGGACAAAAAATTCTTCCCAAAGTTGAAAAGCTTTTGAAAGTCAACCAGTCCACCGTTGATAAATTGAAACAGAAGTTTCACGAAAACAGCGGGAGAATAATTTTCTACGTGAAATCCACTACGGGACTTTCCTATATCACCTTTATCACGGCTGGAACGCTCAAGATGCGCCTTTCGAAATTCGTCAAATTTTCCATTCTTGGCGGGCTGGTCTGGAGCTCTATGCTGGTTGCGGTCGGTTATTTCTTCGGATACGCGGCGGACCGCATCAGTGAATATATCAAATACGCGGGGTATATCATTTTTGCCGCCGCGGTGATTTTTTTTGTCGGATTGGGGTGGTACAAAAAAAGGCAGGCGAGGGAGATTTTGGAGTAGTTTCGTGCTGATAATTTTGTGAGTTCTCACTGCAATTAGTTGCAGTGGGTATTTTTTTAAAAAATTGACAAATTTCGCGTTTTGTCGCAAGCTACAAAGAATTCCTTAAAAAATGAATAAAAATTCCCCGCGAGGAGGGTGGAAAATTGAAGATTATTGCGACTTCAGATTGGCATGAAACTCCCTTTAAAAAAGATAAATTCAAAACCCAAAAGCCGAATTGGATCGAAAAGATCATCATTTGGCTCACGAGCAGCCAGAAAAAGCTGCAGCGGATATTCGTCCGAATGACTGAAGTCATTCGGGAGGAGAAGATTGAAATCGTCATTCATAACGGGGATCTCATGGAAAATCCTCAAAATGAGCAAGGTCTCGTGACTCGAGAAGGAATACAAACTGCCAAACAAATACGCCGGTCTTTTTGCTGGGAAAATCATGTTCACATGCAAATAAATGCCGGCAATCATTGCCTGGGATACAGGTTACCGCTTTCCACTGACCCTGAAGGAGGCATAAGTCTTGCCAGTATAAAAGGATTTCAAGAATTGACGGGTACGCACGGAGAATCTCTTTGCCGCTTATTCAACTACAAAGGTCATTCATTCGTTTTTGTTCCCTTTGGGTTGGTTCAAGAATTCGCAAAAGATTTCGACATCGAGGAATTCAAGGCAATCATAATAAACGACCTTTGGAATATCTTTCAGGGTCTGGGAGAAAGAAAAATAATTCTTTTCCTTCATGATCCGGAAGCCCTTGCAAATGACGACTTATACCGGGTCATTCGGCGACATCAAAACAAAATCAGGCACGTTTTCTGCGGGCATTGGCATGCCGCTTGGAGCTTCTGGTCGAATTGGCTGCTGGCAAAAATCTTCAACAACTGGTGGCTATATCCCGATGATCTGTTTGTCCGCTTTCTTCTTCTACTGCTCTCAAAAAGTTTGAGGATATCCGGCGAAGTAAAGCGAAGCTTCAAGCGCTTTAAAGACGTTCCTGCGCGAATGCGAGAGCTGGGGGTTACAATTATACCGGCCCCGCTCGGGATGTTGGGATTTGGAGGAGGATTTCTGACCTTGGATATGGAGACTATGGAAATTCAAAAATTTTCAGCGTGAGCATTGTCGAGGTCCCACCTCGATGTCTTACAGGGCCTGTCGGTGGCGGCAGGCCTTTTTTATTGCCAAAATTCCCCAAAAAAGCTACAATTCACTTGAAATATTCGCAATTCGCTCAAAATCGTATATTCGTATAGATTCGCCCGCCTGCTTTGAAATGCTTTTCTGTAGCAGAGTATTAATCAAAAATAAGTAGTCAAATATATCGCTCGAATAAGCATTGAATAAATTCAAAGCATTTCGGGCAGGTAATTCGTTGAGAATTTCATGAAAATAGCCTTAGTCCACGATTATCTCGTCCAATACGGCGGGGCGGAAAGAGTGCTCGAATGTTTCACGGAAATTTGGCCGTATGCGCCGATTTATACGCTGATTTACGACGAGGAAAAAACGCATGGTATATTCAAAGGGAAGAGAATTTATACGTCATTTCTCCAAAAGTTTCCCTATGCGCGCGCCAACCACCGCGTTTTTCCGCCGCTGATGCCCCCGGCCATCGAGCAGTTTGATTTTTCAAAATACGACATTGTACTTTCTGACTCTTCAAGCTATGCCAAAGGCGCCATCACAAACCCACAGACGCTTCATATCTGCTACTGCCACACGCCAATGAGATATGCCTGGGACGACTGCCAGAAATATATCGAAGAATTTGGCTTTCCCCGCTTCGTCAAAAAAATGGTTCCTTTTTTCATGAACTATATCCGGATTTGGGATAGGGTCAGCGCCGATCGGCCGGATGAATACATCGCCAATTCCAAATTTGTCGCCGGTCGGATAAAAAAATATTATAAAAAAGATTCCCATGTCATAAACCCGCCCGTGGACGTCAAAAAATTTTATATCAGCGAAAAGACCGGAAATTATTTTTTGATGGTAGGGCGCCTAATGACCTACAAGCGCTTCGATATTGTCATCGAAGCCTTCAATCGGCTTGGCTGGCCTCTCAAAATAATCGGCCGGGGGCCTGACTTCAAGAGGCTTCAGAAAATGGCCAAAGAAAATATTGTTTTTATGGGAAGGCTTAGCGACGAAGAGCTGGCTAAAACATATTCCGAAGCCAAAGCTTTTATCTTTCCACAAGAAGAAGACTTCGGAATTGTTGCCATTGAAGCCATGGCCGCGGGTAAGCCGATAGTCGCTTTTCACGGCGGCGATATTGTGGAGCACGTGGCGGACAAAAAAGAGGGAATATTTTTCGAAGAGCAAACGGCTGATTCCCTGATCGGCGCTCTCAAAAAATTTGAACCCGAAAAATTCGATGCCCGGAGAATAAGAGAAAAAGCGCTTCCGTTTGACAGGGAAATATTTAAGAGTAGAATAAAACAATACATAGAAAATGGCTTGAGTAAGCATAAAAACAGATTATAAGCCGTAAAGCAATTCGTAATTGGAAATTTGTAATTTGGATATATTTTTATCCCAGTTACTGATTGCGAATTGCAAATTATAATTTTATGGAACTTCGAGAATATTATAAAATTTTAAAATCAAATATCTCAGTTGTTATGTATGCAACTCTTATCACTGTTGTGATTGTTTATGCTTGGTCAGTCCGACGATCAGAGACTTTTTCTGCCTCATTTCTTTTGAGTGTTGGCCGATTAGCCAGCCAGGACACGGCTGATTACCGGTATGACCAGTTTTATCGTTTTCAGGCTGACGAAAAATTTGCTGAAACCATAGTCCAGTGGCTTTCTTCTCCAGGAGTGTCGAAAAGCATTCTTGACAAGGCCGAAGTAAAATCCGATGGAAAAACAATCCGCCAGCTTTCAAAAAGCTTCCGGGCGGAAAAAATTTCAAGTAGCCTGGTCGGCGTCCGCTACGGGACCCAATCGGAAGATGAAGGGAAAAAACTGGCTGTTGCCATATCTTCTCTTGTGTTAGACAAGACGAAAAATATGAATTCGGAGGCGCGAGACCCAGATTGGTTTTCAGTCGATATGGCAAATCTGATTGTTGCAAAAAATACCCAGGACTTGAGGATAAATCTGGGGCTCGCGGCGCTTTTCGGAATTTTCATTGGTTCGCTCCTGGCTTTCGGGAAACATTATATTTCGGACGAAACAGAAAAATGAGAATTGGAATTGATTTGAGATGTCTTGAGGAGGAAAAAATATCCGGAGTGGGGGAATACGCGCTGGAAATTGTTCGAAATCTGCTCGAGATTGACCGGGAAAACCAGTACGTCATTTTTTCAAATTCGTTCAAAGAGAAAGGCAAAAATTTCAGTTTTCTTGAAAATTATCCCCACGTCAAGGTAAGCCGGTTTCGGTACTCCAATAAACTGCTTAATTTGCTCCTTTGGTATTTTGGCTGGCCGAAACTGGACGAACTCATTGGGGACGCAGATATTTTTTTTGCGCCGAATATCAATTTTCTCGCAGTCTCCAAAAATTGCAAACTAGTCACGACTTTTCACGACCTTTCCTTTGAAAGATTTCCGGAATTTTTCACGGCTAAAACCCGCCTTTGGCACTTTTATTTCGTCAATCCCCGCCGGATTGCCCAAAGATCAAATCGAGTCATTGCTGTTTCCCGCTCAACCAGAAATGATCTTAATGAAATCTACAAAATCGATGCCGGGAAGATAAGCGTTATCCAGCATGGAGTAAGCGAGGACTACAAGATTATCAGCCGCAATGATTCCAAAATGCTCGAAGTTCAGAAAAAATATAGCCTGCCTTACAAATTTATTTTATATCTAGGAAATATTGAGCCGAGAAAAAATATTGAATCCTTCGTGCGGGCCTTCAGCAAACTTCAAAAAGATGATCCGGCTTTGAGAAAATACAAGCTCGTTTTGGTCGGAAAAACCAGCCCGCTTTGCGAAGATATGGCGGCAAAAAATGATATTTTGGCTGTTGGATATATTGACCGTGAAGACAGGCCCTTTGTCTATAATCTGGCTTCACTTTTTGTTTACCCGTCTTTCTTCGAAGGCTTCGGGATGCCGGTTCTTGAAGCCATGGCTTGCGGAACACCAGTGATTGCTTCAAATAATTCCTCAATTCCGGAAATAGCTGGAAAATCAGCCTTGATGATAAGTCCAAACCGTTCGGATGAATTATGCAAAGCCATTCGAAATATATTAAGTAACGATAAATTGTATAACAGATTGCGCGAAAGAGGGCTAAAGCAGTCAAAAAATTTCAGCTGGAAAAAGTGTGCTGAAAAAACATTAGAAATTTTCAAAGATATCCATAACTCATAATCTCCGCTCGAGGCGAATCTCGCCGAAGGCAACCGTATTTTCTCATTTTTATGCGAATCGGCATTGACGCCCGTTTTTTCGGGTCAATTGGGAAGGGTCTTGGAAGATATACCCAAAAACTGATAGAAAATCTGGAGAAGATTTCCGCCCAAGGCGGACCAGCTTCTGGCTGGGATAATCAATACTACATTTTTTTGCGCAAGGAAAACTGGGACGAGTATCATCCCAAAAGGGCAAATTTTTTGAAAGTTCTGGCGGATATTCCCTGGTACGGCTTTCGGGAGCAATTTCAGTTTCCGAAGCTACTCGAAAAATTCGATCTTGATCTTGTTCATTTCCCTCATTTCAATGTACCCTTTTTCTACAAAGGAAAATTTGTCGTGACAATCCATGATCTCATTCTTTTTCATTATCCGACCAAACGAGCCTCTACTTTGTCTGCTTTTTTGTATTTTTTCAAAAAGATAGCTCATCGGCTGGTTATCAGGCGCGCAGTCAAAAAATCAGAAAAAATATTTGCCGTTTCCCGCTATACAAAGAATGACATAAGAAAATATTTCGGGATATCCGAAGAGAAAATCGAAGTCACTTATGAGGCTTTTGATCCTGTCCAAAAAAAAACGCATGAGCCCGTCGGGAAGATTCTCAAAAAGTATGGTATAATAAAGCCGTACATATTGTATGTGGGGAACGCCTATCCTCATAAAAATCTCGAGAGGCTTGTTTTGGTTTTTCGGGAGATTATCAAAAAACATCCCCATCTTCACTTGATCTTTGTGGGAAAGGAAGATTACTTCTACAAGCGCTTAAAAAAATACGTCTCTCAAAAATCCGCAGGGAATGTGATATTTGCCGATTATGTTTCTGACGAACATTTGGCTACGGTTTATCACGAAGCTCTCCTTTACGTCTTCCCGTCTCTTTATGAGGGGTTTGGCCTTCCGCCCCTCGAGGCTATGGCTGAAAATGTTCCGGTGGCGAGCTCGAATAGATCGTGCCTGCCGGAAATACTCGGAAAAGCAGCAATATATTTTGACCCCCAAGCAATGGCCGAAATGGAGGAAATAATCGAGCGGGCCGTCTCTGACAAAGAGCTTCGGCATGATCTTATCCGGGAAGGAAAAAAACAGATAAAACAATATAGCTGGGAAGATATGGCTAGAAAGACTTTTGATATATATTCAAGAGTTGGATCACAAAAAAATAAATGCCAATACGGAAACGGATACTAAAACAACTTTATGATGTGAAGCCGACTAGGGCAGATGGCTCTTTAGATTTGGAAAAAATTGAGGGAGCCGGGAGAATCGTGCGAATCGAAAGAAAAATTTTTCCGGAGAAAAAAAACTTGTATCGGAAAATAAGCGATGTGAGAAAATCCGCCGGTTTTTCCTATAAAAGTTCTCAACTTCCCAAAAAAATTGATCCGGAAAAGAAAAAAGAAAGCTTTCCGGAGCCAGTGGAAGCGCGGCGGGCAAACATAGTCCAGTTGGGAAAAAAAGTATCCAAAGTATCCGAGGACAACATATCCATTTCCAGAGTTTATGTTCCGACAGTTTTTCATGACAAAAAAACGGAAGACCAGAAGACTATTGAAGAAAGATTTGACCTCGAACCCAATGACTTTTTTGCTTGTGAAATTCAAAAAAAGGAAGCTGAATTCGAAAAGCCGAAAACTTCATCTGCGGCTGACATATCGAAGTCAACCGAAAATTTGCTTGGTTCTCTCGAGAACCGGAAAAAGAAAAAAAGAAAAAAACTTCGGTTCCGGAAAATTTTTTCAAAAAGCACTCTTCCGGCAAATCTTTTTTCCAACTCCTTTGCTTTTGTTGCGACAATCCTTCTTTTTTCTTTGGTAATTCCGTCTTTTGCTCTTGTCCAGAAGGGCCTTGAGACAAAAAAAATGCTCTCTGAATCAGGAGAGAATATTTTGGGAGAGCTGGCCGTCGCCCAGGAGAATCTTTCCAGCGGCCGATTTGAAAACGCCTCTTCAAATCTTGAGCAGTCTTATGAAATTTTGAAAAATGCGAACAGCGAAGTTTCAAAAATCGGAGGAGATTTCAGCCAGATTCTGAGGTTCATTCCGGGTGTTTCAAAGGTGGCCACGGCCAATTATCTTCTGGACGCGGGAGAAAATATTTCACTTGCCGGAAAAACAATCATTGACTCGGTAAAATCGTTGGCAAATATCGAAAATCCTCTGAGCGGCGAAGAAAATGTATCCCTAGCTGAGCTTTTTTTGAATTTGCGCGGAGGAATCCAGGAGGCCACGGGCAAACTCGAAACGGCAAACGAAGATATAAAAAAGGTCAACTTTGAAGACCTTCCTTCGGAAATCCAGCCAAAATTCCTTAGCCTCAAAGAAAAACTGCCCGTCGTCATTTCCAGCCTCAATTCTTTTTCTGAAAATTCGAGCATAATCCTGGATGTGCTTGGCTACAACGGGCCGAGAAAGTTTCTTTTCCTTTTCCAAAACAACCAAGAGATGAGAGCGACAGGAGGCTTCATCGGGAGCTACGGCATCCTCGATATATCAGACGGGAGGATCAAAAAGCTTTTTGTTGACGATATATATAATCCTGACGGACAGCTTACCGCCCGAGTGATTCCTCCTGAACCAATCCAGAAAATGAGCGCCGTTTGGACGATGCACGACGCCAACTGGTTTCCGGATTTTCCGACTTCGGCCGAGAAAGTAGCCTGGTTTTACGAAAAAACAGGCGGACCGACAGTAGACGGGGTGATCGCCATGACTCCCAGCGTCATTGAAAAAATGCTTTCTGTCACCGGGCCGATCGATATGCCGGAATACGGCGCTACCGTTGACAAAGATAATTTCGCTGAAATTGCCCAATACGAAGTTGAGGTTGACTATAACAAAGAACAAAACCAACCGAAGAAATTTATTGCCGATCTCACTCCAGAAATTCTTGATAAGCTGATCAATACCAAAAATCCCAAAATGATGCTCGAGACGCTCAACATTCTCAGCTCAGCCCTCAAGGAAAAACACATCCTCGTTTATTCAAAAAATTTCAATGTCCAAAAAATGATCTCGGACCAGGGCTGGTCGGGAGAGGTTTTGAATTCAAGCAAAGATTACATGAGCGTCATAAATTCAAACATCAACGGTTACAAAACCGACGCCGTGATTGAAGAAACAATCGAACACAAGGCTCAAATCGGAGAGGACGGCGGCATTGTCGACGAAGTGACCATCACCCGGCGTCACAACGGAGGAAATAAAAAATATGACTGGTGGAACAAAGTGAACGGAGATTGGGTCAGGGTCTATGTTCCGGAAGGGTCAAAGCTTCTCGAAGCCAGCGGGCAAACCCGCGAGTTTGTCAGCGCGCCGCTTGACTACCAATCTCTCCAGTTCAAAAAAGATCCCCAAGTCCAAAGCATTGAAGAGGAAACAAAAGTGGACGAGGCCAGCGGAACGAGAATATATTCCGAAAACAGGAAAACGGTATTTGCAAACTGGGTTTATGTGAGCCCCGGAGAGACAACGGTTTTGAAATACAAATACCAGCTTCCCTTCAATCTTTCATTCGACGACCTTCACCACCCGGCAGACTCGTATTCAATCCTCTATCAAAAACAATCCGGGAGTATCGGGAGCAGTTTGAGTTCTCTGATAACCTTTCCAAACGACTACAAAATCATCTGGAAGTATCCGAATTCGTCAGAAATGAACGGCAATGAAATGACGCTCAAAACAAAACTGGAAACAGACAAATTTGTCGGCTTCGCGGTTGAAAAAACACGATGATCCGGAAAATAGTATATAAATTGAAAAATTCCCAGCCATCGAATTCGATCAATTCGGCGGCTTTTATCATCGCCACAGCCGGAATCTTGAGCCGGGCTTTGGGGCTGGTCCGGGACAGGATTTTGGCGGCAAACTTTGGGGCGGGGGATACGCTTGACATATATTACGCCTCATTCCGCGTGCCGGATCTCATCTATAATCTGCTTATTCTCGGAGCCTTGAGCGCCGCTTTTATTCCGGTTTTCACGAGCCTTCTGGCCCACGAAAAAAGAGAGGAGGCCTGGAAGCTTGCCAACGGCCTTCTCTCGCTGGCTTTTCTAGTCCTGTTTTTCATCAGCCTTGTTTTTGCCATCTTCACTCCTTTTTTCATGAAATTCATTACTCCCGGATTTTCCGGAGAAAAGCTGGCTGCAGTCGTGAAACTGACCCGGATTATGTTTTTGAGCCCGATTTTTCTCGGCATCAGCGGCGTATTCGGGGGGATTCTCAATTCCTTCAAGCGGTTTCTCATCTACTCTCTGGCGCCGCTTTTTTATAACCTGGGAATAATTTTGGGAGTCGTTTTTCTTGTTCCTATTTTTGGAATATCCGGATTGGCCTGGGGCGTGGCTGGAGGAGCCCTTCTTCATATGCTGGTCCAATATCCGGCCGTGAAACTGAGCGGCTTCAAGTTTTCCCCGGCTTTGAACCTTCGCAACGGGAATCTCCGGAAAGTTTTGAAGCTTATGATACCCCGGACGATGGGACTGGCGGTGACACAGGTCAATCTCTTGGTCGTGACGATCATCGCTTCGACATTGCCGGCTGGAAGTTTGGCTATATTTAATTTCGCCAATAATTTGCAAAGTTTTCCGATCGGAGTTTTTGCTATCCCGTTTGCCCTGGCGGTTTTTCCGAGCCTTTCCTATTTTGCCGCCAAAGAGGAAAAGGGGAATTTTATTGATTCCTTTTCCCGGACATTCCGGCAAATTCTTTATTTCGCCATTCCGGCCAGCGTGCTTATCCTGGTCCTGCGTGCCCAAATCGTGCGGGTGATTCTGGGAAGCGGGAATTTTGACTGGGAAGACACGATCCTTACCTTTCAGGCTTTGGGTATTTTTGCCGTGAGCCTTTTTGCCCAGTGCCTGGTTCCGCTTCTCGCGCGGTCGTTCTATGCCCTTCAAAACACAAAAATTCCTTTTTACACCGGAATTGTGAGTGAAGTCGTCAATTTGACGCTAGCCCTTGTCCTCTCGCGCTTGTATGGTATTTTGGGGCTTGCCTGGGCATTTTCGCTTTCGAGCATGGTCAATATGTTCCTTCTTTTTTTGATTCTCCGATCAAAAACGGGTGATCTCGATGACAAAAAAATCATTTCCGTGACGGCTAAAATAAGCCTCTTTGCCCTTCTTGCCGGCGGGGTTGCCCAACTTTCAAAATATATTGTCGGGCCGTACACCGACACAGAAACTTTTCTGGGAATCTTTACCCAGCTTGCGGCGGGTGGCGCCGTCGGCTTAGCGCTCTTTTTTGTTCTGTCTTATGCTTTTCGGCTGGAAGAATTTGAAGCGGTCAAAAAACTTCTTTCCGGAAAATTTTTGCGCCAGCGCCAGTCCATTCCGGACGACCCGACCGAGGCCAGCGGGCTTTGATGGCTTCCATGTGTCCGCCTTTTTTTATTTGCAAAAAACAGGCTTTGGGTGCTAGGATATTGCAAATTCCGAAAAGAGGAGGATTGGGCAATGACCCAAAAGAGATATACGGAAAAGAATGATTTCGTCGCCATAATGGGACGGAACACCGACGGCAAAATCCAGGCAAGGCTCTGGAAACGCATATTTCCGATGGTGGAGAAGGTCAAATTCTTTGTCAACCAAATTCTGGCCCAAATGATCCACGACCGGGTCATCTGGGATCCGAACAACTCCCGTGAAGAATCCGATTGGTTTGCGGCAGAGAAGCTTTTGCTTCGGACATATAACAGCGAGGGGTTCCTGGATATCACTATCGGGTGTTTCCTTTTGGAAGCCGCCAGGGTTCTTCAGATATGGGATCCAAAGAGCTATAACCTCGATCAGGTGATTGTGAAAAAAAGCGAAAGCTTCTTCATTGTGGGCAAAAAGTTTTTCCTCTATCTCAACGAAATGGCCGTTTCTGGCAAGGGAATATGGCATATCTTTCAAACAGCCGCCGCCGACGTGGAGATAAATTTTGAAAGCGTCGAGCGCTCGATGTGGGTTGAGCTTGATGAATTGTTCCGTGATTTGGAAAACGAGGGATATCACTGGTTTAGCGGGTGAAATCCGGGAGGAGGAAAGGTTATGACGCTATACAAGTATAACTCCCAAGAGGCGGAACTGAAGGAATTGGCTCCTCTTCTGAACCTTGCGTTTGACGACAAAACTCCACTCTTCGCGCACTTTCGCAAGGGCGCAAAACCTGTGGGTTATGTCGTCCGTCCTGGTGTTATTTTTTTGCCAGACGATATCCAAATTCCGGCGGAGTTGTTTCTCCGACGCTTATAGAGAGGGGGAAACAATTGAAACAGGCGCTAAAACACAAGGTCCGGAGATGCAATCATCACTCCGGGCTTTTTTATTTGGGAAAGAAATTCAAGTATGGTCCAAAAAAAAGGCCAAGGAGCGAAATATGGCTCTTGGCCTTGCAGGGAGAGCATGACAATCATGGCTTATCTCTCCCAATCGAGTAGAACAATGCTTTGCTCGGGTATAACCCTTTTCAGCTCCTGCCGATGGAAAACCTGGGCTTCTGGCTCGTATATCCAGGCGAAATATTCATTGGTGTTGATATGGATACCGGGCATCAGATTTTTGTCAATTTTTTCCGTGCGGACAAATCCGGATTCGTCGCAAACATCCTCGCAAATTTTTTTCGGGTTGAAAAGAATCCAGTCTCCGCAATAAAGCTCCTTTTTTTTCATGTCGATACTTCCCTGAAGCGAAGGAGCCTCTTTTTTCTGGATGAGCTCGGTGATCAGTTTTGAAAGAGCCATATTGCCTAAATAAGCTTTCTTGAGTTCTTTGGCGAGCTCCTCCACGAGCATCCTGGACCCGACAAGCTCGGCGTTAGTCTCGAACAGCTCTTGAACAAGATCGTCGGCTTTCTTTTTGAGCCGGGTTATTTCTTCCTGCGCCCCCGCGGCAGTTATTTTTGCCAGATCACGAATTTTTTCATTCGGCGGATCTTGGCAAAAAGCCTTAGGAACAACCGCAACAAAAAAAACAGCAACGAATCCCAACAGCAATTTTTTACCCATTGGCATGTCCTCCCTCCCTTTCAGCGATTTTGTATAGTCTACCAACCAATTTCCGGAATTGTCAATCGTGCAAACGTCAGCATTTCTTTTTTCTTGAATAAAACGGGAGATTGAAGTAGGATAAGGATAAAAATACACCAATATGGACACTCAAAACTGGTATCAATCACTAATCAAACCACAATGGGCACCTGCGCCATCAATCTTCGGCATTGTATGGCCCATACTATACGCGATCATCGCCGTGACTTTCGGCGCGGCCGGGTATATGTTTTGGAAAGGCCGGATATCTTTCCTCGTCCTTTTGCCTTTTATACTGAATATTATTTTCAACCTGGCTTTCACGCCGATCCAGTTTAGGCTCCAGAACAATCTTCTGGCCGCGGTTGATATTTTACTTGTCCTCGGAACGCTCATCTGGGCGATGATGGCCATCTGGCCTCATGCGAAATGGATTGCGCTGGCCAACATCCCGTATCTTTTGTGGATCCTTTTTGCAACCGCGCTGCAACTCACCATCACATATCTCAATTGGAAATAGGGGATTGGATGTAGACTATAAGTAAGGCGAACATAAAAGATATTTTGAAAATCTAGTATCATGAAAAAAAGAAAACCGGAAATTAAAAAAGGAGAAATTGTGATCTACGAGTCCCAAGGTGGGCCTAGATTAGAGGTGCATTTAGAACAAGAAACTGTCTGGCTAAATCAAAAACAGATTGCTCTTTTGTTTGGAACGCAGAGGCCGGCCATAACGAAACATTTGAATAATATTTTAAAATCGGGAGAATTAAGTAAAAATTCAGTTAGTTCCATTTTGGAACATACTGCAGCAGATGGTAAAAAATACAAAACACAATTCTATAGCCTGGATGCAATTATTTCCATCGGTTATCGCGTGAATTCCAAGCGAGCGACCCAATTCCGTATTTGGGCGACGAAGACGCTCCGCAGCCACTTAATCCAAGGTTACACTATAAATGAAAAGCGGCTAATGCAGGCTCAAAACCAATTCAAAGAACTTCAAAAAACCATCTCATTTCTAAAAGAAAAATCAAGCCACAAGCTTCTCGCCGGGCAAGAAAAAGAAATTTTGAGTCTGCTGGAAAGTTACTCCAAGACTTTGAGCCTGCTTGAGCAATATGACAAGGAAAAGCTGACCCTCTCAAAAAAGGCAAAAGGGAAATTTATTCTGAAATACGAACACGCAAAAGAGGTGATCGGCAAAGTGAAGAAAAGATTGACAGTCAAAAAAGAAGCCAGCAACTTGTTTGGGCAGGAAAACAGCGAGAAGCTCAAAGCGATTTTGGGAAATATTTATCAGACGTTTGCCAAGAAAGAATTATATCCGTCGCTTGAGGAAAAAGCGGCGCATCTTTTGTATTTTGTCATCAAAGACCATCCGTTCGTGGACGGCAACAAGCGCGTCGGTTCTTTTCTGTTTGTCTATTTTTTGGATAAAAACAATTATCTCCTCAAAAAGAGCGGAGAACGGAAAATTAATGACAATGCGCTCACGGCGCTTTCGCTTTTGATTGCCATCAGCGCTCCAAGGGAAAAAGACAAGCTGATCAAAATTGTCACCAATTTATTGGCGGGATAGTATATGAGCAAGTAGCATGTTACGTAGCAAAATACGTAAAAGAATAAATCAAATATATGGACAAAAATAAAAATGTGCGGAAATTGACGAGGCAGGGTTTACCCCATCAAATAATTTCAAATAAAAAAGATGTTTTACACTTACGTTTTATTGTCAGGTAAAGACAGGAATTTTTACACAGGGTATACAAAGGATTTGAAATTAAGATTTGAGCGACACAAGAAAGGGCAGGTTGATTCAACTAAAAACAGGCGGCCGCTGAAATTGATATACTATGAAGCCTGTCTGAATCAGCAAGATGCAACCCACAGAGAAAAATACTTAAAGAGACATTACGGAAAAATGTTTTTGAAGAATCGGCTCAAATCTTATTTGACGGGGAAATGAAAAGCAGAAGGTTTGCCCCGTTAAATTGCGCAGCAATATTTAATTGGGGGATTGGAGGAGTAAGAAATAAATTTATCAAACTTATGGATAAAACTACCCGCGAGGAGATAAAAAGAAACCTCAAACTTTCGCTACGCAAATACGTATCAAATTTTGTTTATAAAAACATACAACCGCTAGACTTTCTGATTCCGAAGGAAAGAAAGATCCGTTCCGTCGTCGGTGGACTTGAAACCAGCATGGGTACGACAGTTTGGGAGCCAATAGCCAAAACACTTGCGGAAATGAACGGTTTTGAAATTATTGAACAAAAAATACTTAAGCCTAAGCCCTTCCCAGAGAAACTCGCAAATGAATTGAGCAAGTTAATTACCCTGAGAGAAAACAAGAAGACCTGGATTCCAACAAAAGAATGCGTGAAGCGCTTAAAAAGTGTTTGCAATCAAATTGATGGGTCTGATATAGAATTTGTGGCACCGGCGCCTGGGACAGGCGTTGATGTCCGAATTAAGAAACGAGGATTAGAGTATGCATTTGATATAAAAACTGTGCAACCCAATCTAGGTAGCATCAAAGCTTTTAATAAAGAAATATTAGAATGGTATGCTTACAGGCTTTGTGAAAATCCAGCAGCCAATATAAAATGCATAATTGCCTATCCATACAACCCGCACCCTAATGATTTTTGGGCATACTCACCTCACAATATAGGAATTCTTGAATGCGGCATCGACGCAGTAGTAGAAAAACAATTCTGGGACTTTCTTTCGGGGTTCAGTAATACTTTCGAAATATTAATGAAAATCTTCAAGGAACTCAATGATGAAGGCTTTGGAAAGGAATTATCCAGACGAATAAAGAAAATTCACACTATTAAAAAAGAGAAATAATCAAGACAAAAAGATTATCAAAAATAACCCTTGCATTATGCAAGGGTTATTTGTTATAATAGTATCATAAACATAAAGAATAGCTATGCAAAAACTTCTTACAATTTCTGACGCAGCTTCACAAATCGGTGTTTCGACAGATACGATACGAAGGTGGGATAAGAAAGGACTTATAAAAGTTCAGCGCTCCGAATTTAATTACCGGGTATTTAATATTGATGAAATAAAAAAGATACACAGTAAAGTCATAGGTGGCTCATCAGCCAATAACTACGAGATATTAAAATCAAATAAGGTGTCAGAGCACACAACAATTGAGCTTTTTGCTGGAGCTGGGGGAACAGCAATCGGGTTTGAAAATGCTGGACTTCAGCATGTTCTGCTAAATGAATTAGACAAAAATGCCGTTGAAACCCTTAAACAAAACCGACCAAAATGGAATGTTATTGGTGGAGATATTGCGAATATTGATTTCGGGAGGATTAAGGCCGATATTGTCCAAGGCGGATTCCCTTGCCAAACATTTAGTTACGCCGGAAAGAAAATGGGCTTTGAGGATGTGAGAGGGACTATGTTTTTTGAATTTGCGCGATGCGTAAAACAGGTTCGTCCTAAAATTGCCGTTGGCGAAAACGTCCGAGGTCTTCTGCGTCATGACAATGGAAAGACACTTGAAACGATGGTGAAAATCATGGAAGATTTGGGATACAGAGTGCAATATAGGGTTGTGCGCTCCCAATATTTAGATGTTCCGCAAAAACGGGAGCGTCTCATTATTGTCGCATTGAGAAGTGACATAAAATCTCCATTTTTATTTCCAAAGGAAAGAGATTATACTATTTCTATAAGGGAGGCTCTAAAGAGATGCCCAAAGTCTGCTGGCCAAGAATATCCTAAAAAGAAAAAGGAAATTTTATCGATTATCCCACCGGGAGGCTATTGGCGCGATCTACCGATCAAATTACAAAAAGAATATATGGGAGCGAGTTTTTATATGGGGGGAGGCAAAACTGGAATGGCGAGAAGATTATCTTGGGATGAACCAAGTCTCACACTTACATGCAGTCCGGCTCAGAAACAAACAGAGCGTTGCCATCCCGAGGAAACACGCCCACTCTCTGTCAGGGAATATGCCCGCATCCAAACATTCCCGGATAATTGGAATTTTTACGGATCTGTTGCCTCCCAGTATAGACAGATAGGAAATGCAGTTCCATGCAATCTCGGTTATCATATTGGAAAATGTTTGATTGCAATGCTTGAAAATAAACCAGACCTAGAGACGATGGACATTGCATATCCAGATAGACAAAGTAAATTATTTTAAGCCAATCCGGAAAATGGCTGATATTTTTTCAAAAAAGAAGCGGAGTCAGATAATAACCCCTCCCAACATTCAATGTTAGTAGAATAGCCGTGATTTGAAAAACAACCGCTTGCGGGGTTAACCATTCCTAAAGTCGAACTTTAGGAATAAAATGATTACGTAGCATGCTGCGTAACAACGGCGGGGGAAAATAAGAACATGCGCTATCCTTTGAAAAACTGGAAAAAAATCAAGCGGGGATACAAATTTGGAGAAAAAACCTTTTATTCCTCTTTCCATCTCGGCACCGATTATCTTGTCCCCGTTCGGACGCCTGTTTATGCTCCATACAGCTGCGAAATCACGCGAGCCGGCGATTTTTTGGAGGGCGGAAAGACAATCCACGCGGTTTTTTCGGTCCGTGGATACGGCCGGGTCGTCGCGCGCTTCATGCATCTTTCGGAATACGCCGCGATAGGAAAATACGGTGAAGGAGTGATTATCGGCTACACTGGAAATACCGGCAAACTGACAAGAGGCCCGCACCTCCACATCGACTTGAGCCGGGGAAAGGTGATGCTCAAAAATTTCTTGAATTTCATCGACCCAGAAATATTTTTCGCCTTCAAAAGAACTTCTCCTAAAGTTGGACCTTAGGAATCGGAAAATAATATGTAATCACAAAAAAGCCTATGCAAAAACAATTGACCAAACTCGGATTCTTGTGCGCCTTGGGAGAGGCGGCGTATATCGGACTCGTGGCGCTTCTTATGAGCGGCGCCGAACGATTTTTCGGCAACACCCCCGACAATAAAATTCTCGCCCCAATCACTTTTCTCCTGCTTTTCGTCCTTTCGGCGGCGGTTTCCGGCGCGCTCGTCTTGGGAAAACCGGCGCTCATGTATATGGAAGGAAAAAAGAAAGAGGCATTGGCGCTTTTCGGCTTCACCCTTCTCTGGCTGTTCGTGTTCTTCGTATTGATGGTTCTCAGCCTGATTATTTTTCGATAACTTTCCCAATTTTCAATCCCTCCCAACATTCAATGTTGGGAGAATAGTCATGGATCCGAAAAACAACCGCTTTTGAATTTCAAACCCCGGTGGGGAAATAAAAAAGCCTATGGCTGTTTGCAAAAAGCAAAATTTAGCCATAAGCTTTAGTCAGATGAATTGTCCCTAAAAAAAATCCTTATTTCCTGGCCAGCACTCTCTGGCGAGTCAGAACCATGGACCACATTTGCCGATAATTGATCCCGAGAAGCATAGTTTTTTCGGATTTCTTCATTGATCTTGCGTACTCTGGCAATTGCGTTTTTGCCTTTCAGGCGCAACGCCAGAATCGGTCCGCTTGTCATGAAGTTTATCAGATCGTTAAAGAACGGTTTGTCCCGATGTTCCTGATAGTGCTTTTCTATCAGGTCGCGGTCGAATAGCACAAATTTCACATGGACGATCTTGAGGCGATGCCTCTTGTATATCCCGGGAATTTTATGCCATATTTTTTTCTCAAACGCATCGGGCTTGATCAAAACCAGAGTTTCCTGAATGGGCAATAGCTATCCTCCTTTTCGCATTGTGGTAAAAGCACATCAGCTTACCATTTCAAGCTGGAAAGGATGGGAGCTTGCAAACTTATGATTCGTCGTTTTTCCATTACGGACATACGGAAAGTGATGCCGGAGACAACACGTCGATTATGACAATCGCATTGACAAATGCTCAGGCGCTAGAACATTTGTCCCAAACGGATATAGAAGACAATGACTATTCGCAGCTGAATTTCCCAGTACCAAGAGAAAAAATTTTTTACTGCAAGCGCGGGTGAAAGGAAAAATCCAAGATGATCCGCGTAAAACCGCCCAAATTGCGGAACAGGAAATGTTCAAATTGATCGAAAAAGAGCTGATTAGCGGATATGAGCCAGGCGGAGAGGATATAATATGAATTTATGAGGATCTTAAACTTTGCCAAACGACATCCAGTTTAAGCGAACCATAAAAAGAGGGAGCAGTCTGGACTACTCCCTTCGAAATCGTTTTGATTTCAAAAAAGAAAATTTCGGAAGTCAATTTGGAGTGACGATTGTGCGGATATCAGCTTCAGTTCCCGGGTAGTTCCTCATTATACATTCGGATGTGGCAGCGCCAGATTCAGCCGCTAGATATTCGCAAAGTTGCAAAGAGGGAAGAGAACGGCGCTTCCAGCCTATTTTGGCCACGATCTCAACGGAATTGGCTTGTTCTGCGCTTTGCATCTCAACCTCGATATTTTCTTTGGCGACCGTATCGCCGAGAACCCGAAAGATTGCCTCTTTCAGCGCGTCTCCGAGCTCTGGAAATATGCTCATGCCGATTATCTGCGGTTTCAACGAAACTATGATTGAAGGCATGATTCCTCCTCCCTGGCTCGATGAATTTAGATATTTATCGTGTAAAAACAGTAGCAAATTCACTTATCTGTGTAAAGTTTGCTATTGGCGATAAATATGGAGGCAGAAGGAGACTGCCTCGCCTTCTTTTTCATTCAGACTGGTTTTTGTTTATATATTAGGTATAATTGAAACATACAATCTTTTCGCCCAAAACCAGGCAGGGATTATAAATAATATTTAACAAAAAAACCATGGACAAAATCAAAGTCGAAAACCACAGCTTCACGGCCTTTTCCTGGTTCGCCGGCTGGCTTTTCACGATCGGATTTCTCCATCTTTCTTTTTGGAAAGGAGTTTTTGCCATTCTGCTCTGGCCCTATTATATCGGCGTTTGGGTCAGCGGGCTCATTAAATAATATCTACGTCTATTTTTATGGCAAAAGTTACGCCTATTGACCGGCCGATTGACAAGGAGATAAAGAAAATCAAAGATAAGCAGGAGCGGACCAGATATTTTATCCGTCTGCTTCAGAGAGAGCGCCAGAACCATCTTGATATAATCTCAAATTATAAAGGTTTCAGCCCCGACGAAATAGAAGAAGCAAAAAAAGAAATTTCGGAGTTTGACGATGCTATTGCGCGAGCGGAAGAGGCAATCAAAATAGGGGATATGATGATTTCAGAAAAACTTGAAAGAAAAGCGAGGTTAAGCGGGCAAAAAACAACTGAAATAAAAATCAGGTGATAAATAGCAAAATCAGCGCAATGCTATGGAAAAACTCGAAAGTGATTTGGCAAAATTTGAAAATGCCCGGAAGAAAGCATCCGAAGAAGAAGCGAAAATGATCCAAGCTGTAGATGAGTATATTGAAAGCAAAGTGAGGCAAGGAGAGAGCCGTGAAAAAATTCGCCGGTACTATATGAAAAAATACATAGATTTTCTGGAGTCTTCGGCTGTCCAGCCCCTCGACAAAAAGGAAAAACACAAACCCCTGACACCCGAACAAAAATTTTCAATTATCAAACGCCAGATATATTTGCATGAAATAAGACCCAACATGAAGAAGGGGTCTTCCGATTCTCGAAATGCGCAATAGCAAAGCAGCCTTCTTGTTTTGCGCACACCGGAAATTCTTTTGAATCCCGGTTTTTGTTTGCAAAAAAGCGAAAATAGGCTAGAATAGGCAACATGAATGGACAGAATAATATTCGAAACTTTTGTATAATTGCCCACATCGACCATGGTAAGTCCACGCTTGCCGACCGGATGCTTGAAATCACCAAAACCGTTGAGCAGCGAAAGATGAAGGAGCAGCTTCTGGACACAATGGACCTCGAACGGGAGCGCGGAATCACGATCAAATTGCAGCCGGTGAGAATGAAATATAATTTTTCCAAAGCTCGGCTTTTCCCTTCCGGCAAACAAGTTGCCGGAATTCCTCAAAGCCAAGCTTTTATTTTAAACTTAATCGATACGCCGGGCCATGTGGACTTCGGCTATGAAGTTTCCCGGTCCCTGGCCGCCGTTGAAGGGGCAGTTTTGCTTGTGGACGCGACCAAGGGCGTCCAGGCGCAAACGGTGGCAAATCTTTACCAAGCCGTTGAACAGGGATTGGAAATCATACCCGTTGTCAACAAAATAGACCTTCCCAACGCCGAAATTGAAAAAACAAAAAAAGAAATCGTCCATCTGCTCGGGTGCAAAAAAGAAGAAATTCTGGAAGCAAGCGGGAAAACAGGAAAAGGCGTTCCTGGAATCCTGGAAAAAATCGTGGAAAAAATTTCTCCGCCTGTCGGAAAGGAAGACAAACCGCTCCGGGCTCTCATTTTTGATTCAAAATACGACACTTACAAAGGGGTTCTCGCCTATGTAAGAATAATCGACGGAGAAGTTGAAGCCGAAAACAAAATAGCCGCTATGGCCACCAAGGAAGAAAGCTTGGTGATTGAAGTTGGCTATTTTTCTCCAGATCTCGTGAAAACCGGCGCGCTGTCCGCGGGAGACATCGGTTATATCGCCACCGGTTTCAAGACTGTCGAGGATTGCCGGGTGGGTGATACGATAACCGTCACAAGCGCAAAATCGCAAGTCGCGAGGCTTCCGGGCTACAAAGAAATAAAACCCGTAGTCTATGCCAGCTTTTATCCGAAAGAAGGGGACGACTACAATTTCATGCGCGACGCGCTGGGAAAGCTGAAGCTCAACGACGCCGCTTTTGTTTTCGAGCCGGAGGCAAATCTCGCGCTGGGCCGGGGATTTCGGTGCGGATTTTTGGGACTTCTCCATATGGAAATCGTCCAGGAGCGCCTGAAGCGCGAATTTGAGATTGATCCGGTCATCACGACTCCGAGTGTTGTTTACGAAATAAGCGTCAAAAGCCAAACGTCAAAAGTCAAAATTTTTTCTCCTCTTGAAATGCCTGATCCCTCGGTTATAGAGTCTATTGAAGAGCCTTACGTGAAACTCGATATAATTTCTCCCTCCTCCTATCTTGGCAGCATCATGGATCTTATGAAAAATATCCGCGCCGAATACAAAAACACAGACTATATTGACAGCGAAAGGATGATAATTTCTTTCGAAGCGCCGCTTATCGATGTCATCATTGACCTTCATGACAAGCTAAAGAGCGCTTCGTCCGGATTTGCTTCGATGAACTATGAATTTATCGAATACCGTCCCAACGACCTAGTGAAGCTTGATATTCTTGTCGCTGAAGAAAAAGTTGATGCTTTTTCCCGAATTGTCCCCCGCGAAAACGCTTTTTCAGAGGGCAAAAGAACCGTTGAAAAATTGAAGGAAAGCATCCCCAGGCAAAATTTCCAGGTCGCTCTCCAGGCGGCTGTCGGAGGAAAAATCCTTGCCCGGGAGACTATCAAGGCTTTCCGGAAAGACGTGACGGCCAAGCTATACGGCGGGGATGTCACCCGGAAAAGGAAACTTCTCGAAAAACAGAAAAAAGGCAAGAAGAAAATGACCCAGGTCGGCAAAGTCGAAATTCCAAGTTCCGCTTTCCTGGCGGTTTTGAGAAAATAGGGTTTTATGGTAATATTGGTTTATGCAAAGCAGATTCCGAAAAAAAATAAGAATTATTTGGATAGTGATAACTGTCCTAGCTGTGCTTTCAATGGTCGCTTTCACAATTGCGCCGCTAGCCAATAATTTTTAGGATGGCTCAAAAAAGAAAAAATACCGGCCAAAGCAAAAAGAGCGTCCGTTTTTTTTCCGGCTTGTTTTTCGTTGCTGGACTAGGCATACTTGTCATGATAGGCATTTCTCTCGGCAAGGAAACCTACCGGAAAAATCAAATCCAAAAAGAGATCGAAACTCTGCAAGCCGAAATAGACAAGGTCGGCCAGGAAAACAGCGATCTTGCCAACCTTATTTCATATCTTTCAAGCCAGGAGTTTCAAGAAAAAGAGGCCAGGGAAAAACTGAATCTGCAAAAGGAAGATGAAAAAATGGTCGTGCTTCGAAAGGATGCCGCATCTCAAAATTTCCAGGAACCGGACGAAAAAGGAGAAATCACCAAAGAATCGGAAGAAAGAGTTCCCAATTGGAGAAAATGGCTTGACCTGTTTTTTTCCAAAAAAGGCTAAAATCAAATAATATAAAATTATGGCAAAAAAAACTAAACAGCTCAAAATAAAAAATCTCGCTGTCTGGGTGATTCTGGCTGCTCTTGTCATCTTTTTGGCCCTGGCTGCGCTTGTTTTTGGAATTTATCGGTCCGATGGAAAAAACCGTTTTGTTGAAACCATCGAGAAAGCGGCGCCTTTTCCGGCTGTTTACGTGAAGGGGGCCGGTTTTATAAACATCAGCGAAATCAAAGAAGACAACCAGGCAATAAAGCGATTTTACGAATCTCAAGATTTTGACAAGGTCGGCATGCGTATTGACTTTGAAACCGACCAGGGCAAAAAAAGGCTCAAGGTGACGGAAAAGGGAATAATCAACAAACTGATTGAAAACAAGATTGTCATCGCTTTGGCAAAAAAAAGAGGCATCGAGATAAGCGATGCGGCCGTTGACCAGCAAGTCAGTTCAAGCATTGATGAATTCGGCAACCGCCAGAACTTGATGAGCGACTTGGCCCGGCTTTATGGCTGGAGCTTGGAGGACTTCAAACAAAAAGTGGTAAAGCCGGAGATTTATGCCGACAGGCTTGCGGAAGTTTTTTCAAATGAAGCGAATGTTTCCAAGCAGGAAGCAAAAATAAATTCCCTTTACGAAAGGGTATCCGCAAAAAAAGATAATTTCCAAAAAGTGGCCGAAGAGTCTTCAGAAGGGGAAAGTGCAAAAAATGGAGGGGACCTTGGCTGGTCAGACGAAAGCCAGCTCATTCCCGAAATATCCGAAAAAGCTTTTTCCATGCAAGTCGGGGAAATCAGTCCGGTGGTAAAAAGTTCTCTCGGGTTTCATATATTGAAGCTTGAGGAAAAAAAGACCGAGGACGGCGAAAACCTTGTCCATATCCGCCAGATATTCGTGAAAACCGCCACTTTCGGCGATTGGCTTTTGGATCAGATGAAAAAATATAACGTGGTGGTTTTTCTGAAAGATTATGGATGGAACGCGAATACCGCCCGGGTTGAATTCCGAGATAAGGGAATGCAGGATTTTGAAAACAATCTGGATATCAATTCGGAGGGCGATCCGTCGGTGTTTTTCTAGCTTGGAAAAAAGATAGCCAAAACTCGGCCTCCCGGACCGAGTTTTTTGGAGCCGATGGCCGGGATCGAACCGGCGACCTCTGCTTGGAGTTTATCCGCCACAGGCGGAAAAGCATTGCCCCACTTGCCTAAGCCTGAGCCCACAGTCGGAATCGAACCGACGACCTCTGCTTTACGAAAGCATTGCTCTACCGGCTGAGCTATGTGGGCTTAGGCTTAGGCGGGCAAGTCTACCAGCTGAGCTTTATCGGCCTATACTCAGAGCGGGATACGAGAATTTCACCCCGCACCAAAAACCTCGAGCGAGTGATGGGAATCGAACCCACGACTCAACCTTGGGAAGGTCGTGTATTACCATTATACTACACTCGCATAAATAATTTTGGTGCGGGGCAGGCTCGCATCTCAACCTTGGGAAGGTCGTGTTCTACCACTGAACTAATCCCGCGCGGATATAACATAAAAATTATACCAGCAATTTTGATTTTTGCAACGGCTTGTGAAAATTAGCTTTGATGATAGTTTTATTGTATAATAGAAAAAGATGCAGGAAATCATTTCCAAAATTGAAAATTTGAAAAATAAAATCGCTCTTCTGGGCGACCGTCTTTGACTTTGCCGCAAAAAGAAAACGAATTGAAGAATTGGAGAAACAAAGTGAAAAAGAAGATTTCTGGAAGAAACAGGAAGAGGCGCAAAAAGTCATGCAGGAGCTCGAGGGCTTGAGATCGGACATCATTGAAATCAGCAGCCTGGAAAGCGAGACGGAAAGCCTTTCTGAGATGGCAAAAATTGCCGGAAGCGACAGAAAACTGGCCCAGGAGATAGAGAAACAGCTTGCGGAACTTGAAAAAAAGGCGTCCCGGTTCGAGTTTGAGTCCCTTTTTCAGTGTGAGTATGACCAGCGAAACGCCATTCTCTCAATTCATAGTGCAGCCGGCGGGGTGGACGCCCAGGATTGGGCCCAGATGCTTCTTCGGATGTATCTTCGTTTTGCGGAAAGAAAAAATTGGAAAGCGAAGATTATTTCTGAATCGCGCGGTGAGCTCGCCGGGATCAAAAGCGCCACAGTGGAAATAATTGGCAAACCGGCATATGGGTATCTCAAAGCTGAAGCGGGAGTCCATCGGCTGGTGCGCCTTTCTCCTTTCAACGCCAAAAATTTGAGGCAGACATCCTTCGCCCTGGTTGAAGTTTTGCCTGAAATTGGTAAAATAAAAGAAGTTGAAATAAATCCCGACGATTTGAGAGTCGACACTTTTCGAGCAGGGGGCGCCGGAGGCCAGCACGTGAACAAAACTTCGAGCGCCGTGCGCCTGACTCATATTCCCACAGGACTTTCGGCCAGTTCCCAGAGCGAGCGCAGCCAGCTTCAAAACAAGGAGCAGGCCATGAAAATTTTGAAGGCCAAGCTGCACCAGAAATACCTCAAGGAAGAGGAGGAAAAAGAAAAAAAACTGAAAGGAAAGCACGCCGAAGTGCAGTGGGGAAGCCAAATCCGTTCTTATGTCATTCATCCTTACAAGCTAGTCAAGGATCACCGGACAAAATTCGAATCCAAAAACCCGGAAGAAGTTTTTGATGGAAAAATTGAAAATTTCATTGAGGCTTACCTGAAAAATGCCAATGATTGAGTTTAAAAGCGTAAAAAAAGTCTATAAAGTCGGTGTGACAAGCACCGTCGCTCTTGACAATGTCAGTTTTTCTATCGACCAGAAAGAGTTCGTTTCCTTTGTCGGCCACAGTGGAGCCGGAAAATCAACTATTTTGAAGCTTATTTACGCCGAGGAGAAACCGACATCGGGCGAGGTTATGTTCAACGGAGAAGACATCACCCATATAAAGCCAAAAGGATTGCCTCTCCACCGGCGCCGTATCGGAACCGTTTTCCAGGACTTCAAACTGCTTCAAAAAAAAACTGTTTACGAAAATGTCGCTTTTGCCTTGGAAGTCTCGGGCTATCCGAACAAAGAGATCCAGAAAAGCGTGCCTCAAATCCTCGAGATTGTAGGTTTGTCCAACAAGGCCGACAACTATCCCCACGAAATTTCAGGCGGTGAAAAGCAGCGGGTGGCCATTGCCCGGGCGCTGGTTCATCGGCCGGCTCTTATCATCGCTGATGAGCCTACCGGGAATCTCGATCCTATCAGTGCTTGGGGAATCATTCAGCTGCTCATCAAAATAAACAAGTTGGGAACAACTGTCATTCTAGCTACCCATGACAAAGAAGTTGTCAACAATATAAAAAGGCGCGTTGTCACGCTTGATCAAGGAAGAATAATAAGGGATCATAGCAAGGGAAGATACGCGATATAGTAATTTGCAATTAGCAATTGGTAATTCGGATAAAAAATCCTAATTACGGATTACAAATTACCGATTACAAAAATCAATTATGATTTTTCTAACTATTTCCCGAACCCTGAAAGCCGGCTTCAAGAATTTCTACCGAAATGGGTCTTTGACTGTGGCGGCGGTCAGCATTCTGACGCTGGCTCTTCTCATCATCAGCGTCATTCTGGTTCTTTCAATCAGCGCTAACTTGGGGCTGAAATACGTCCAGGACAAAATTGACATTCGGGTTTATTTCAAAAGCAACGTCCAGGAACAGAAAATCATGGCTTTTCGAGCCGAGGTTCAGAGATACAAAGAAGTGAAGTCAGCCGAGTATATTTCGAAAAACAAAGCCCTTGACGATTTCAAAACCGCCAATGCTTCAAAACCGGATATTTTGAAAGCTATCGAAGCGGTAGAAGAAAATCCTCTGTTGGCCTCAGTCAATATCAAGGCGACCAATCCCGAGCAGTATGATATCATTGCCAAATCGATTGAAAATTCAAACTATCGGGAAGACATCGCCAGTATCAACTACCAGCAATACAGGCTCGTCATTGACCGATTCAACACGACCATCAAGACAATCCGCAAAACCGGAGTTTTTCTCTTTGTTTTGTTCTCTCTGATTGCTATCCTGATCACATTCAATGTCATCCGGATGACGATCTTCAACCACGGAACGGAAATTGAAATAATGCGGCTCGTCGGGGCCTCCAACAATTTCATCCGCCTGCCATTTGTGTTTGAGGGAGTGATTTACGGGGTTTTTGCGGCTGTCGTCTCGATCATCCTTCTCTTTCCGATCGTGAAAATTGTCACTCCCTATGTCGTCGGGTCGGCCTATGTCCAGATTATCCAGTCTGATTTCACCCGGTATTTCATTTTGATTTTTCTTGCCCAGCTTCTGGTGGGCGTTCTTCTTGGAATCATCTCGAGCCTTTTGGCAATCCGGAGGTATTTGAAAGTATAGCCAGACAAAAAAACTGACCTTTTTTCAGTCAGTTTTTTGTTTGCTCCGAGGCAGGGATTCGAACCCCGATTACTTGGGCCAGAACCAAGCGTCCTACCATTAGACGACCTCGGAATATGCTAACCTAGATAGTCTACTGAAATTCGGCTAATTATTCAAGAGCCGTGATACATCATTTAAAAACCTAAGGATGGGCGGATCGATTTATTAAATGTAAATCTAAGGATGCTAACAGTTAAAACTATCGAAAATTATTGATTAGATCTTTGACAATTTTTTATCAATACTTCTTTTCAG
>MFSH01000016.1:0-16720 GCA_001784875.1 Candidatus Moranbacteria bacterium RIFOXYB1_FULL_43_19
ATCCGGCGGAACTGAAAAGAAGTATTGATAAAAAATTGTCAAAGATCTAATCAATAATTTTCGATAGTTTTAACTGTTAGCATCCTTAGATTTACATTTGATAAATCGATCCGCCCATCCTTAGGTTTTTAAATGATGTATCACGCAAAAAAACACCTCAAAATGAGGCATTTTTCCGGGAGATAGAATCAGGACAAGTAATAAGGTTACTGCTCGTATAATGTAATGAGTTTATGAGAATAATATGATACAAGAATGTCAAAAAATACTCTATTGATTTTCACTACAATTAGTTGTAGCAAGATATTCAGTCTTTTTTTATCAGATTCGAAAGGAGAAAATGAAGCGGGTATTTTTTGCGGAGCCATTGGCGTGAGTAGGGAAAATCTCCACCTCCGTCCCATTTTTTGACATTATATTTTTTCTTGTATCGCTCAATTATTTCTTTGTATCCGCCAAAACCATCTTTTAGCCAGCGCTCAACGTTAGTGATGGTTCCAAAACCAACCTTCAGTTTTCGGCGGATGTCGTCGTGAGATTCACCTTGCAGAAGCAGTTGAGCGACTTGGATTCTTCGCGAAAGCATGACCACTTCGCTCAAAGTCAAAAGATCCTTGAAAAAATTCTTCACTTCGTCCCTTGTTTTGAGTTGGGCGATAACTGAATAAAATTCTCCCAGAAACTTTTTCTTTTCGAAATCCGACAAATCGTGGTATTTTACTTTCCCTCTCACAATATTAAACTTAACATTTATTCACTACAATTAATTGTAGTGAATAAATAAGCTGGAAGCAAGAGCTTGTATGGCTTTACTCATAAACATTCTTTGCGCTATCAAAACAATAGTTAACAAAGTTTTACTACAACTAGTTGTAGCAAAGAAAAGTAGGATATTTTCAATGATTGTGCTATGTGCGGAATTTACCTTGTCTATACCTGTCTTTGCCTATACTGGATCGCCTCGGCGAGGTGCGGGACTTCGATAGCGTCGGAATCGGCGAGGTCGGCAATGGTTCGGGCGATTTTGATGATTCGGTGAAAAGCGCGGGCCGAAAGATGAAGAGAATCAACTGCTTTCCGCAGCAGCGCCATTTCTTTTTCGCCCAGTAGGCAAAATTTCTTGATATGCTGGTTATGCATTTCTGAATTTGTGATAAGACCGTCAATATTTTTAAATCTTTGTTGCTGCCTCTTGCGGGCAGCGATTACTCTCTCGCGTATTTTTGAGCTTTCTTCACCCACTTTTGTCTCGGCCAGCTTTTCGAATTTCATCCGGGGGACTTCGGCGTGGATATCGATCCGGTCGAAAATAGGGCCGGAAATTTTGCGCTGGTATTTTACGATTCCAGAGGGCGTGCAAGAACAAAGCTTTTCCGGATCGGTCGCATTTCCGCAAGGGCAGGGGTTCATGGCGGCAATCAAAGTGAAGCGGGCCGGAAAAGAAAGAGTGGCCTGGGCGCGCGACACTGAAATCATTCCGTCCTCAAGCGGCTGGCGCAGGTTTTCCAGGACGTTTCGGGAAAATTCCGGGAACTCATCGAGAAAAAGAACTCCCCGGTGGGAAAGGCTTATTTCTCCCGGGCGCGGAAAAGTTCCTCCGCCGACGAGTGAAACGGCTGACGCACTGTGATGAGGCGCACGGTAGGGCCGTTCGGAAATGAGCGATATTCCCCGCGTGAGCTTTCCGGCGATGGAAAAAATTTTCGTTATTTCAAGAGCTTCATCGAATGTGAGCGGAGGCATGATTGAAGGAAAGGTTCGAGCAAGAAGAGTTTTTCCCGATCCCGGCGGGCCGGAAAGAAGAACGTTATGCCCGCCAGCTGCCGCAACTTCAAGGGCGCGCTTGGCGTATTCCTGACCTTTGATATAGGCCATGTCGGCGAAGTATTTTTGGGGCTCAAAAATTTGAGCCATGTCCTGGGGCGGTTCCGGATCGATTTTTCTCTCTCCCGTGAGGTGAAGGGCAAGTTCCTTGAGGCTTTTTGTCGGAATCACAGAAAGACCCTCGACGATGGCGGCTTCCTTGGCATTTCCGGCTGGAACAATGATTTCGGAAATATTTTTTTCTTTGGCCATGATGGCGATAGGAAGCACCCCGTTTACGGGGCGAATGCTGCCGTTCAAAGAAAGTTCACCGACGAAAAGCCGGTTTCCGATCTCGGCCCGGAGCTGTTTGGTGGCCAGAAGAAATCCAAGAGCGACAGGAAGATCATAGAGCGGGCCTTCTTTTTTTATGTCGGCAGGAGCCAAATTAACCGTGATATGTCCGCAGCGGTGCGGCGGCCGGAAGCCGGAATTTTTGACAGCCGAGTCAACCCGGTCGCGTGATTCTTTAACAGCCGCATCAGGGAGACCAACAATGGAAAAAATATGGGCTCCGGAATGGGTGTCGGCTTCAACTTCGACCAAATGGCTCGCAAGGCCGAGAGTTGTGGCGGAGAGGACTTTGGAAGACAAATTTTTGTATTTAGTATTTAGTATCTGGTATCTGGTATTTTTTTATTTGAGAAATGATTAGTATAGCTACTCCAATTGTAATATATATATCGGCGAGATTGAATACTGGCCATATTTTGAGATCGATGAAATCAAGTACGCAGCCTTGCACGAGGCGGTCGATTATATTCGAAATCGCCCCAGATAAAATGAAGACAAGGGCTAACTTTTCAGAAGTTTTTTCGCTTCTCAAAAAATAATAAACAAGAAAGAAAAAAATGATCAGCCAGAAAAAATAAAAAAAACCCGGAGCAATCGAAATGTTCCAGGCAATATTTTTGTTGCAGACTGAATTTTCAAGAAAGGCATACTTTGAAAGCTGGTCGGCCAAAAAGAGAAAAAGAAATAAGAACAAAAACTGAAAAGTTTTTTTCATTGATTTCATTTTTTACAGTCCAGGCATCTTTCGGCTTGAGGATACGCGCGTAGCCTTTCAAGCGGAATTTCTTTGTTGCAATTTGAACATGCGCCATATGTTCCTTTTTCTATCCGCCCAAGCGCCGCGTTGATTTTTTCGAGCTCCTTTTTCATGGATTCATCAACAGCCAAATTGCTTTCATACATTTCCATTTCATCGGCGTTTCCTTCCTGATCCCTTTCAATCTCAGGAAAAGCGGTTTTATATTCACGGTCGGTTCCCTTTTCACTTTTTTCCGTCTTTGAAATATTTTCTTCAATATTATTTTTCTCTTCGAGAAGCTTTTGTTTGAGTTCCTCCAGTGTCTTTTGGTCAAGCATAGTTTTCAAATTAGGGTTAAGCGCTATTTAAGTATAGCATCAATAATAAATATATTTCAAATGCCGAAGCTTTGCCTTTCTTAAATCCACATCCATTTCAATGGCGATGGCGTCAAGGCGGTGGGGCGCATCTTCCAGATTATTTTGGCGCAGGTATCGCCCGATGATGCGCGTGAGTTTTTTGTATTTGGCGCGGGTGATGGCGAGCTCGGGATTTTCCGATCCCCAGCTTCCCTTCTTCCGCGTCTTCACTTCAATGAAAGCAATCTCGCCCGTTTCTTTTTCCCGGGCGATGATATCAATTTCCCCAACCCGATATCCAAGATCGTTTTGAAAATTGGTCTCCAGGATTTCGTATCCGTTTTTAAGAAGATAATTGGCGGCAATTGTTTCACCAGTTGTTCCAATTTCTTTGCTTCCGGTTTTCATAAAGCAATTATAACTTTTTTCGGCCCCGCGCACCAAAAAATTGTAGTTTTCTAAAATTTGTAATTTGTATCTAAATTTTTGGTGCGGGGCGAGGCAACAAAAAAACCGCCTAACAAAAGCCGATCTCAACGCACACCCGTATTTTTACCCCTGTTAAATATCTCGTTTCACGAGATCCTGCGGAGCAGGAATTTAACGGGGTGAAATTGGTCAATCCGGCGGGCTCAAACGCCCGCAAAAAAATTATTTCAAGGCGGAGCCCGCCGGCGTTAGACATGTAACAACATGCCACAAGTATCATTAGCCCGGGTGAAAGGCATCACGATAACATTTTCGGCATGTAGTTTGACTACATGTCTTCTGCTATCACCAACCTCCCCACGGTGTAAAGGAACCTTATTTATTTTTATTTTATTCAACCCCGCACCATTTCCCCGTAATTTTTTGTTTGTTCCGGATATTGGCGAAGAAATGGTGCGGGGCAAGAATTTTTATTTTTGTTTTTATCTCCCGCGTTGGGAAGAAAAAATGGGGAAGCCAATGAGTTCCAATCGCAAATAGGGGGAAATTGCGATTGGAACTCAAGGGCCTCGTTTTTCTTTTGTTTTCAAGCTACATATACAGTATAGCAGATTTTTCGGAAAAGGTCAAACCCCGCACCAATCCTCTCTACGTTTTTGGATGATTTTCCAGCGAGAAGCGAAGCTGCTTTACTCTATAAGCGTGAAAAATCGATGGACGTAGACGGGATTGGTGCGGGGTCAAATTCCACTTTACTATTTTTCCGACATATAATCCAAAATTGCCCGAATAGAATTTTTGGAAGAAGAAAAAATAAAATAGCTGCTTTCCCCGTTGGAAAGAACTGTATAATCCAAAGAAGTATTTGCGGGGCTCAAAAAATTAAAATATCGGATATCGGCATTTTTATATTTGCTGGAATTGAAGGTTAGTCGAGTATCAGCTGGCAGCTTGTCGAGATAAAAAGATTTCAAATTTGGAAAGATTTCTCTTTCTTCATTTCTCAAAGATTCTGTCAAGCTCCCTGACTGTGTCAGCTTGAAAGCGGCGCCCAGGCGCGGCTCGCCGTTTTCATATGTGACAAACAAACTATAGTCATTTGTCATTTTTGCGGAGATGATTGCTGGAAGGGAAAAATCGAAAATATTGGAAAAAATCTGGGGAGTGATCAGCTGATTATCTTTCGAAACTAATTTAATCTCCACCGCCTTTCCCTGTGGAGCTGTTCCAGCAAGGCTTTTTGCGTATCTCTCAACAGCCAGCTTGTTGGCAATTTTATCGGCCTTCGGATCAAGGGGCCATTGTTTCAAGTTCGGACTTTCAGCTGCTCCGCTTCCTACCGTTGTCGCCTCTGTGCTTTGGGAGGTTGTTTTGGTTGCAGCTGGCGCAGTTTCTGTTTTGGAAGGCTTCATAAAAAACCACCAATAATAGGCACCGCCGCCTACAAGAGCGAGAAACAAAAGAGAAAAAAGAATAACAAATATTTTGCCTGAAGATTTGGCCGGAGTTTTTTCAGGTTCTTTCTTTGGTGTTTCCGTTTTTTCATCGAACGGTGAATGGGTTTGAAAAAAATTTTCTGATCCAAAGGGGTCGGGAAAGTCGCCCTTCTTATTTTTTTTGTCTGGTTCGGCCGGCTTTTCTTTCGGCGGGGAGCTGATCTCGATGCTGGGAAGAGGAATCTCTTGTCTCGGAACAAATGGTTGAGTCGTGACTTCTGGTTGTTTAGGAGGCGGATGGATTTCGGGAGGATTCGGAATTGGCGGCCGGGGAGGCATAGGCTGGGGTATCATTTCTTCGGGCACTTCTTTGTTTCCAGCCTTCAGCTTGGCAAGATCATCCTTAAGGGTGCGGATGTTCCCGTAATTATTTGGAAGAGCCGTATTAGAATTTGAATTGATTGGGTTGGGTTCAGCGGGAGAGCGTTGCATTTGAAACATTTTTGTTTTTATGAGTTACGAATCTCTTCTCGAGGCGGATCAACCTAGGGCTGAAATTACGAATATGCGAATTGCGAATGACATCTTCTGTGCATTCGTAAAGATTCGCAATCCATGGAGAGCTTCATAGCTCATATATTTTTTTTAAATAATGTAATATTATTTTACACTATTTTCCAATCCTCGCATAGTGAGGTTGATTCTGCCGAGGTTGTCAATTTCTTTTACTTTCACCGTAACCATTTGCCCAACTTTCAGCACGTCTTCAACTTTCCCGATCCTTTTTTCGGAAATTTCAGAAATATGAACCAAGCCTTCTTGGCCGGGCAAGATTTCGGCAAAAGCGCCAAAGTTCATAAGGCGGGTAATGCGGCCTTTGAAAACTTCACCAGGCACGACTTCATGAGTTAGATTCTTTACCCATTCGAGAGCTTTTTTGCCGGCCTCTGGATTATCCGCTGTGATAAACACCAGCCCGTCGTCTTCAATGTCAATTTCCACGCCGGTTTCATCAATAATTTGGTTGATGACTTTTCCGCCTGGGCCGATAACGTCGCGGATCTTTTCGGGATTTATTTTAAGAGTAATGATGCGCGGAGCATACTTGGAAAGATCAGCTCGGGGAGCAGCCAAAGTTTTGCTCATTATATCGATAATTCCAATCCGATTTTTGCGGGATAATTCGAGAGTATCACGGATCATATCAGGCGAGAGGCCATCAGTTTTCACGTCGAGCTGAATAGCGGTGATTCCTTTAACAGATCCCGCGATTTTGAAATCCATTCCTCCGAAGTGGTCTTCCGGTCCTTGAATATCGGAAAGAAGTTTATATTTTCCGTCGGGACCAATGACGATTCCAACTGAAATACCGCCGATCGCAGACTTTGTCGGAACGCCGGCATCAAGAAGGGCAAGGTTTGATCCGCATGTCGAGGCCATTGAAGAAGATCCGTTTGAGGATAATATCTCGCTCACGAGGCGAATTGTGTAGGGAAAGGATTCTTTATCCGGCACGACTGGAAGCAGAGCTTTTTCGGCGAGGGCTCCGTGTCCGATTTCACGCCTGCCAGGTCCTCGCATAGGCTTGACCTCACCGACGGAGAACGGTGGAAAATTGTAGTGGTGCATGAAACGTTTTTTCTCGTCTAGCTCCATCGTGTCGATAATTTGCTCCATGCCCGGAGCGCCCAAAGTCACCACAGTAAGAGCCTGGGTTTCTCCTCGAGTGAAGAGAGCGCTGCCGTGAGTGCGGGGCAGGATTCCGACTTGGCAGGAAATGGGGCGCACTTCATCAAGCTTCCGGCCATCGGGACGCTCATCTTTTTCAAGAATTGCTGCGTCGAAAAGTTTTTGCATCTCGGCGTCAATGGCAACCAGCGCCAGTTCTTTCTTCTGGCCGGGATCATCCGGATATTTTTCATCGACGTAGGCTCCAGCTTCGGAGAAAAGTTCGTTTTGGAGTTTTGTCTGGATGGAATGGTCTTTTTGGAAAAGAGCCGGCCTTATTTTTGAAGAGAATTTTTCAATTATCTCCCGCGCAAAATTTTCGTCCGGCAAAAATAAGGAGACATCAGCTTTGGGCTTTCCGATTTCTTTCCGGATATCATTGATAAAATGGACGATCTGGTCAATCGTTTTCTGCCCTTCGGACAAAGCTTCGAAAATTTTTGCTTCGGCTACATCTTTTGCGTCAGTTTCAATCATATTGATTTTTTCTTCAATTCCGCAAGCAAAAATATTGAAAGAACTTTTCTCGAGGTCTCCGTTAACCGGATTTATAATGGGCTTTCCGTCTTTTTCCCCAACTCGAACGGCTCCAATAGGGCCGTTCCAGGGAATATCGGAAATAGTGAGGGCCGTTGAAGCGGCAATCGCCCCGACCAGGGCCGGGTCATTTTCTTGGTCGATGGAAAGGACGGTGACGATTACTTGAACCTCATTTCTCATTTGCTGGTTGAAAAGAGGCCGGAGCGTCCGGTCGATGAGCCGGCCGTTGAGAACAGCTTCATCAGTTGGCCGGCCTTCCCGCTTGATGAAACGGCTGCCTTTTATTTTTCCTGAAGCATAGAATTTTTCTTCGTAATCAACCATGAGGGGAAAATAGTTCATCCCCTCCCGCGCTCCCGGACTCATGACGGCGGTGGCAAGCACCATTGTGTCGCCATAGCGGACGGTTACAGAAGCGTTGGCTTGATTTGCCAAAAGGCCAGACTCGATGATAAGCTTGCGTCCGGCGACTTCTGTTTCGAATTTTTTCACTTTTTCCATTGAAAGATTTTCCCAGGCGGCATCAATAAACGAATCTCACGCAATTAACACTAATAATTTGTTAGTAATAAGTGCGTGGTATTGGTTACTGAAACCGAGGGATTTAAAAAATTTTAAACCTAAAATTATATAAGGAATTTTCTCTTGTTTTCGCTCAAATTTTGGAAATCATCAGCGGCTTCAATCAACTTTCCGGAGGCTGATTCCTGAAAGGCAATCACTTCAACGCGACAGCCCATCGTATTTTGGAGATAATGGACCAGGGGAATATAATCCCCGTCGCCTGTCACCAAAACGACAACATCCAAATGACCGGCGAGCTTGATAGCGTCGACAGTGATTCCCACATCCCAATCCCCCTTTTTTGCGCCGCCCGGAAAAATCTGGAGGTCTTTGGTGCGTACCTCGAACCCGGATTTCTGAAGAGCGTCGAAAAAATTCTTTTCAAGACCTTCAATTGTTTTGATGCCGTAAGCGATGGCGCGGATAAGCTTCCTTCCGGAGACAGCCGTTTTCAGCACTTCCTTAAAGCTGACCTTTTTCTTATAAAGAACCTTAGCGGAATAATACATATTCTGAATATCCACTAAAACTCCAACTCTTTGTTCTGGAAATTTTCCTGTAGTCATTTTTGCTATTTTTTTAATCCTAAGGACGCCACCAACTTCTTGAATCTCTTCGGATCTTTCCCCTTGAGATAAACAAGAAGCTTCTTCCGTTTCGAAACCATTTTGAGCAAGCCTCTCCGGGAGTGGTTATCTTTCTTGTTTTTTTTGAGATGAGATGTCAAGCTTTTTATTTTTTCCGTGAAAAGAGAAATCTGGACTTCCGGAGAGCCGGTGTCTTTCTCGTGCGTTTTTGAGGTTGCGATAACTTTCGTCTTTTTCTGCTTGGTCAAAGCCATAAATTTTCCTGTTTAGATTATTATTTCCAGTATTGCTGGCCAATTTAATAATACCACCAAAAATGTCATCTGACAACCTTAAGAGAAGATTTTGTTATTTTCGGCAGATGTTCTATTATACACGAGGTATCCCGGTAGTACAATAATGTACTTTCGGGTTCATTTGTCTATTTGGGGGAAATTAGCCAGTTAACCATTGTACTACCGGGTATGGAAATAATCAAGAGCCTCAACGAACAGCAACGGGAAGCGGTTCTCTCCACGGAGGGGCCGGTTTTGGTGATTGCCGGCGCAGGAAGCGGAAAAACGCGGCTTCTCGTCTATCGGATTGCCTATCTAATCAAGGAAAAGAAAATAAGCCCGCGCCAGATATTGGCGGTGACTTTCACTAATAAGGCGGCCGAAGAAATGAAAGAGCGGGTCAAAAAGCTGCTGGGAAGCGATTTTCGCCAGCAGCCCTGGATGGGGACTTTTCATCATATATGCGTCCGTATTCTTCGGACCGAAATTGAAAAAATCGGCTACAAAAAGAATTTTGTGATTTACGACGATTCGGACCAGCTGGCTCTGATAAAGAAAATAATGAAAGGAAAAGAGATCAGCGTTGAGCAATTCAATCCTCGGGCGATGCTCGCGGTGATCGGGAAGGCCAAGGGAGAGCTTCAGAAGGTGGAAGACTATATTTCCGGCGAGAGTTATTTCGAAAGAATTGTCGCGCGGATTTACGAAGCCTATCAAAAAAATCTTCTTAATAATAACGCCCTCGATTTCGACGATATTTTACAGAAAACCGTCGAACTTTTCCAAAAATTTCCGGATGTTCTTGAAAAATACCAAAGTATTTTTCGCTACATCATGGTTGATGAGTACCAGGACACCAATAAGGCCCAATATGTTCTGGTGAACCTTTTGGCCCGGCGCCATCGGAATCTTTGCGTCGTGGGAGACGACTGGCAGTCAATTTACGCCTTTCGGGGAGCAGATGTCCGAAACATTCTTGATTTTGAAAAAGACTATCCGGAAGCCAAAGTTGTGAAATTGGAAAGAAACTACCGGTCCACGCAAAAAATTCTTGATGCTGCCCACGGTGTTATTTCAAAAAATATCCGCCGCAAGGACAAAAAACTCTGGACGGACAATATTGAGGGTCATGACGTGATTGTTTTCAAGGCAACTGACGAACAGGATGAAGCCGCTTTCATCGCTCGTGAAATCGGGAGAATTTCCGAAGAGGACAGTTTGAGCCTCAATGATTTTGTAGTTCTGTACAGAACAAATGCTCAGTCGCGGGCCGTTGAAGAAGCATTTCTTGAGTCGGCTATTCCCTACCGGGTGGTCGGCGGCGTGCGTTTTTACGAACGGCGCGAGATCAAGGATTTTCTGGCTTATCTTCGGCTGATATCGAATCCCAATGACGAAATCAGCCTCGAGCGGATAATCAATATCCCGGCGCGCGGAATCGGGAGCGTGACTTTTGGGAAAATCACAAGGTTTGCCAGGGAGAACGACCTGGATCTTGTTTCGGCCATGAAAAGATCGGCGAAAATCCAAGATATAAATTCAGCCAAAGGAGATTTGATTTCGAAATTCGGCGAACTGCTTGAAAGGCTGTGCGAAGCTGCCAAGCGTGTTCCGCTCACAGATCTCATGGATTTGGTATTCTCTGAAACCGGATACCAGAAAGCTTTGCTTTCCGAAGGGGAGATAGGACAGATACGGTTTGAAAATGTGCGGGAGCTCTTCACGGTGGCGGAAAAATACAAAAAAGAAAAAGGTCTTGCTGGCCTCAATGTATTTTTGGAGGAAGTGGCTCTTATGGCTTCGACGGACAATATTGACTCGAAATCAGGCTTGGTGCATCTCATGACTCTTCACAGTGCCAAGGGCCTTGAATTTGACACAGTCTTTGTCGCGGGGATGGAAGAGGGCTTGTTCCCGCACTCGAGAGCGATGCTCGATTCGGGAGAATTGGAAGAGGAAAGAAGGCTTGCTTATGTCGGCATTACCCGAGCCAAAAAAAGAATATATCTTCTCTGGGCTGTAACAAGGCACATTTTCGGATCAACGCGGGTCAACGTCGCTTCAAGGTTTTTGGACGATATTCCCCCGCATCTTATGCGGAATTTTCAAATCCAAAATCCCAAATCCCAAATAATTTCGAATAACCAAAAATCAAAGCACAAAATAGATTATGATTTTGATGATTTCAAGGACGGTGAGAGAGTCAAGCATCCGGCATTTGGCGAAGGAATTGTTATTTCCAGAGAAGAAGATCTGATCACAATTGCTTTTATGAAAGCGGGAGTGAAAAAGATTTCAGCCAAATTCGGAAAATTGGAAAAACAATAATTTTGGAAACAAAAAAACAGGATACCTGAAGGAAAATTCCTATTTTTTTATTTTGAAATATTTTAGTATATAAATCCTTTCACGACGCTGCTGCTGGCATTGATTGTCCGGGTTGATTTTTTTCCAAATCCGGCATAGTTCATCTCGGAAATAGTGACGGAATTTCCGCTCACCTTTTCAACGATCCCAACATGGCCCCAGCGCGATTCCCCGGTCACGATGATTGCTCCGGCTTTCGGTGTGCGGCCGGTGGCTTTTCCGGAAGCTCGAGCATTTGCCAGCCAAGCGCCGGCATTTCCGCCCCAGGGAACATATTTTCTCTGAGCAACGTACCAGGTGCAGTATCCGTATGGGAAACGATGTCCGGCTCCGGCGCGGGAATCCATGCGATAAGAGCTTGATGCGGCTGCGTATTGCACCCCGTAGGCCCCCGTTCTATAGGTTGGCGTTGGGGTCGGGGTTGGAGCTGAAACATAGCCGTCGGGGAGAATAATCTCCTGGCCGATTGTCAGTTTCTCATCAGCGGGAAGTTCGTTGTAGGCAAGAACCTTTTGCTTGTCAGAATTGAATTTTTTGGCAATTACATCGAGAGTATCACTTTTTTGGACTTTATATCTAATGCCTGTGACTGGAAGGACGGTCAGTTTATCGCCTGGTTTTATAACCGAAGTGTCGGAAAGATTATTGGCCCAGAGAACAGTGCTCACGGATACTCCGTGCCGGGCGGCAATCGATCCGGCGGTGTCTCCCTCTTTCACTATATAAGTTTTTGCTTCCCTTCCATTTCCTCCCGCGACGGTAGGATTGTAAGTTGCCAAAGTCACTTGGCTTTGAATTGTTGGCGACCTATAATAGGAAGCCGAGTCTTCATAAACTTCTTCTTGAAGCGCTTCCGAAACAAGATACGCCGGTTCGGCCAGCGGAACGATCGCAAGATTTTTCTTGTTTTCGTTCTGAAGGGTAATTTTTTGCTTGAGGGAATTTTTCTCTTTTGAATCTGCTCCGAAAGTTCCGAAAAGGAATCCCGGAGCTCCTCTTGCAGAAGAGAAATTTATAAGAGCTACGGCGGCAACACAGATCGCAACAACGATGGTCGCCGAATATTCTCTGAAGAATGAAAGAAGTTGTCGAGCGGCAAATCTTTTTTTGAGAAAAAAAACAATCCTTCCTTGAAAGGAATGATTGGTCCCAGGATGAGCTATTGGATCCGCGCTGTGATGCATCAGCGGATATTGCTCGGAATTTTTCCTACGTAGCACCATTCGCAGTCTCTTCCAGTTCGTCCGGAAAAAGCTTTTGAAAAAGTTGCTAATCGATTTTACCTTTCTCTTGGATCAGGGGGTCGAAACCAATTCAGAATTTTTGAATATCGCGATGCGATTTCCTCCTGATCCCTAATTTTTATGACGGATAATAGGTTATCACAACCATATATAATGTCAAGTCTGGTTTTTTTGCGGGAAATAGGAAAATTTTGGTATTTTGGCTTGTATAAGGCATATTATTGTTTAGCTCTCCTGCGAAGGCAATTTTTCTGTTAATATGAATATGTCACACATTGTTTTGGTCATTGGTAACAAGGTTATTGGCCGTGAGACAGGTCTTTAGTCTCGGGTCATTGGAAAATAAATCCAATGACTTCCGACCCGCAACCAGACCCACTGCCCATAGTCTTGTTACCTATCAAATCCATGAATCTCAATAAGCTAAAAACAGAATACCTAGAGTATCTCGAAATTGAAAAAGACCGCTCGCAAAAAACAATCGAAAATTACGACCATTATCTCGAGCGATTTTTGAAATGGGCCAAAGTCAGTTCGCCGAATGCGATCACAGACGAACTGGTGCGAAGATATCGTTTGCAACTCAATCGCCATTCAGATGAAAAAGAGCGGCCGCTCAAAAAAATAACGCAAAATTATCACGTCATTGCGCTGCGAAATTTTTTGAAGTATCTGGCAAAGCGGGATGTGAAAACTCTCGCGGCGGAAAAATTGGAACTTGGAAAAACCGGAGGTCGGCAGGTCGATTTTCTGGAAATCGAAGAGATGGAAAGGATCTTTGAGGCGGCCAGCGGCATAAGCATCAAATTATTAAGAGACAGAGCTATGCTCGAGCTTTTATTCAGCTCTGGACTCCGTGTTTCGGAATTAGTAAATCTGAATCGTGACCAGGTAAATTTGAAAACCGGAGAATTCAGTGTTCGAGGCAAAGGTTCGAAAGTTCGCGTTGTTTTTGTTTCCGATCGGGCGAAGGCGACACTCCAAAGATATATGGAAAAAAGATCCGATATTGATCCGGCGCTGTTTGTGAGGATTGGAATAAGGCATCTTGAACATAAAAATAAAAAAGAAGATCTGCGGATCACACCGCGGACAGTTCAGAGAATTGTGAAATATTACGCGACCAAAGCCGGGATTGTTAAGGACGTCCATCCGCACACTCTGCGCCATTCTTTCGCCACCGACCTCATCCAAAACGGCGCCGACATCCGCTCGGTTCAGGAAATGCTTGGGCACTCGTCTGTTACCACAACGCAGATATACACGCATGTCACCAATAAACAATTAAAAGAAGTTCATAAGGCTTTCCATGGAAAAAGACGCAAGTAAATTCAATCAAGGTTCGGCCTTTCCCTCATCGAGCAAGCTCTCCGATTACTCAAGGCCGAGCCTTTAGTTCACAAAGCATTTCGTGGGAAAAGTAGAAAATAAAAAATCCGAGAGCTGAACTCTCGAATTTATTTTGTGGCAATCTCTGATTTACCTCTTCTCTTTCTTTTTCATCTTTTCAACGATTCTTGCCAGGCGATATGTCACAACGACAACGGCGGCGGTGACGATAGCGGCGTAGATGAACATCGCCGTGATATCTCCGCTACCCTGTGTTCCAAATACGCGCTCGAAGAGCTTGCGGATGGCGTCATTCCAGGCAAGAGCGGCGACAAGCCCCATCGCGCCGGTCATAAGAGTCACTACTTTTTCAACGAAATAAACATGAAGAGTTTCTTCTTCTTTTTTGGTCAATTCTTTTTCCTTGTTTTTTTCTTCCGACATATTTTTTCATTAACTTTATAATTGGGTGATAGTGGGTTCGAACCACTGACCTTTTGCGTGTCGAGCAAACGCTCTAACCAACTGAGCTAATCACCCATTTTTGGGACCAGTTGGGATCGAACCAACGACCCTCCGGTTATGAGCCGGGTGCTCTACCGCTGAGCTATGGTCCCGTCGGTGTTATTTTGCTTCTTTCAAAACTTCCGGTTTAAATAATTCCGCTCCAGGGAAACTCCCGTTTTTCCAGTCTCTTGGCCTTTCCTTTAAAATAAAACTTGCCCATATAGCAAGTATAGCCTAATAAACGAGTTAATTAAAGTCAATAAATTACGCCTTCTCCGGCGCAGCGGCAATTTCTTTTTCTGATTCTTCCTCGAGAACTTTTGCAGCTTCTTCGGATTCAACTTTTGCGATTTCGCGGAAAAACAAAGTCCAGGCGGTGGTTTTGTAAGTGAGAAATATTGAGGAAACGAAAAGGGCAAAAGCCACAAAAAGAAGAATGGCAAAAAACAGAAAAATTCCGAAGACAACTTTATTCAAATGATAGAAAAGCATGCCGGAGGGAACGAGAATAAGAAGAGCCACGCCAAGTACAGGGAGAAGAACTATGCCGGCGGCGATGTTCACAGCAAGAATGAGAAGGGAAAAAATAAGGGAATTTTTTATGTTTTTGAGAAGCAGATTATAGCCGGACTCAACCGCGCTCCAAATTTGGATTTCAGAAAGAATAATATAAAATTCGGCAAATATATTTGTGATAGCCAAAACAAAAGCAAGAGGAATGAAGATGGCAACCGCCAAAAGGCCAACTGCAATGGCGCTTAACCACGAACCTTTGACGGCCAGAAATATAACCGGGATAGCCAGAACCAAAACAATGATAATCGTCGCGAAAAAAATTATAAGAAAAAGTTTGAACAGATTCCACAAATATTTTTTTCCAGCCTTCCAGCCCTGGCGGAAATTTGTTTTCTTGTTTTGGGCAATGAGATTCACTGACCGGACAAGTCCCGCTTTTCCGATGAGCGAAATAAGAAAAAGAGCTATGCCGATGGCAAACAATATCAAGCCAATGGCAATAACCAGCTGCCAGTGAGCCTCCATGAAATTTTTGGCCGCGTCTCCTTTCCCGCTCCAATCTTCGCTGTTTCCGATGTTGAAACTTCCCGGAGAACCAAGAGCCAGGAGGACGCCAAACCAAAGAAGGAACTTATTCTGCCAGACAATTCGGGCTGATTGTTTCAAAATATCAATGAAGGGAATTTGTTTTTTGGAGTTTTTATTCACTTCGTTCATCTTTTTTGCTCTGTTAAATGTTCTGCAGGGCGAGACTTCGCAAACTGCAAGGAAGGATTTAGCAAGATAAATTATTTTTCATGTTCCTTTTCAGTATCTCTGGCTTCTTTCACGTCTTTTTTTCCAACAAGCTCATTGAACTCTTCTTGCTCGATCGTCTCTTTCTCGAGAAGGGTTTTGGCGATCCGTTCGAGAGTTTCTCTTTTCTCGCCAATGATTTTTTCAGCGGTTTTGAAGGCGCCTTCAATGAATTTTGAAACTTCCGCGTCTATTTTTGTCGCTGTTGATTCGGAATAATTTTTTTCTTCGCTAATTTCTTTCCCCAGGAAGACCAGTTCCTCTTTATGGCCGAAAGTTCGCGGGCCAAGGGCGCTCATTCCGTATCTCGTGACAAGCTTTCGGGATATATCAGTTGCCCGCTCAAGGTCGTTCGAAGCGCCAGTGGTCACATCGCCAAAAATTATTTTCTCGCTCACATATCCGCCGAGAAGAACAGCCAGTTCGTCGATGAAGTAAGCGCGGGAATAGAGTCTTTTATCCTCCTGCGGCGCGGCCAGGGTGTAACCGGCAGCCTGCCCGCGGGAGATGACGGAAACTTTTTGGACTGGGTCGGCATTGGGGAGGCTTGTTCCAACAAGGGCGTGCCCGGCTTCGTGATAAGCGGTAATCTCCTTCTCCTTTACGTTCAAAATTTTGCTTTTTCGCTCCGGGCCAAGAATCACTTTTTCAATTGAAATCCGCATTTCATCCGGGCCGATTTGCTTTTTCCCTTTGCGAGCGGCCAGAATTGCCGCCTCGTTGACCAGATTGGAAATATCCGCTCCGGAAAAACCGGGAGTTCGGGAAGCAATTTGCCCGAAATCAACGCTTTTTTCGAGTGGCTTGTTTTTAGCGTGTATTTTGAGGATAGCCTCGCGTTCTTTGATATCAGGCAAGTCCATAACGACGCGCCGGTCGAATCTTCCCGGGCGAAGGAGCGCCGGGTCAAGGACATCCGGGCGGTTGGTGGCGGCAACAACTATGACATTCGTGTTGGTTTCGAAGCCGTCCATTTCAACCAGAATCTGATTCAGGGTTTGTTCGCGCTCGTCATGTCCCCCGCCAAGGCCGGCTCCCCGATGGCGTCCTACTGCGTCGATTTCATCAATGAAGACGATCGCCGGCGCGTTCTTCTTGGCTGTTTTGAAAAGATCGCGGACTCTGCTGGCTCCTACGCCGACAAACAT
>MFSH01000016.1:16745-54904 GCA_001784875.1 Candidatus Moranbacteria bacterium RIFOXYB1_FULL_43_19
GAAGAAGAACTCCTTTCGGGATCCGCGCCCCAAGGTCCAGAAATTTCTTTGGATGTTTCAAAAATTCAACAATTTCCCTGAGCTCTTCTTTGGCTTCCTCCGCTCCGGCCACATCGGCGAAAGTGATTTTTTTCTTGCCGTTTCCCTTGGGCGGAATAAGGCGGGCCCGGGACATGCCAAAAGACATAGCCTGATTGTTTCCGCGTTGGGCCGAGCGCATCATAAACCAGAGGAATACGCCGATGATTATAAAAGGGAGCAGGAAGGGAATGATCGTGTTTACCCAAAAAGAGGCTGTGGCTGTGTCTTTGATATCAACACTTACGGAGCGCAACTTTTCAGGGTCAACACCATAGTTCTTGAGCGATTCGGAAAGAGAGGATTCGGCTTCTTTGCGCGAAATCTCCTTGGTGTCATCGGTGAGCGTGATGTTGAGCTTTTCCCCTTCGACCTGGATATCCTTCACTTTTTGGTCGTTGATCTGATTAGCCAATTCGTTAAGCGTGACGTTGTTCACTTTCTGAACAGGCGTGTTGTAGACCATCACAATTCCAGAGATGACGAAAAAGACGAGAAGGATGATTATTATGTTTTTTATTAAATTTCGCATATTTTTAGTTAGGTCTTTGGTAACAAGGCTGTGGGCAGTGGGTTAGGCTTTTGGTCCTGGGTCATTGGATTTTTCCAATCACCATTGACCATTGACCAGTCTCACAGCTAATGACCAATGTTACCTATGACCAATTTATCACCTTTTCTCTGAATTTTCAATTTTTTGAATTTCAAAATTTGCCTTTTGCCTTTCCCGCTTTTCACGATTTTCAGAACTTCCTCAATATGCGCTGATTCGATCTCGCGCAAACTCGGATTATATTTTTCAATTGCCAGGCGGATAGCTTCTCGTTGGAGAGCCGGATGCAATTTTTCAAGTTCCGAAACAAGCATCGATTTATTTGCCTTCAGCCATTCGGCGGAGTATTTTCCGATAAAATCATGGTCGTAGGCGGCTGCCTGGGAAAGTTTATATAAAACTTCTTCGATATTGGGGTTATATTCTTTTACAATATATGGAAGGAGTTTATTCCTGATTTTGTTTCGCGTGAAATCTGTCCCGAGGTTGGTTTTGTCAGTCCGGAAAGGCAACTTATTCTTACGCAAATAGGCTAAAATCTCTTTTCGGGGAATGTTAAGCAGCGGCCGGATAATTGGCGGTTCGTCCGCATTCCTTTTTGGCTGCGCGGTCGGACCGCTTAGAGTAGAAAACTTGATTGCGCCCAGCCCGCGAAGGCCTGTTCCCCGAAGGATCCGCATCAAAACCGTTTCGGCCTGGTCATTGAGATTATGTCCGACAGCGATGGTGTTGGCCTTGTGTTTTCTTCGGATTTTTTCAAAGAAATCATAGCGTATATTACGGAGATGTTCTTCGGATTTTGTATCTAGTATCTTGTATTTAGTATTTGGTATTTTTTCTATTTCGACTTTCAGTGAATATTTTTTGGCTATTTTTCGGACAAATTGTTCATCTTTTCCCGAATCTTTCCCGCGAAGTCCGTAGTTCACGTGCGCGATGATGATTTCAATGTTGTATTTTTCTCTTAACTTATTGAGCGCGTCCAAAAGGCAAACTGAATCCGGCCCGCCGGAAACGCCGACCACGATTTTCGCCCCGCGCGGAAATAATTGATAGCGGAAAATATTTTCCTGGATTTTTTTTACGAGGTTCATATTATGTAAGGATCAAATCTTTGTGATTCAGCTTAAGCGCACCCGGTATTTCGCGGTTCTTTGAAAGATTCTTGGATAATTTTAGTCACTTTTCCTGCAGTTTCAGCGAGTCGATCCTCCTCATTGACAACAACGTGGTCGTAGAGAGGGTTGATATTGGCGTCTTTCATTTCTTCCTTTGCAGCTTTCATTCTCTTTCGGATCGTTTCCTCATCGTCTTTTGCCCGTCCGCGGATTCTTTTTTCAAGTGCTTCAAAACTCGGTGCGGAAATGAAAATACAAACTGCATCCGGATAATGTTTTTTTATAGTCGGGACTCCTTGAATATCAACTTTCCAGATGACCGGTTTTTTGGTTGCCAGACATCTTTCTATCTCTTCTTTTTCCCCGCCATAATATTTTCCATAAACCAAGGCGTGCTCGATCATCTCTCCTCGATTGATTTTATTTTGAAATTCTTCAGGGGTGACGAAATAATACGGATTGCCTTGCGATTCTCCTTCCCTCATCGGGCGGCTTACGGTCGTTTTCACCCACTCAAATTCAAGATTTTTATCTTTTATTTTCTCAATAACCGAATCTTTTCCCGCTCCGGATGTTCCGGTGATGATGAATATTTTTGAAACCATAGAAGTTATATAAGAGATTAGAAAATAAGAAATAAGAGAATTGAAAAAAACATTTCCTCTGTCTTCTATCTTATTTCTTATTTCACCAGCCCCAGTCCCATCCGGTGTTCTTTGGGCTCGATGGAAAGTATTTTCCACTTGTATGATTTTCCGATCTCAAGAATTTCTTCGATATTTTTTCCGGGATTTTGCTCGAGAAGTTCCGAAACATGGGCCAAGCCATGGATGTCATCGTCAAGATACACGAAAGCTCCGAAATGATTTATTTTTCTCACTTGCCCATCATAGGTTTCACCGACCTTGTATTTTTTCTCAACCGAAGACCAAGGATCTTTTTGAAGAGCCTTTATGGAAAGCGAAACACGGGTATCGTCAATGCCGATAATTTGGCACTTTATCCGGTCGCCGGTTTTCACCACTTCGCGGGGATTGTCGATGAGTTGCCAAGCCAATTCAGAGATATGAACCAATCCTTCAAGCCGGTCTTCTTCGCGGATTGAATCAAGTTTGCTTGGCGGGAGGAATTTCACGAAGGCCCCGAAGTCGACGACCCCGCTGACTTCTCCCTCGATGACATCTCCCACTTTGAGTTCGGAAATAGCTTTTTTCTCCTCGTCGGAATAGGCCGCTTTTTCACTGACGATGAGCTTTTCACCCTCGCGGTCCGTGTCGAGCACTTTTACCTTCATTTCCGTTCCGATGAAAGAGCGAAGCTTTTCGAGAATTTTGCTTTTCTCTCCTTCTTCAACGCGAGGGTAGTGTTCGTTGGTAAGCTGGGACACAGGAAGAAATCCATTGATGCCATTCACTTCCACGATGAGACCGCCTTTGTTCGCATCGAGAATTTTGGTTTCAAAAACTTCTCCGTTCATCTGTTTTTCCTCGAGATCCTGCCAGGCGCGCTCGATGGAGGCTTCGCGAATGGAAAGCTCAATGTAGCCGTCTTCATTTTCAAGATCGGTGACAGTGGCGGAAACCTTGTCGCCGATTTTGATCTTGTCGGTCGCTCCGAGGCCGTCTTTGATTTCACGGCCCATCACAATCCCGGTTCCGAAGATGCCAAGATCCAGATAGATGGAGTTTGAGTCGAGAGCAATCACTTCTCCCTCAATCACATCGCCCTCTTTTGGGAAAGATATTTTTTGCTGGTTCAAAAAATCAGCCATCACAGAAGTCTGACTGATTGGTTCTCCGCCCAAGGCGGATCCGCCTCTGGCGTAATCTTCCTCTATTTTTTCTGGAATTTCCTCTTTTTTTTCTGCTGCAGATTCTTTCTTTTCGTCAGAAATTTTGTCGACCTCTTGAGCCAGAGTGTCGAGAATGTCGTTTGCCATTTGGTTAATGGTTAGGTTAATAATTAGCGCTTTGTGAGTATATAATATATGCTGAAACTTGGCAAGGACTGGGGTTGATAAGCGAGTTATTATATGCTATTATTCCAATATCACTGAAAAAGTGATCACCCGTGAGGGTGATTAATTTTGCTTTATTTTTTATATAAAATATGACCATTCAATGGTACGGACACTCGTGTTTCAAGATCTCGACCAAACCTGAAGGTCGTGGATCGGGTGAGGACGTGGTGATTTTCACCGATCCGTATAACAAGGAAATTGGCATGCGGCCGCCACAAGGACGGGCAGATGTTGTCACGGTTAGCCATGATCATCCTGGCCATAACAACGCGGAGGCTCTCCGGGGCGAGGCCGCGGTCTTGGATTTGCCGGGTGAATATTCGATAAAAGGCGTCTCGATAAAGGGTGTGAATTCTTTTCATGACAAAGAAGAAGGCGCTGAACGGGGTCTCAACACCATTTTTGTTTTTGAAAGTGAAGGAATCCGGTTTTGCCATCTCGGGGATCTTGCAACATCGCTTGACAAAAAACAGCTTGAAGAAATAAACGGGGTCGATATTCTGGCGGTTCCAGTCGGCGGGCCATATTCACTTATGGCGAAAGAGGCTAAAGCGGTGGTTGATCAGATCGAGCCGAAAATAGTGCTTCCAATGCACTACAAAACCCCGGGAAACAAATTGAAACTCGAAGACGAGAAAAAATTCTGCAAAGAAATCGGGATCTGTCCGCGGGAAAAGACGCCCAAGCTTATTCTCAAGAAAAAAGACTTGGAAAGCGAAAAAATCCAAGTGTTTTTAATGGAAGCGGTCAATGCATGAAGCACATAACACATAACACATAACACATAACATGCAACATGAAAATTGTTACGTGTTACATGTTCCTGGCTACGTGAATATAAACAATTACATTGACAAGTTGAGAGCGAAATCCGTTCGAGAAAGAGAAAGGATCGCCGTGATTGCGACGGGAGTTGCTTTTGCTGTTGTTTTGGTGATTTGGCTGTTATCTTTTTCAGAAATGAACAAAAATGAAAGTCCGGAGCCGGCAACTTCTCCGGTTACAAACCAGCTGGAAGATCTCAAAAAAAATATAGGGAATGACAGGCAGTCAATTCAGGATATGATTGAAAGCCTGCCGCAAAACACCGACCCTGATGACTTGTCGGCCGAAAGTCCGCAGAACAATGGTTCCGAAAACCAGAGTCAAGACACAAATGAAAATCAGAATAGTCAGCCGGAGATACCGCAGTTACCATAATTTTTGTCTTTGGTTACAGTGGTCATTGGCGGTGGGACAGGTTATTGGTCTTGGGTCTTTGGAAAAACTAATGACCCATGACTCGCAACTAGTCTCACTGCTCACAGCCTTGTTGCTAATGACTAAGCATAAAAAGTTTATATGGAGATAGGTTACATAAAACCTCGGGAAATCACGTCCGAAATGAAGGAATCATATCTCGCTTACGCAATGAGCGTCATTGTGTCGCGGGCTCTTCCGGACGTTCGGGACGGAATGAAGCCGGTCCATCGCCGGATCCTTTTCGCCATGCGCGAACTCGGCCTCACTCACTCGGCGAAATACAGAAAATCAGCCACAGTTGTCGGGGAAGTGCTCGGAAAATACCATCCGCATGGAGACACGGCTGTGTATGACTCGATGGTGCGCCTCGCCCAGGATTTTTCAATGCGCTATCCCCTGGTGGACGGACAGGGAAATTTCGGCTCAATGGACGGCGACAACGCGGCGGCGATGCGATACACGGAGGCCAAACTCATGCCTCTTGCCGAAGAAATGATGGCCGATATAGAAAAAGACACAGTTGATTTCATTCCGAATTATGACTCGTCTCGGAAAGAACCGTCTGTTCTCCCAGCCAAGGCGCCCCAACTTCTGCTCAACGGCACAATGGGAATTGCCGTCGGGATGGCGACTAATATTCCTCCCCATAATCTTGGCGAGTTGGTTGACGGCATCGCGCATATCATTGAAAATCCGGATTGCGAAGTAAAAGAGCTCGTGAAATTTGTGAAAGGCCCTGACTTTCCGACTGGCGGGACGATATATAACCAGTCAGACATCAACCAGGCTTATCTCACTGGCCGGGGAAGCATAGTGACGCGAGCCGAAGCGGAAATTGTTGAGACAAAAAACGGTCAGTTTCAAATCATAGTGACCGAAATGACCTATGCCTCGAATAAATCGGCAACCATTGCCAAGATCGCGGAGCTTGTGAAGGCCGGAAAACTGGAAGGCATCCGAGATATCCGGGATGAGTCGGACAAAGACGGGGTGCGGATCGTGATTGAACTTAAAAAAGAAGCCTTCCCCAAGAAAATTCTCAACAAACTATATACCCTCACCGACCTTCAAAAATCGTTTCACGTGAATATGCTGGCGCTTGTTGACGGGATTGAGCCCAAAATCCTGAATCTCAAGGCGGCTCTCGAGCATTTTATCGATCACCGGAAGGTTGTTGTTACCCGCCGGACGAAATTTGACCTTGAAAAAGCAAAGGATCGGGCCCATATCCTGGAAGGGCTCAAAAAAGCGCTCGACCGCATCGACGCAATCATCAACACCATCAAAAAATCAGCAACAAAAGAGATTGCGCATGAAAATCTCAAGAAGAAATTCAAATTATCCGACAAGCAATCAACTGCTATTTTGGAAATGCGCCTTCAGACGCTTGCGGGACTCGAGAGAAAGAAAATCGAAGACGAGCTCAAGGAGAAAAAGAAGCTGATCGCGGAGCTGGAAGACCTTCTCAAGAGCCCAAAGAAAATTTTGGGAGTCATAAAAAAAGAGCTCCAGGAGATCAAGGAAAAATTTGGCGATGAACGGAAAACACGCATTGTAAAATCGGCCGTGGGAGAATTTAAACAGGAAGATCTCATTCCCAACGAGGAAACAATCATTGTTCTAACGGAAGATGACTATATCAAAAGAATGCCGCCCTCACTTTATCGCGTTCAGAAAAGAGGCGGAAAGGGCGTGATAGGCGCAACAACAAAAGAAGGCGACACAATTGATAAAGTCGTCTCAGCAATGACGCATGATGATTTGTTTTTCTTCACCAATAGCGGAAAAGTTTTTCAATCAAAGGCCTATGAAATTCCGGTTTCTTCAAGGACAGCCAAGGGGCAGGCTATTGTGAATTTTCTTCAGGTTGCACCCGGTGAAAAGATAACGGCGATTATTTCAACTGGGAAAGATAGCGAGGCCAAATATCTTTTTATGGCGACTAAGTCTGGAACCGTCAAAAAGTCAGCTATCTCCGATTTTGAAAAAGTGCGCCGAAGCGGCCTAATCGCCATCAATCTTCCCAAGGGCGATGAACTTCGCTGGATTTCACCCACGACCGGAAGGGATGAGGTTATCGTGACGACATCCGGCGGGCAAGCCATCCATTTCAAAGAAACCGATGTCCGTCCCATGGGGCGCGGAGCGGCTGGAGTGCGTGGCATCAGGCTGAAGAAGGATGACGAAGTGGTAGGAATGGACATTGTCCTCAAAGGCCAGAAAGGTAATCAACTTCTGGTTTTTACCCAAAACGGATTCGGGAAGAGGTCGGACCTCAAGGGATATAAAATCCAAAAGCGTGGCGGCAGCGGCATAAAAACTGCCAGGATTACACCGAAAACGGGGAAACTGGTCTCGGCTCACATTGTGAATATTGACGAACTGGAGGCGGATCTCATTTGCTCGAGCGCCAAAGGCCAGATTATCCGCGTGCCGCTTGATAGCGTTCCTGCTCTCGGCCGGGCCACACAAGGAGTCAGGGTTATGCGCTTCAACGCTGATGATAAGATTGCGGCGACGACCGTGCTGTAAGTTTCCCAGAAAAACATTCCGTCCCGACGCCATGTCAGGGGCGGTTTTTTGTTTGTTGATTTTGCATAAATGATGTAGAATTAGAATATCAGATAACAAAAAATAAAATTCACCCCGTTAGAAATTTTTTTGAATATTTCTTTACGGGGAAACAAAAAAATGGCAACTTCTAACGGGGTGAAAAAACATCTTTCTATTTTCCTCGCTTTTATTGTTATTTTCTCTCTTTTTCTTTCCGGTTGTGGAAATCAGGTGCCCAATTACAAAGTTGATCTTGAAATTTGGGGGCTTTTTGATGATTCGGATGTCTTTACAAAGGTGATTCAAGAGTATAAAAAAAGAAACAGTAAGGTTGGAACAATTACCTACAAGAAGATGTCGGTTGATTCCTATGAAAATGACCTTAGAGATGCTTTAGCAACAGGAAAAGGACCGGATATTTTTCTTATCCACCACACTTGGCGCACAAAGCATCTCGACAAGCTGGAGTCGGCACCGTCGGAACTGATGTCCAGCAGCGGAAAAGCTGCCGCTTTTATCACATTGAGAAGTATCGAGGATAATTTTCCAGATGTTGTCCAGAAAGATCTGGTGAAAGATTCCAAAGTATATGCCCTTCCTCTTTCGGTTGATTCTCTGGCTCTCTATTATAACAAAGATCTTCTCAACCAAGCGGGAATTTCGCGTCCCCCAAAAACCTGGGAGGAATTTGACAGCGCCGTTCAAAAAATTACCAAGGTTGATTCATTCGGAAATATCACTCTTTCCGGGGCGGCTATGGGCGCCTCAAGCGACCGGCCGGAAAATCCAGGAGGCGGGAAAATTAACCGGGCTACGGATATTTTGACGCTTCTAATGATGCAGGCGGGCGCGGAAATGTATGATTCCGCGAGGCAAACAGCCCTATTCGCCGAATTTCCCACTTCTTTTTCCGGAAATGAAAAATCTCCTGCCCAAATGGCGCTTGAATACTACACTAAATTTTCGAATCTCAATTCGAGCCAATATGCCTGGAACGCTCAAATGCACAATTCGATTGATGCTTTTATAGAAGGAAGCGCGGCCATGACCATCAATTATTCCTGGCTCATACCCCGCATCGAGGACAAAGCGCCCAAGCTCAACTTTGGCGTTGCTCCGGTTCCTCAAAACAAAGATGAAAGCGGAAGGGGCATCAATGTTGATTTTGCCAACTACTGGGGGATGGCTGTTTCAAAAAGCAAAATCATGACCACGGAAGACGGAAAACCGGCTGCGGCGACAAATGAACAAAGAATTGCCGAAGCCTGGAGATTTCTGGCTTACCTCACGATGGGCTCCGATGAGATTGCGCCGTTTCTCGGAGCGGTGTCCAGTGAATCAGCTGACTATAACCCGGCGGCCGAGTATGCTGAAAAGCAGAGAAAGCCGGCGGCGCGGCGGGATCTCATTGAAAAGCAAAAAGATGATTTGCTTCTCTCGCCTTTTGCCCAGGGAAATCTCATCGCTCGTTCTTGGCCGGAACCGGACAATCTGGCGGTGGAAAAAATATTTGACGAAATGATTGATGATATCGTGCTTCGCAATGAAAAGTCGGAGGATGTCATCCGCCAGGCCCAAAACAGCGTCAATTTGCTGATAAAAAGATAGAAACACATGAAAACCAAATTTATTTTTCTATTTATAACTTCTTTTTTTTCATTGGCCGTTTTGTTTGTCCTGAGCAAAATTGCTTTTGCGGATGATGCGAGCGGAGCTCTTGTCCCCTGCACCGACAATTGCAATCTTTGCGATATTATTTTAGGCATCAAGAGAATTTTCGGTTATCTCGGTACTCTTCTGGTTATCGTCGCAACTCTTTTCATAATTATTGCCGGAATCGCCTATATGGTTTCCGGCGGGAGCAAGAATTTGATGGAATGGGCAAAAAAGGCGCTGATGTATGCTTTGATCGGATTCGTGCTCTATCTGGCTTCCTGGATGATTGTCAGCTCGATTCTCTCGGCTATGGGATACAATAGAACCGGGTGGTCAACATTCGATTGCGAAACTAGTTCCGGATCTGGTGAATAAAGAAAGAACAGAATAGATTCGGGGTTTCGCGTGAAACAAAAAGAAAAGATGAAACAAAAATCACATTTCAAATCCGTTATTGTTTTCGCGATTGTTCTTTTGACAATAATAATTTTTTTGCCGGGTGCAATCGTTCACGCCGATGACGACAGCACCGGCGGTTTGGTTCCCTGCAACAATAAATGCACCCTCTGCCACATTCTGGTGGGGCTTCAGAACATCTTTAAATATCTCATGGGTCTGCTTTTTGTCGCCACGATGTTTTTTGTCACTCTGAACGGTGCGCTGATGATGGTCTCGGCGGGAAGCAAAAAAATTCTCGAACAGGTGAAAACTGCCCTCAACTATTGCCTTAAAGGTTTTCTTCTTTTTCTCATCTGCTGGGTCATCATAACTGGCATCATGAGAACTCTGGGATACAAACAGCTCAACAATTGGTGGGAATTTGAATGTGATACGACACAAGTTGAACCTCCAGTTCAGCCCCCGACTCCATCTCCAGCAGAGAGAAAATGCGCGGACATGGGCGGCATCTGCCGAATCTGGAATACTTCGATGGAAGGGCAATCAAAATGTGAGGAAGAGGAGCAGCCGTGGGGGCAATATAAATGCGAAAATTCGGGCGAGGTTTGTTGCGTGAAAAAGACAAGCTGGGATTGCGCTGACGCTGCGGCGGCGGCACAAAAAGTAATCAAAACTTATATGGACACACAGGTCGGATTAAAATACGGCGGTGACGTGCATTGTTGGTCAACGACAAATGCGGCCTATACGCTCTCTGGGTTGCCAGGTATAGGCAATCTGAAGTGGGAACCTTGGGATGGAAATGAAGACTCCATTAAACCAGGCGACGTAATGCAGACGAGCAAGCATACATTCCTTGTTTTATACAACGGTGCGACATCCAGCGCACCTCCAAATGGATATATCGGAGTTAATCGTGATGGCCTAAACTACAATATTAAAAGAGCAAAAAGAGAAGGTACCCCGCTCAGAATAATCCATATTGCAGACGTGGTTTGCAAGAACAAATAGTGTTAACGTAGAATAAGCTCATGTCTCTCAAAAAAATTTTTATCGCTACCGTAATCGTTGTGATCATTTTCATTTCAGCGGCCATGCTTTTTATCTTGCCTCAAAAGGAAAAAAATATTTCGCAAGAACAGCCCGAAAAGCAATCCAGCTCCACTCCAGTTTCTCTTCCCTCCGAAACAGAATCTTCAATGAATCAGAAGAATGTCGAATTGACTCAAAAAATATTTGAAAATATCACCCAGGAAAAGATTTCCGACAAAACAAAAAAAGAAGGATCAAGAAGGATCAATTTTGAAGATCAAAAAGGGATTCCAATTCCTCTCTCTGATTTTGAAAAATCGCTTGGCGTCGAAATAGACCCCAAACTTCAGGAATATTTGAGTAATGGCTATCAGATATTCTATTGTCCGGGGCCAGGCGAAGAAAAGGAACTTGGCGTGTTTCTGGAATATAATATGAAGAAAATTTACAGGGGGTTCACTTATGATGTTTTGGATACAATGAAGGTTTGGGAAGATACAATTCTTCCTAATCTTAACACGGTTTTGTTTCCCGATATTGATTTCAATGAAGACAGTTTGAATCAAAAAATCGAGTTTCGGGATGGAAAATACAGATATGCCGAAATAAATCTTCCCGGCGGAGAAAAAGGGTCAATCAACTATGACGCTATTGAATATGGGATTATTGTATCCGTCTCCCCGTCTTGTCTTGATAAGGTGCATCCATATTACGAGTCCGTAGAGCCCTACTAATAAATATTTAATCTAGTCCAAAAAAAATGAAAAAAATCATACTTCCCCTCGCCATTCTCTTGGCAATATTTTTTCTCCAAGCCGGGTCGGCTTTGGCGGCTAACGTGAGTTTTGGAAATCCGCTGAATGCCAGCGATCTCTCGACCGTTCTCACGAACATCATGTCGTACCTCAAGAAAATCGCCGGATCAATTGCCCTCATCTTTATCATTCTCGGCGGGATTATGTATATGGTATCGGCCGGAGACAAGGAAAGGATGGAAAAAGCCAAAAACACGCTCATCTACGCCCTGGCCGGTTTTGCCATCGTGGTGGCTTCTTCCTCCTTCACCTCTGAAATCCAAAATGCCCTTGGAGGAGGGGCAACGTCTACTAGCGGAGCCACTCTTGCCCAAATTGCCCTCAACGTTGTGAAACTTCTTTTGTCAATCGTGGGATCTCTTGCTATAATAAGCATAGTGATTGGCGCCATTTGGATGTTCACCGCTGCCGGAGATAAGGAAAGGTATGAACTGGGAAAAAAGACCGTGATTTATTCCATAGTCGGAGTGACAATTGTTTTGAGCGCCATAATCGTTCTCAACCAAGTCAAGACTTTGGTTGGGGGATGATTATTCGAAAGACGGATAATATAAATATAAAATCTTCAGTAGTAAAGGAGGTGAATAAATGAAAAAGAAAATACAATCCATCGGAAGAAAAATTTGGGCAGTGGCTTTTCTCTTTCCACTGGTTGCGCTGGCTCAATGGACAAAGCCGGGAAGCACGAATTTACCCACTGGATCAGTTTTCAACATCATTAAGAATGTCATGAACTGGCTTTTGGGAATTTTGGGATTTGTGGCTGTCATCGGTTTTGTGATAAGCGGAATTATGTTTCTTATTTCAGCTGGCGATGAAGACCGGCAAAAAACTGCCAAAAAAGCCATGTATTATTCAATCACGGGCGTTATCGTGGGGCTGGTTGGTTATGTAGTCCTGGTAGCGGTTGAGGCCATGTTGCAAGGGTCATCAACGACGTTCTAGCTGGTGCAAAAAAATCTTTTCGAAAAGTTTTTTAGGCGGCTTCGCTTCAGGTGAAGTCGCTTTTGCTTAGGAAGATTCGCCTTTTCCCTATTGCTCTCTCGGCCGGGAAAAGTTATAATAGGAGCAATCCTAAATATCTTTCAAGAAAAAATGAAAAAAACAAAAAAAATATTGTCAGTGGCGCCGCTTTCGGTTTCTTTGGCAATCATTGTTCTTCCAAGCATCATCTTTGCCGAAGGCGTGGTCATTCCTTCCGATACCGGCCTTCCCCAAGGCAGCGATCTGAAAACGGTGGTTGAGAATTTCATGAAATGGCTTCTTATGATATTTGGCTTTTTGGCAATAATCGCCTTTATTATTAGCGGAATAATGTATCTTACTTCAGGCGGTGACAAAGAAAGGGCGGAAACCGCTAAAAAGGCCATGAACTATGCTATCATTGGCGTGGTTGTAGGTTTGGCAGGTTATGTTATTATCCAAGCTGTTGAAAACATGCTAAAGGGCGGATCAAACTTTTAGCGATAGAATGTCTAAATTACTTTATATTCTCTTTGCGCGAGGCTTTCTGCTTTGCGCTTTTTGAAGCTTGCCCGGTAGTGAAAATTTGACTGGCCTTTGGCCGATGCCGACGAAGTCGGGTCAAATTTCTACTATCGGGCTTGATTATAAAAGAAGCGGGAGTTATTATAATAAGCGCTCTATTGATGGCAGATTTACCCCGCACCATTTTGGGTGAGTGGCGGAACTGGCATACGCGCATGGCTTAGGACCATGTGGGGAAACCCGTGGAGGTTCGACTCCTCTCTCACCCAAATAATTAAATCAAAAAATGGTGCGGGGCACACCAGCCCCCGCGCTATGCGCTCCGCGGCAAGTGCGGGGTAAACTAAGGAGCTAGCGCCGTAAGGAATGAGGGTTTTTACCCCGTAGTTAACGCGTAGCGTTATACTTCGGGGCGACTCCCTCCCTGCCCACAATGAAAATAATTTTTCAAGGCCAAAATTTTATTGTCATCGACAAACCAGCTGGACTAGTTATCCATTCCGGAGTGGGAATTTATCCTGTTAAATCCCCGACGCAAGGTCGGGGTGCGCAAGGGGCGCAATTTAACAGGGCAGGTGAAAAAACTCTGGTTGATTTTTTGGTTGAGAAATTTCCGGAAATAAAAAATGTCGGAGACGATAGAGTAAATCGTCCTGGGATTGTCCACCGCCTCGACAAAGAAACTTCGGGCGTGATGGTTGTCGCGCGCCATCAAAAATCTTTTAAATATCTCAAAAATCTTTTCAAGAACCATAAAGTCGAAAAAAAATATCTGGCGCTGGTCCATGGAAAATTAAAAAATAAGGAAGGAAAGATCGAAGGCGAAATGGGCCGGTCGAAAAGGGATTTTCGGCGTCAGTCCCTTGTCAGGGGGAAAATAAATGTGAGGAAGGAAAGATATTCCCTGACATATTATAAAGTTTTGGAAGAAGACAAGGATTATTCCCTTCTTGAAGTTTTTCCAAAAACTGGCCGGACACATCAAATCCGAGTCCATCTTCACTCCATCGGCCATCCGGTCGTGGGAGACAAAAAATATTCTTTCAAAAAATACAAGCGCCAAGAATATCCGAGAATGTTTCTTCACGCGAATGAAATAGAATTTTCTGACCGGGAAGGAAAAAAAATGAGATTTGTTTCTCCTTCTCCAAAAGAAATGAAAGAGCAGCTGAGCGGGGTTGACGGCGGAGGAAAATAATTATATGATATACTGGCTTGTAAGAAGCGGTTTTTTTATTTACCCCGTACCACAACATTTTTATAAATCTCAAATCAGTTGTACAATTATAATGTATAATGTTGATATTGTGGTGCGGGGTTTAATCTACTACTATGAAGAAGGTGATGGAATACAACCAAAAAGTGCGATCTTCAAGAAAAATGCCGGAACTCCGGTCCGGAGATATCGTGAAAGTGCACAGAAAAGTAAAGGAGGGAGAAAAAGAGAGAACCCAGGTGTTTGAAGGAATCGTAATCTCCATAAAAGGAAAGCAAAGTTCTTCTCCAATGATCACGGTGAGGAAAGTTTCTTTTGGGGTGGGAGTGGAGATCACTGTGCCGGTTTTTTCACCGCTGGTGGAAAAAATTGAAGTCGCGAAACGTGCCAAAACAAGGCAATCAAAGCTATATTATCTCCGGCGCAAAGACTTCAAACTCTCGAAGCTTAAGATGAAAGAGTTGGATAAATTTGTGGCAGAAGAAGAGGAAGGGAAAGTTGAAGCGGCACCTGAAGAAAGTGCCGAGCTTCAATCAAATCCAGAAAAACAAGAAAAAACTGAAAAAGTGGAGCAAAAAAGCGAATAGATTATTATAAAAAATTTCTTGCCGTGGTGCCGGAACTGGTAGACCCCGCAAAATTTCGCTACGCGAAATAAACGGGGCAGGCAGGCCAGCTGTTGCCATAAACATGCAGGCGTGGTGGAACCTGGTAGATTCATCCCAGCACCAATTCTTTTGATTTATTTTAATGGGGATATGGTGGAATTGGCATACACACACGCTTGAGGGGCGTGGCTCGTCAGAGCGTGAGAGTTCGAGTCTCTCTATCCCCACAAAAGAATTGGTGCGGGACAGGCGCAAGCTTGAGGGGCTTGTGAGCACTAGCTCGTGGAGGTTCAAATCCTCTCGCCTGCACCAGAAAAAGTGGGAGGGAGTTTTTACCCCGCACTTGCCGAAGGCATAGTTGCGGGGCGAGTCTCCCCCACGGCACTCGGATAGCTATGTATCTCAGTTTATCTGCCCATTTCTGGGCGCGTAGCTCAGTTGGTTAGAGCATCTGTCTTACAAACAGAGGGTCAGAGGTTCGAGTCCTCTCGCGCCCAATACATGAAATATCGAGGGTTCGTCAGGTCTTCGACCTGACGCCCAGTTGGATGACTAGGTGAGTCTCCGCCAAAGGCGGAAAAGCTCTTGTGCCCACATTTTGATAATTTGAGTAACAAAATAATTTTTGCCGGGCTAGGCTCAGTCCCGCCGGAGGCGGATAAAGTCCGAGCAGAAGACCCCGGCACCAAAATTTGCCAGGCTAGCTCATTGGTAGAGCAGAGGACTGAAAATCCTTGTGTACCCAGTTCGATTCTGGGGTCTGGCACAAAGATGGCAAATTTGGTGCGGGGCAAGCTGAAAATTTTACCCCGTAGGCAAATCGGAGATTTGTCCTTCGGGGCTTTGTGTGCCCAGTTCGATTCTGGGGCCCGGCACAAAAAAATTAGTATCAAGTATCAAGTATTTGTGATTGATGTTTTTGGTATATTCGGCTGGATAGACGGACTGAAAGAAAAGCTTATATAAATGCGGGTGTCGTATAGTGGCTATTATATTACCTTGCCAAGGTAGGGACGGCGGTTCGATTCCGCTCACCCGCTCCGCGAAAAGCAACCCCTTACAGGGGTTGCTTTTGAAGCGGGTGGGTTGGGATAAAACCAAAATTACTTCAGTATTTTTGTTCCCCGATAATTATTCATGCTTCGTGCCGTACAAAATAATTGTGTTATAATGAAAACTGATGACTTCAAACTAAAAACAAAAAAAACCAACTTGCCAATGTCACATATTTTCAAAGAGCTGAAATCAAGCCGAAAGGGGCTAAGCCAAAAGGAGGCGAAGAAAAGATTGCGAAGAAACGGGCCGAACAAGCTTCCTGAATTTGAAGCAGACAGCTTGTTTGCAATTTTTTTTCGCCAATTCAGGAGCCCTTTTATTTATATCCTTCTGGCGGCAGGCGGACTTGTGTTTGCGACAGGTGAAATTGTGGACGGGTTTATCATTATCTCCGTCCTTCTTTTCAATTCCATTATCGGAGTAATCCAAGAGGGAAAAGCGAGAAACATTCTCCTCGCTCTCAAAAAAATAACCAAAACCCAAGCGACAGTCTTGCGAGACAAAAAAGAAACGGTTATTTCGGATGAAGATGTGGTCGCCGGCGACATCGTCATTTTGCGGGAAGGCGAAAAGGTCCCTGCCGACGGGAGACTATTGAGTTCAAGCTCTCTGCAAATTGACGAATCATCACTCACGGGGGAATCTCTCCCTGTTCATAAAACGGAAGAAAACAATAAAAACAAAATTTTCAAGGGAACGAATGTCGTGTCTGGGACGGGAACGGCGATTATTGTGGCAACTGGCGGAGACACATCAATCGGACTTATCGCTGAAAAAATTTCCAAAGTCGAAGAAGAATTGCCGCTCAAAAACAACATCCGCTATCTTTCCCGGCTTGTCATTGGTGTTGTCGGCATTTCAATTGTTATTTTGGCGATTCTCGGCCTATGGCGGGGATATCCCATCGAGACGATATTTTCAACGGCAGTGTCAATTGCTGTTTCCGTCATTCCCGAGGGCTTGCCGATTGTAGTGACGCTCATTCTGGCTCGGGGCGTCTGGAGGATGGGCGAAAGGAAAGTTCTCGTGAAGAAATTGCAGGCGATCGAGGCTTTGGGGCAGATGAAAGCGATGGTGCTCGACAAAACGGGCACGCTTACCAAGAATGAGCTGGTGGTGCGGGAAGTTTGGGCTAACATTAAATTGTTCGAGGCCAGCGGGGAAGGATACAACCCGAAAGGAGGAATATATCTCGAAGGAAAAGAAGTCGAGCCGCTCAATCACGAGGAATTGCTCTTGGCTGGAAAGATTGCGGCTTTTTGCAGCGGCTCCCTTCTTGCTCAAGCGGGGGGCGCTAAAACCTGGAAAGTGTCTGGCGATCCGACCGAAGCGGCCCTTTCGGTGTTTTCCCAAAAGATGGGGTTTAAAAAAGATGATTTGGAGTCGGAAATGCCAAAACTCGATGAAATGCCGTTCAATTACGAGCTTCGTTATCATGCCGTTCTCAATAAAGACGGGAAAAGAAAACTCCTTTCCGTTGTGGGGTCTCCAGAAACCATCCTAAAGCTGTCATCCAGAATCTGGCTTAGCGGAAAAAGCGAGAAGTTATATTTGGAACAGAGGAGGAAATTAAAGTCGGCTCTTATTACTATGTCCAAAAAAGGTCTTCGTGTGCTGGCGTTTTCCTTCAAACACCTGGAAGACAAGACACTTAATAAATCAAATATCAACAACCTAAATTTTATTGGTTTCTTTGGGATTAGGGACGAACTTCGAAAAAATATTGCGGATTCTGTAACTCTCGTTAAAAATGCAGGCATCAGTCTTGCTATGGCAACTGGCGATAATGAGATAACTGCCCGGACCATTGCTGAAGAAGCGGGAATTTATCAAAAAGGGGACGGAATTATTCTGGGCCGAGAACTCGAAAAATTAAGTCCGAAGCAAATAGCATCGAGACTGGGGTCAGTCAGCATTTTTGCCCGAGTCACACCCTTTCACAAGCTCAAGATAATCGATGCCTACAAAAAGAGAGGTGAAGTGGTGGCGATGACGGGAGACGGGGTGAATGATGCTCTTTCTCTCGTGTCCTCCGATGTCGGCGTGGCGATGGGAAAAATCGGCACGGAAGTGGCCAAAGAAGCCTCCGACATTGTTCTTCTGGATGATAATTTCGGAAGTATCGTGAATGGAGTGGAAGAAGGAAGGAATATATACAAAAATATTAAGAAAGTCATCTTGTATCTCTTCTCCACGAGTGTCGGGGAATTGCTCACCATTTTCGGAGCTTTGTTTTTAGGATTTCCACTTCCATTGCTTGCCGCTCAAATTCTGTGGCTCAATCTCGTGACGGACGGGTTTTTGGACGTGGCTTTGGCTATGGAGCCTAAAGAAGAAAAACTGCTGAATAGAGCTTTTCAATCCAGCAAAAAATGGCTGGTTGATAAATTGATGGCAGTGAGGATATTTGCCATGTCGATCCCGATGGCTGTTGGAACCCTATTTCTTTTCAGCCGAATATATCAAACTGATCTAAGCAAAGCCTGGACGATTTCGCTCACGACCCTGGCAGTCTTTCAGTGGTTCAACGCCTGGAACTGCCGCTCGGAGGATAAATCGATTTTCAGAATAAATCCTTTTTCCAACAAGTTTTTGGTCGGAGCGACTGGTATTGTTATTGGGCTCCAAATGCTGGCAGTTTACAATCCGTTTTTCCAAAAAGTATTGCGGACAGTTCCCTTAAGCGGGAAAGATTGGCTTATTATCGTTGCGGTTGCGTTTTCTATAGTTTTCGTTGAGGAATTGCGAAAAGCCATATACAGAAAATTTTCAAATTTTCTCTAAAGGCTGGTTCTTCAATGAAATCAAAAAACAAATGATTTCTCTCTGAATCCAGTTCTAACGTCCTGAACTAACCCGCTCAAGATTTTTTGAGACAAAAAACGATTGACAAGAATATTTTTCTGCGCTATACTGTCATAGTGCCAATATAAAAAGAAGGCACCCGAAATGAATAAAAACTACTTTCTGACGAAGTTGTTTTTTATTTTTTAAAAAATTAAGAAAAACAAAAATTATGTCGAAATTCGAACTTCTGAAACAACTGGAATATCTCATTGCCTTTCAAGCAAATTGTCTTGCAAGCGGAGACTGGGAGAGTTTCGACAAAACAGAAAATGAAATAAAAAGGATTGAAGAAAAAATAATAAATTGGAATAAAAATATGCCTAAAATGGCATGAAACATAGGCAAAATCGCGTGAAACAATGAGTTCTGGGAGCACTTGACTTTTCCGGTTTGGCATGCTATACTAGCCCGTTAAGTCCTGAAAAGGGCTTTTTGTTATGTCGAATCTATTCGACATAACACTCCCCCTTCTCGCGAGAGGGGGGATCTGCTCGGACTAGGGATTTAACACTTAACAATTCACTCATTTTGCCATGCGTATTTTGGCGACGCTGGCTCTTTTCGGGATAGTCTTCGCTTCTCCTCAATTTTGCGCGAAGGCCATGGCCCAGGGAGCCTCTGACCAAAATATAGAGCAAAAATCAAAAAGTGAATCAAATACAATTGAAAACAAGATATTTTCGGCAAATGATAACTTTATCGCTTTGGCCTACATTCCGGAAGTGAACCCTAAGAAGCTTGCGTATTTCGAACGATTGAGAAAAAATATCAAGTTCATTGACTACTCAAAGCTTCCGAAAGGTGACTTCACCATCAACGCTTCCGCTTACACAGCGGCGGCTGATGAGTGCGGAAAGTCAGATGGAATCACGGCCAGCGGGAGGAAAGTTTCACAAGGCCGGACGCTTGCCTGCCCTCCGGGATATACTTTTGGAACTAAGATTGAAATTGACGGAATGGGGACTTATGTCTGTGAGGACCGTGGCGGAGCGATCAAGGGAAACCACTTTGACATCTATATGGAAACCAAGAAACAGGCTTTCGCTTTCGGAAGAAGAAATCTCATAGCGAGAGTCGTGAAATAAAATTTAAAATACCCCCGGCATGTTGCTGGGGGTATTTGCTGTCGAGAAAATTGCTTAGGTTATCCATGCCAAGCTCTCTAGCGCATAATAGAGCGCGAGAATAAAGCCATACAGAATAAAAAATGAGCCTAAGATCATGAGCATGAGCCGTATTGTTCTTGATTTTGGATTTTGCGATAAAAAAAGAACGATAGCAGCAATTATCCACACGCCAAAAGTAAATAATATCTTCATTTTTTTTATTTTATTATCTTGTCCACTACTCCATAATCTCTAGCTTCCTCCGCGCTCATGAAGTAGTCGCGGTCGGTGTCTTTTTCGATCTTGGGAAGAGATTGCCCGGTGTGCTTGGCCAGAATTTTGTTTATCCGGTCTTTGGTTTTGATGATTTGCTTGGCGTGAATGGCCACATCGGCGGCCTGGCCGGTCGCGCCGCCCATCACTTGATGAAGAAGCACTTCGCTGTTCGGAAGGCAAAATCTTTTTCCTTTCGCGCCGGCAGTGAGAAGAAGGGCTCCCGCTGAAGCCGCCAGCCCGACGCAGATTGTCGAAACATCGCACTTCACGTATTGCATCGTGTCATAGATGGCGAGCGCCGCGCTCACCGAGCCGCCTGGAGAGTTGATATAAAGCCGGATTTCTTCTTTTGAATTTTGATTATAGAGGAAAAGAAGCTGGGCGATGATGGAATTGGCAACGTGGTCGTCAATCGGTCCGCCAAGAAAAATAATCCGCTCCTTGAGAAGGCGTGAATATATGTCATACGCCCGCTCTCCATGGGCGGTTTTCTCGATGACGGTGGGGATCAATAATTGATTTTTTATCATATATTTTTCAACATTCAATGTTAGGAGGGGTTCCCTAACATTGAATGTTTATTGTTACAAGTTCTCCAAAAACTTCAACACTTTTTCATTTTGTAAAACTCCTTTTACATAGTTATACAGCCTTTCCATATCCACATTTTTTTCCATATCTCCCTGGCCCTTGAAATAAGCGAGAGTTTTGTTCATTTCCTCCTCGATTTCAGCACTTTCCGGGCTTAAGTTTTCAAGACGCGCAATTTCCCGAAGAGCCAGAGCCGATTTCACCCTTTTTTCGGCGGTTTCTTTCCAGCCCTTTCTCACCTCGTCCCGTGTTTTCTTAATACTCGTGAAATAGTCATCCAGTTTCATTCCCATTCCGGCAATATTCTGTTCAAACTCTGCCATCATCTTTTCAAGTTCGCTCTCAAGAAGAACATCCGGAATCTCTATTTGGCATTCCGAAATGATTTTTTCAAGAATATCCTGGCGCCGTTTTTCTTCATTTTTCTTTTTCTGTTCCATCTCCATGCCTTCCAGGATGCTTTTCTTGAGACTTTCGAGATTCTCAAATTTTCCGAGGCTCTTGGCGAAATCATCATTCATTTCCGCCATCTCTTTTTTCTGTACCAGCTTCATATTCACTTTGAACTTGGCGGGTTTTCCAGCCAACTCTTTTTTGTGATAGTCTTTCGGGAAAACAAGCGCAAATTCTTTTTCGTCTTTCTCTTTCATACCGATGAGATTTTCTTCAAAGCCGGGAATGAAGTAGCTTTCGCCAATAGTAAGCGGATGGTTCTGGCTTTTTCCGCCTTCAATTTCATTTCCATCGACCAAAACATTGAAATCAATTTCAACGTGATCATCCTTTTCCGCCCCGCGTGAAACAGTGATGAGTTTTGCCCGGTTTTTTCTCAAAATCTCGAGCTCTTTTTGGACATCCCCAGGCTTTATTTTTTCCGGTTCCTCTTTTTTCACATCCTTAACTCGTTTTCTATAATCTCCTAAGCGAATCTCAGGCATTATGCCGACGATCGCTTTGTATTCAAGGTCATTTCCAGCGGCAATTTTAGTGATGGTGATTTTCGGTTCGCCAATGGCTTCAATTTTGTTCTTTTCGATTGATTCAACGTAGCTTTTTTTGACTGCCTTTTCGGCCGCGTGCGCCAAAACTTTTTCAGGCCCGATTTGCTGTTCAACAATTTTTCGGGGAGCTTTTCCAGGACGGAAACCGGCGATTTTCAAGTCTTTCGAAAGTTCCTCGGCGGCCATATCCAAGAATTTTTCGAGTTCCGCGGCCGGAACAGAAATTTTGATTTCAAGCTGGGATTTAGGAAGCTTGCGAATAACCATTAAACGATGAAGCCGGCAATGAGAAGTGCCACAATATTGATTATCTTTATCATTGGATTAATGGCCGGGCCAGCCGTGTCTTTGTAGGGATCGCCAACCGTATCACCAGTAACAGCCGCTTGGTGGGCCAGGGAGCCTTTTCCGCCAAAATGACCTTCCTCGATATATTTTTTGGCATTGTCCCAGGCGCCTCCGCCCGAAGTCATCGATATGGCCACGAAAATTCCAGTGATGATTGTGCCAACCAAAAGTCCACCCAGAGCAGCCGGACCTAAAAGGAATCCGACCAAAATCGGAGCGGCCACCGGAAGAAGAGCTGGAATAACCATTTCTTTTATGGCCGCTTTTGTCACAATATCAACACTCGTCGCGTAATCAGGTTTGGCTGTTCCCTCGAGAAGCCCTTTTATTTCCCGGAACTGCCGGCGGACTTCCTCAACCACGGCTCCCGCTGCTTTTGAAACAGCTCGCATGCAGATTGACCCGAAAAGATATGGAATGAGTCCGCCGATGAGAAGTCCGACCAAAACATTGACGTCATCAAGCCGGAAAATAACATTTTGAGCGCCCTTTTCAGAGAGCTCCTGGACGTAGGAGGCAAAAAGAACAACGGCGGCCAGTCCTGCGGAAGCGATGGCGTATCCTTTTGTGACAGCCTTGGTAGTGTTTCCGACTGCGTCGAGCGCGTCAGTCACTTTTCGGACATCACTCTCCATTCCTGACATTTCTGCAATCCCTCCGGCGTTGTCGGTGATTGGCCCGAAAGAATCAATAGCGACAATAATGCCGGTCATTGAAAGCATGCTCATAACAGCGACTGCTACGCCGTAAAGTCCGGCCAGCCAAAATGACGCCAAAATTCCGGCGACAATGAGAACAACCGGTGCGGCGGTAGACTCCATGCTCATCGCAAGGCCCATGATGATATTGGTTCCATGCCCGGTCTTCGAGGCTTTGGCAATTTCTTTGACCGGCCGGTATTTTTTGGAAGTGTAGTATTCTGTTATTATCACCATTCCGGCAGTCACCAAAATTCCAATTGCCGAGGCAAAATACAAACTTGTAGAGTCATATAATCCATTTCCGGTCATCAAATTTTTGGTCAGCGGATAAAAAGCGAAAAGAGCGATGACCGAAGAAGCAATAAGCCCCTTATAGAGTGCTCCCATGATATTTTTTCCCCGTCCCAGGCGGACAAAATAAATTCCGATTATCGAAGCGATGATTGAAACTGCTCCAATCATAAGCGGATATAAAACGGCGTTTGGGAATTTGGAAAAAGTGAGCGATCCCAATATCATGGCGGCGATAGCTGTGACAGCATATGTTTCGAAAAGGTCAGCTGCCATTCCGGCGCAGTCTCCGACATTGTCTCCGACATTGTCGGCGATCACAGCCGGGTTGCGGGGATCGTCTTCCGGAATTCCGGCTTCAATTTTTCCTACGAGGTCGGCTCCGACGTCAGCGGCTTTGGTGAAAATTCCTCCGCCAAGACGGGCAAAGACACTGATGAGGCTTCCTCCAAATCCCACTCCGATAAGCGCCCGCACATCTTTGGTGAGAAGGTAAAAAACAGTGACAACAAGAAGTCCCAGGCCAATAACGAGAAGGCCGGTAACGGCTCCTCCCTTGAAAGCGACATCAAGAGCGTTGCCAAGGCTTTTTTTGGCTCCTTGGGCTGTCCGGACATTGGCTCTCACGGCCACATTCATTCCGATGTATCCGGCCAGAGCCGAAGCGATCGCTCCAATCAAGAATCCAACAGCAGTGCTCGCGCCAAGGAAGAAATAAAGCACCAAGGCTACGACAATCGCAACATAAGCAACTGCTTTATATTGGCGGTTGAGAAAAGCTTTGGCGCCTTCTTTTATGGCGCTGGCGATCTCGACCATTTTTCCTTCTCCTTCAGAAAAGCTATTCACTTTCCAGCTTAAATAGATAGCGAAAGCAACAGCAATAAGCGAAGCGGCAATGGGGTAGAACTCGATATTCATTGTTTAGTAGTTAGTATTTAGTATAGTGTATCTAGTATTTTTTATTCCTTCTTGCTAGTGTCTGATTTTTCTTCTACTTTTTTGTCTTCCGATTCCTCTTCTTTCTCATGTTTTGATTCTTTGTCACTCTTTTCTTTCTTCTTGGCAGTCTTCTTCTTTTTTTCCGCGGGTTTATCTTTCGCTACAACTTCCTCCGCACTTTTTTCTTCAACTTTTCCTTCTTTTTTATCTTTGCTTTTCGTAGCTTCGTCAGAAGAGGGTTCGCCTGAAACGACATCTATTTTCCAGCCAGTGAGTTTGGCGGCCAAGCGCACGTTTTGTCCTTGTTTTCCAATGGCGAGAGAAAGCTGGTCAGCCGGAACAGAGACACGGGCTTCCTTTTTGCTTTCAATGACTTTGACTCCCAAAACTTTGGCTGGGGAAAGAGCGTTCGAGATAAAGCGCGCCACGTCGTCGTTCCATTCAATAATATCAATTTTTTCTCCGCCCATTTCGTCAATAACAGCTTGGACGCGAGTTCCCTTTTGTCCGACGCAAGAACCAATAGGGTCAATTCCCTCTTCGCTGGAAGCGACGGCAATTTTTGTTCTTGACCCGGCTTCGCGAGCCATAGCCCGGATTTCAACCGTGCCGGCGAAAATTTCCGGAACCTCAATCTCAAAAAGCTTTTGAACCAAAGCCGGATGGGAGCGGGAAAGAAGGATTCCCGGACCTTTCGGATCAGCCTCAACTTTCATGACATAGACTTTGAGGCGCTGGCCGATGCGGTATCTTTCACCTTCAACCTGTTCGGAAGGGAAAAGGACGCCGACTGATTTTCCCAGGTCAACAAAAATATTCCGGCCCTCTATTCGCTGGACAACTCCGCTCACGATCTCTCCTTCTTTTTGCTTATATTCATCATACATTGCGTCTCTTTCTGCCTCTCGAATTTTTTGAATGATAACCTGCTTCGCGGTTTGCGCAGCTACCCGGCCATAGTCGCTCTTTTCTTCCAGTTTCGTTTCGATTATGTCTCCTACTATAGCGCCGGGCTTTATTTCTCTGGCTTCCTCCAAAGTCAAATCTCTCTCCGGGTTGTAACGAGGAATCTTCATTTCTTCTGCGCCGGCAATTGCTTCGATTTCCTCGGGCTTTTTTTTAAGATCATTTTTTTCTTTTTCCGTGAAATCTTTAGCAGCAACTGATTCTTTCTTGCTTTCCGTTCCTTCTTCCTTGTCTTCTTCAGATTCAAAAACACGGGTTATTTCATCGACTACTTCTTTCACGAGGAAAAAACTGGCTCCGCCGGTTACTTCATCAAATTCAGCCCGGATATGCTGACCACGCTTTCCGTAGTCTTTTTTATAGGCAGCGGCGAGTGCCGATTCAATCGCCTCAACCACTTTTTCTTTTGGGATCCCCTTTTCTTCGCAAATTTGGGCGATTGCGCTTCCAAACTGGCCCAGCCGTCCGGACTGTGCCTCTTCGTCTTGGGTGATTTTTTTTCGCTTAGCCATGATAATTAGATAAGAAATTAGAAATAAGAAAGAAGATATATTTTCGGATTATTTCTTCTATTTTATATCTTATATCTCATTTGATAATAAAATGCCCGTTCACACGGACACAAGTAAGCAGCTTCAGGACTGATTATAATTTAGCGCAGGATTATTTTTTTGTCAAACAAAAATCCCTCCAATATTCATCGGAGGGATTTTGAAAGCCAGTTTTCTACGGATTCGGGTTTTGGGGCGGGTTCTGCTGGTCAGCTGGCGGATTCTGCTGCTGATTCTGGTCAGCCGGCGGAGTTTCCTCAGGAGGCGTAATCGGTGTTTCAGGCGGAACAGGTTGCTGCTCCCGCTGAACAGCGGGAGCATTTTGATTGTTTTGCGCTTCCTGCGCTGCTCCGGCTTCTTCTATTCCGTCAAGAGCTTTTTCCCCAGCCTTGATATTCGAGATAATTTTTTTCACATCTTCATTGTCTGGGTTGAGTTCGGCAACCTTTTCGAACTGCTCAAGCGCTTTGTCTTTTTCGTTCTTTTTGTCATAAACCAGTCCGAGGAAATAAAGGGCATTGGAATAGTTTTCAGCCAGCTTTACTGTTTGCTCAAACTCTGTCTGGGCTTGATCATATTTCTCTGTTCGATAATAGAAAACTCCAAGTTGAAAAGTGATACCCGGATCCTGGGGGTTCATCTTTTTGCTCTCCTCGAGCTTGGCAATCGCCTGGTCAATCTCACCGAGTCGGTCAAGGCAGACAGCAATCATAAACTGAGCCGGAATATAATTTCCTTTTTGCTCAACTGCCTTTTCGAAGTTCTGCCGGGCAGAAGCGATATATTCGTTGGTCTTTTCTGGAAGCTCAACCTTTTTTCCAGTCTGTTGCTGTCCTGCGTTTTTGGCCGTTTCGATATCAGCCATCATCAGATATATTTGTCCAATTTGGTAATAAACGGAAGGATTTCTCGGATCATATTTCAAGGCTTCCATATAGTAATCGCGGGCAACCTGGTCAGCGCCATCCTTTGACCCTATAACATTTTGGTTTATCTGGGCCAGCTGAACTAGATTATCAGGATTTCTAGGATTCAAATTGATAGCGGCTCTTGCTTGATCTTCAGCGGCGAAATAAAGGCTTGAAATCTGGGCTCGGTCATCATCACTCAAATTGGCCAGTCCCTTTTCAGCGACTTTCTGGTTGAGCATGGCAAAAAGAGCTACCGACAAATTACGATGATAAAGATCTCTTGAGGGATCGAGGCCAGATACTTTTGAAAGGTTATTGACTAAATCCTCGACTTTTCCTCCCGCGACATCACTTGCGAGAGCTTTATTGTAGGCGGCGGCGGCAACATACCTCTGCCCCTCAAGGAAGATAAGAGAAATGAATCCGACAATAATCAAGACAAAGACGAATGAAAGGACAAGAGAAACTCGAGGGGAAGAGGTTTCGCTGATAAGCTCTTCTTTTTTGCGAAAGACTATTGAGGTCAGCACGACTATTGCAGCAGTGAATATCCACCAAAGAAAATCCAATGTTATATTGGAAGGATAGAAAAAGAAAGCGATAGAAAGATATATCCAGACAGACGCCATTCCGATCAAGGTATAGGTTCCTTCTTCACTGCGTCCGAAAATTTTAACGAACGAGGTGAATACATGAACCAGGATTGCTCCCATAAGGAAAATGATCGATAGAGCGCCAAGAAATCCGGTTGTCGTAGCCAAGGTGAAAAACCGGCTGCTGCCCTCATTGAATTTCACTGACCAAAAATTTGTCAAATTGATTTCAGCGGGTTTGCTCTTGAGGTAAGCAAGGTCGTAGGAGGAAAGTCCGGATCCCAAGAGAAACTTTTCTTTCCAAGTTCCCTTGATTACATCAAAAGAAGCGCTTTGGGAGAGGCCGACTTCAACTGGCAACTGAACATTCACAATAGAGCGGCTTTTTCCGATAAGTGTGGCCAAAAGCACCAAAGTGAGAACGACCATTGGAAAAACCAAAGTCCGGTTTTTTTCCTCGTTTCCGCTGGTTATGATTGCTAGCCCTAAAAGAACAGCCATGCCAATCAGGAAAATGACAAGAGCCGTGATAAAGTTGATCATAATCAGCGTGAAAGTGAAAAGAAGAGAAAGCGCGATTAAGATGATTTTTACAACGATGTGTTGCTTTTCAAGAAGCATTGCCACTGTGACAATCAATACCGCTCCTATATATATTGAAAAAGCGTAGATAGACCCGACAGTGTTGAAGGAGTTTTGGGCAATGGCCGGATTTTTGAAAATGAATTTCCCGAATATCTGGAAAAGGGCGTAAATATTAGCGAGAGCCGACGAGCCAATCAATGTCAAGATAAGGAGCTGGACCTTGTTTCTTGAATTGAAATTGTTGGTTATTACCAAAAATAGAGCGATAAGTCCAATGAAAGTGACGAGGGACAGACTTTCCGTTCCAAGAGCTCCCCACATACTTTGGTCGCGGTACGTGGAAAAAGCTGTGCTCAAAGAAAAAATCAAAAGAAGAAGAAGTAAGGGAACAAGAAGAAAATTTTTCTTGACGCGTATTCGGCCTTCCCAAGCCAATTTTCCAATCCAGGCAAGAAAAGCAATTCCGCCCAAGCCAACAATCAAAATTTGTTTGTTGAGCTCAAGAATGCTTGGCACTGTTGGGAGAAAAAACAAAGGAGTTAGAAAAGCCAGCAAGTATACAATACCGACTATTATCCAGTCGATAACCATCGGTATTCGCGTGTCTTTTTTGGCTGATGATTCCGAGGCTTGCGATGCCGGTTCCATTTTCGGCTCGGGCCTTGAGACGGAAAAGCCAGTCTCCGTTTTTTTGGGGGCCATCGTCCCCTCTCTCCTAAGATCGATTTTCATTTTCGTGTCTTTATTAATTGTTATAATAATTTTTTTAAGGCATAACAATACCCCGCTTCTGCCCTGGGTCAAGAAAAAGGTTTCTATTTGGTTGTGTTTTTACCCCTCACCAATTCCAGTTATCCCCTTTGATTTATCAATAACGGAGAGTGAAGCGACTTTCGTTTTCCGGCGCTGATTAAACAGAAAGTGTCTATAGAATTGGTGCGGGGTGAATTTTGGCCCAGTAGCCACGGGGTTATTTTGTAATTCCATTATAGCAGTTTCGAAAAATTGTGCAAACTTTGATTTTGTATTTAGCATTTGGCATTTCGTATCAAGTATATTTACGCTTTTTTTCATTGACTACAAAAAAAATAATTGAGTCTATTCCGCTACTTTTCGCTTTTTCTGATAGCTAGCAATTTGCAAGATAAAAGGAACGGAGAAAATTATCATTCCCATCTTGATGTCCCAAAAATAATGGTCGAAAAAAGATATAGTTAGAAAAGATAATATTAAGATACAAAAAGCATTGCTTGTCAATGATTTCAATAAATAATTAATATTACAATAATTATTCAAATAAGTCAATAAGAATAATAGAAAAAACATCAATCCCACAATTCCTGTCTCGGAAGCTATCAAAAGATAAATGTTATGAACTGGCTGATATTGCCAGCTTGGCCAATAGGGACGAGAAACAATTTCTTGAGAAACAAATTGCCCGAGGCCAACTCCAGCAAAAGGATGCATAGCAATTGTTTCCCGTGAAACATTTTGATACTGAATTCTCTCTTCTAGCGATTGAGTTGAAAAGAAAAAAATACCGGAATGACGTGAAGCATAAATTAATCCATGAAACAAAGTGACAAAAATGATGATGGCTATTATAAGCCATATTTTTCTTCTAAGTGACGCTAAGTTTATTAATAAAAATGAGGCTCCAACCAAAAATAGGCTTAGGAATGCAGAGCGCGAGAAAGTTATGAAAAAACAGCCAATAATAATAATCAAGACGGTAATAGCGAACCAAGTCGGAATTCTGGCTAGTATTGTTTCATGTGAAACTATATTATCATTGGATTTGCTCAGCTTGAAACGTTTCGAAATCATCAAAATCAATAAGACAATTGGAATAATAAGGAAGCCAGCCAATATGTTAGGGTGAGGAAATGTTCCATAGGCCCGAATATGTTTCACGCCTGAAACAATGATTTTGGCTGCGCCCGGAAGGCAAGGACCAACTATGCTCTCACCAAGAATTCTAAGACCTAAAGATCGATTTAAGATAAATTGCGAAATTCCTATTAAGGATTGGAAAATTCCGCCCACTATCAGACCCAAATATATAATTTCGGCTTGTATATAGTTTTTTTTGATGAGATTACTAATTATAACCACAAAAATGACCATAAAAAGTATTATAAATAAGCGATAAAAAGCCAAAGGCCAATAAGAAGCCCATATCATAGAAATAGCCAGCCAAAGAAGGAACAGAAACAAAAACAAAAAAGGTTTTTTATTCCAGGTTGAAAAACTGAAGGATCGAATTAATCGTGAAACATTTTGGATTGGAGCTTTTATAATTGACAAATCATCATAATTGTTGTATTTATAAAGTAGATCTTTTTTTGGCTGCATATATTGACTAAATAAGTATTTTATTATATAAATAATTATAAGAGACAAAATTAAGACATCTGACCAATTCAGGCTCAAAGTCATATATTCATTAAACTCCCCCTTGGGGTAGGAATAAGGGGTCAAAAAAACCTTTCGAAGGTTGAATGGAAAAGTGGCTAAAAAAAGGAAAATGAGAATTCTCTCGGCGTTGTTCCACATCGAGTCTAAATGTTTCACGAATATAGCTTTCATGAAAACATTTTACCACGAAACAAAATAATCAACGATTGACGGAGTGGGTTAATCTAATTATTATAAATAAGCATAAGGGTTGTTAGTTTCCGCCAGAGGCGGACAGGCATCTGGCAGAAACATACTAAATTGGGGATATAGCTCAGCTGGTAGAGCACTTCCGTGGCACGGAAGGGGTCTGGGGTTCGAATCCCCATATCTCCACAAATGCAATCGAAAAAATTCCAACGCCAAATCGAGGGCTTCGTTTGTAAAAAGTGCGGAGCGAAAGTGAGAGGCAATGGGTATACCGACCATTGCCCTGTTTGTCTTTGGGGGCTTCATGTGGATGTGAATCCGGGCGACCGCGCGGCCGGTTGCAGGGGAATGATGGAGCCGGTTCGGGCGGAAGTGAAAAGCGGAAAATATTTGCTCTATTATATATGTAAAGAATGCGGGCACAAATTTCGGGTAAAATCTGCGCCGGAGGATAATCTTTACGCGGTAACAAAATTGATAAACAAATAATATCTGCCCCCGTAGTTCAATGGACCCCAACACTATAACTTCGTTAAGTGCGGGGCAAGTAGAACAAGTCCCCGTAGTTCAATGGATAGAACAAGAGACTCCTAAGCTTTAGATGGAGGTTCGATTCCTCCCGGGGACACAAAAATTCGAGAGGGACTTTTACCCGTCCGAAGCGTAGCGAAGGCGGGACTAAGCCTTAGATCCATGTTCGACTCATGGCGGGGGCATAATTTAAATAGAATATTAATATCTTACGACTATGAAAAGAATAAATCTCGCCGTTATTTTCGGCGGGCGTTCCGGGGAACACGAAGTTTCTCTCTCATCGGCTCGCGGAGTGATGAAAAATCTTGATAAGGAAAAATATAATGTGATTCCGATTGCGATCACCAAAGGCGGGAATTGGTTGATCGGCGAGAAAGCAGGCGCGTACATGAAAATGAATGAAGACAAAATTGGAAAAGAGGGCGCAATCAGTCTTGATGAATCGCAAAAACTGGTGTCTATAAAAGATACTGATCGAAATTTTTTCAACTACGCCGAAGGCGAATTGAAAGAAAAAATTGCGTTGGTTTTTCCGATTCTTCACGGGCCATATGGCGAAGACGGGCGGCTGCAGGGGATGCTTGATATGCTCGGGGTGCCGTATGTTTTTTCGGGAGTGCTTGCCCATGCGATCGGAATGAACAAACCCAAAGCAAAAATTATCGCGGCGAAATCCGGCGTGCCGGTGGCGAAGGATTTGGTGCTCGCGAAAGGAGAAAAATATAATCCGGACGAAATCATTGAAAAATTATCCCTGCCGCTCATGGTGAAACCATCCGAGCTCGGTTCGTCGGTCGGGATATCGCTCGCGAAAATAAAAGAGGAATTGAAAGAAGGAATCGAGGATGCGTTTTCTCACGGGGACGAAGTGATTCTTGAACAGTATATAAAAGGAAGAGAATTTACGGTGACGGTGATGGGAAATGGGAATCCAAAAGCATTAGCAATCACAGAAATAATTCCGCTCATTTCCGAATTCTATGACTACAAAGCCAAGTATGAAGAAGGAGGATCAAAGCACGTCTGCCCGGCGGAAATTCCAAAAGAGGATGAAGAGAAACTCAAGAGTTATGCCGTAGCCACTTTCAAATCAATTGGTTGCCGGGATCTTGCCCGCATCGATTTTCTTTGGAGCGAAAAAACGAATGAATATTATTTCACTGACATCAACACTATCCCTGGGATGACTCCGACGAGTCTCGCGCCCGAAGCGGCGGCGCTGGCCGGAATGAACTTCACCGAGTTTCTCGATAAATTGATTGAGGGGGCGATGAAGCGCGTGAGAAAATAATCAACATTTGGAATTTGGCCAATCGCATGATAGACTTTTTGTATGAATATAGTGACAAAAGAATCAGCAATAGCCCAAGAAGTGCAAGACAGAATTTTTCGCAAAATGCCGGCGGAAAAAAAGCTTGAGATGCTGGATAATTTTTATTATTTCGCGAAAGAATTGAACGTATTAGGCAAAAGTTATGGAACAAACAGAACTTCTAAAAAAAGTCGCGAAGGTGCTAGAAAGACTTGAGATTCCTTATGTGGTCACGGGAGGAGTGGCTGTCACGGTTTGGGGCCGGCCTCGTTTCACGGCGGATATCGATATTGCCATTGAAGTTTCCCTCTTCCAGTCAAAAGAGCTTTTTCGGTTTTTGAGAAAAATTGACAAGAGAGTATATATCAGCGAAGCGGCAATGAATCGAGCTGTATCGCGAAAGAGCGAATTCAATCTCATCCATCCTGACGGGGTGAAAGTGGATTTTTGGGTGTTGGAAGATGATATCTATGCCCGGTCGCGAATGAAACGAAAAAAAATCAAAAGAGTCTGGGGACAAAATATATCCTTTATTTCCCCCGAAGATCTCATTCTCTCTAAGCTAGTTTGGTATAAAAGGGGCCGCTCAACCCGCCAGCTGGAAGACATAGAATCCATCATCGCTATTCAAAAAAAGATGGATTGGAAATACATCAAGCGCTGGGCAGCGATCCAATCGACGGAAAAATTTCTGAAGCTGGTTTTGAAAAAATAAGGAAAGATTTTTTAGGGTGTCAAACATATCCATATGGATAAAAGTGACACCTTTTTATTTTGACAATTTTAGGAAAAGAAAAACCCCAACCGTCGCGAGGGTTTTTTTTGATTTTTTACCTATTTTGTTTTAAGTTAATAGTATGATTAGTAAAATCCCAAAACCCATTATCGAAATCATCCAAAAACTCGAGGCCGCTGGTTTTGAGGCATATGTCGTGGGCGGGTGCGTGCGAGACCTTTTGATGGATGTCGGACCGAAGGATTGGGACGTGACAACGAACGCGAAGCCGGAGGAAATAACAAAAATTTTCCCTGACAGTTTTTATGAAAATAAATTTGGAACGGTAGGAGTAAAGATTCCGAAAATTACGAATCAAAGCTCGGCTAAATCAAAGCTCGGCTTTTCCCTTCCGACTACTAAGCAGCCGGAATTCCTCAAAGCCAAGCTTTTTAATTCCTCAAAGCCAAGCTTTTCAGAAGTTGTTGAGGTTACGACTTATCGGATTGAATCGAAGTACTCGGATAAGCGGCATCCGGATGAGGTGAAGTTCGCGAAGACGCTTGAGGAAGATCTTTCGAGGCGCGATTTCACGATTAATGCGCTGGCTCTTCGAATATTTGATCAAAGCTCGGCTTTTCCCTTGCGAGAGCTCCGCTCTCGCAATTCCTCAAGGCCAAGCTTTTCCGTTTATGAGATAATAGATTTATTCGACGGGCAAAAAGATTTGAAAAACAAAATTATCCGCGCTGTAGGGGACGCGAATGAACGGTTTGATGAAGATGCGCTTCGAATGATGCGGGCGATTCGTTTTGCGATAACACTCACAAATGAGAGCGAAGTAAAGCGAACGAGAGCGAATAGCGGCCCAAGAAGGCTAGCAAAGAAAACACCATTTGAGATTGAAGAAAAAACAAAAAAGGCGATTGCAAAGAATGCGAAAAACCTGAAACACATTGCGCTTGAGAGAATACAGGACGAACTCAACAAAATTATGCTGTCTGATTTTGCGGCGGAAGGAGTTGAACTTTTGCGGGAGTTGAAACTTTTGCAATATATCATTCCCGAACTCGAAAAAGGATATGGAGTCGGACAGAACCGGCATCATATATATACCATCTGGGAGCATTCGATTTTGTCACTCAAAAATTGTCCGTCAGCGAAACTCGAAGTGCGCTTGGCAACGCTTCTTCATGACATTGCCAAGCCCGATACGAAAAGAGGCGCGGGAGCCTATTCGACGTTCTATAACCACGACCATGTCGGAGCGCGGGTAGTCGAGAAAATTTTGAAACGGCTCAAATATTCAAATGAAATTATCCACAAAGTGAGATTACTTGTCGACAATCACATGTTCTATTACAACGTCGATGAAGTCGGGGCTTCGAGCGTGCGAAGATTGGTCCGAAAAGTAGGCCTTGAAAATATTGATGACCTCATTGACCTTCGTATCGGCGACCGGCTGGGATCGGGAGTGCCAAAAGCAGTGCCATACAAGCTCCGCCACTTCAAATATATGGTCGACAAAATTTCGCACGACCCGCTCTCGGTCAAAATGCTGAAAGTGAATGGCAATGATTTGATGCGTGAATTGAAACTCAAACCAGGCCCGATGCTCGGAGCGATTTTAGACGTGCTTCTTTCGGAAGTTGTCGAAAATCCCGACGAAAATAAAAAAAATATATTGCTGAAACGGGCAAAAGAACTTTCAAAAGAAAATTTGCCGAAATTGAGAGCAATGGCGAAAGAGAAAATAGATGAGAAAAAAGAAGAAGAAGATAAGGAGATAAAAGCGAAATATTTCGTCAAATAATTTTCACATAACACATAGCACATAACATGGAACATTTTGGTATGTGTTCCATGCTACGTGTTTCATGAAAATTGGCTTCTCAAATTGCCCATGTCGTCTACGCAAAAAAATATCTTGACCGGCATCCGGCGATGAATGCCGATTTATTTTTGCTTGGCACCCTGCTCCCGGATGTTCGACGGGTGACAGATGAAGTGAGAAGAAAGGACACTCATATATTGCATGAGGAGCTCGATCTTGAGTTTGAGGGCATCTCTCCGTTTGAAGCCGGCTGGAAATTTCATCTCTGGTGCGATATGAGGCGGGAGGAAATATTGAACAAGTATGAATTTTATAAGCTATCTTACACAATTGATCATGATATACCGCCGAAGATTCTGGAGGATGAGCTGGTTTATGGAAAATACAACAATTGGGAGAAGCTGATATTGATTTTGAATAATCCACCGGAAATAAAAACCGGCCTTGATGTCGCGCAGGAAACAATCGAGCGCTGGTATGCAATCCTGGCCAAATATTTCGAAAAAAAACCGGATGACAAGACGATAAAGGCGTTTCTTTGGAAGCAAAGGAAACTGCGCTCCCAAGCCGGAGAGTTGGTTGACTTGGTGGGAAAATTGCGGAATAATTCAAAAGTTGTGGATGTTTTGGAAAAGGTTTGCGAGGAAATAATTTAAGCTGGACATAGCCCCGAACCATGCCGCTTCGCGTCAGGTACGGGGTAAATATACCGGCAAGTGTACAATTCGTATGATATAGATTAACGGGCTGTAGTGTATCGGCAACACGCGCGACCCGCCCCTCACCAATTTACCGGGACATAGTATACCGGTAGTACACACGACGCGCCCCGCACCAAAAATATCGGGCTGTGGTATAGTGGCATTACGCGCGATTCGGGTTCGCGTAATCCGAGTTCGATTCTCGGCAGCCCGACCAATATTATTTGATGATTATGATATTCGAAGACAGAGTATACGGCAAAAAAAATATTGATGATCCGTTGGCGCTTGAAATTGTCAATTCAAAATATTTTCAAAGGCTGAAAGGGATTGATCAGGCGGGATGGCCTTCGCTTTGGGAAAAGGAAAATTATCCAATGGAAGAATTTGAGCATTCCCGATTTACGCATTCGCTTGGCGTGTATTTTCTCCTTGAATCTTTCGGGTCAGAAAGGGAAGAAAGGATCGCCGGACTCATTCACGACATTTCGCATTCCGCTTTTTCGCATACCATAGATTATGTGCTTGCGCATGGATCGCCGGAGAAGCAGTCTCACCAAGACAATTTTCATGAGGAATATATTTCCAAGACGGACATCCCAGAGATATTCAAAAAGTATGAAATCGACTTGAAATATATTCTTGACGATAAAAATTTCCCGCTCAAGGAAAAGGAGCTGCCGGATCTTTGCGCCGATCGAATCGATTATTCCCTTCGGACAGCAGTCGTCTTCGACGAAATTGATCAAAAAGAAGCACAAAAAATAGTTAGCGATCTTAGAATCATTGACAGCAGATGGGTATTTTCTAATTATAAATCCGCGAGGCAATACACTGGACTGTTTGATAGGCTGAACAAAAAATATTATTCCGGTCTTTCTACGGCGATAATGTTTCGGTCAGTTGCCGATTATTTGCAGTATGCTCTAAAAAAGAAATACATAGAAGAAAGGGGGCTGTATTTGACTGATAAAGAGGTTATCGAAAAAATAAATATTCATTTAGGCCAGGACAAAAATTTGAACGTTCTTTGGAAAAGAATGAATGATAAGAATTGTTTTGAAAATAATCCAAATAATTTCGATGTCGAGGTGATTTGCAAATCGAGGATCGTAGACCCGATATGCCTTGACGGAAACGATATTAAACGTGTATCTGAAATTGATCCAGCCTGGAAAAAAATTGTTTCGCGCGAGTCAAAGCCAAAAAAATATTACCTAAAATATAAAAAATATGAATTGTCAAAAAGAAAAAAATCTTGAATCATGCCCATGCACGTACGCGAACTGTTCACGGAAAGGAATTTGCTGTGAGTGTATCCGGCATCATCGCGAAAAAGGCGCGCTGCCAGCCTGCTATTTTTCCACTGAAGCCGAAAAAACATATGACCGGTCGATTGGTAATTTCATCAAAGATTGGGAGAAATATTCGAGGAAATAATTTTATGAAATTTGTCATTGAAAATCCATCCGCAGGCGCCGCTCAATTTTTCCGCCGGGCAGGGTATACTTTTCAAAAGCGCGAAGGCGATGAAATGGCGTTCGTGCGGCGGCTCACCGACCAGCCTTTTCCGCGATTCCATCTTTTTGTGATAATTGTTGGTTTCCAGTTTCACGTGAATTTTCATATTGATCACAAGGCGGCAAGCTATGAGGGACAAAATATGCACTCGGGAGAATATGACAGTGATAGCAAAATATTGAAAGAGGAAGCGGAGAGAATAAAATCAATTTCTTGATTTACGATTTATGATTTAAGATTTACGAATGGGCTTATCGTATAGTGGTAATACGCCGCATTTTCACCCCAGCACCAATTCTCACGGGGATATAGTAAAATGGCATTACGCAGCATTCGCATTGCTGAGTTCCGGGTTCGACTCCCGGTATCTCCAAATAATTGGTGCGGGGCAAGTTGCGGAAACGCGAGTTCGATTCTCGCTAAGTCCACAAAAAAACGGAAGCGTGGCAGAGTGGACGAATGCGGCAGTTTCGAAAACTGCTGTCGCTTCACGGCGACCGGAGGTTCGAATCCTCCCGCTTCCGATAGATTATTGTCCTGTTGTTTAATGTTAGAAAAAGATATGCCTGCGCATACCAATCAAGAAATTTTCGATAAAATATACAGAAGACATAGATGGATTTGGGGATCTGGCACTGGATCAATTCCGGTTTTTAACAAACCGTTTATCCAGTTTGTCAATAAATTTCTTGTCGATCATCCGGAAATAAAGACTGTCGTAGACATAGGTTGCGGGAACTGCCAAATCGGAAGGCTTCTAGAGTTGAGAGACAGAAAATATATCGGATGCGATGTTTCCGAATTCATTCTGAAAAAGACAAGAAAGAAATTTTCATCAACAAACAAAAAATTTATTCGTCTAGACGCTGTCACCGATGAATTGCCACTGGGGGGTTTAGTCATTTTGAAGGATGTCTTGCAACATCTCTGTAATCGAGATATTTTGCGCATTCTTTCGAAACTTACCGCCTATCGCTTCGTCATTATCCAGAACGACATATATTGCGAAAATTCCGTTTTACGCAAAAAAAGAGAAAATAAAGACATTCAAAGTGGAAAGGTTCGTCCCCTCGATATAATAAAAGATCCGTTTAATGCCGATTATCTGCTCGCTCTAAGATATACCGAGGGTATGCGATATTTTTTTAATATGCTGCGACGACTATTATTGCTAGCTCCAATTCAAAAAGGGATTTTTGTGAATGTTTCTTTGGGTAGTCGATAGTTTTTATGTATTATAACTATGCAAAGCAAGACATGTTCCAACATTGTCCCAAACATATCGAATAAAAATAATTTTAGATAATGTTCAATGAATTACCCAGCCGCAGCAAGCTGCGGGGTATCCTGTTAAAATTTAAACAGCCTGAGTTGATTTGATTGAACTTTTTC
>MFSH01000017.1:0-37341 GCA_001784875.1 Candidatus Moranbacteria bacterium RIFOXYB1_FULL_43_19
GAACAATGACCAATAATTTCAAATCTATTATTGATCATTGGCCGTTGGTCATTGTTCTTTGTTTGTGTTTTTACGGCAAAAACTTCTTGAGCCATCCTCGCATCTTATCAACCGTATGTCCGATCTTGGGAAGTCCGTCAATCGCCGGAAGTTTTGTCCGGAGAGCGCCCGGAGAGCTCATTGCCTCTTCTTCGGCTCCCCAAAGAGCCAGTCCCACAGCCGTCACGAATCCTGGTTCATCGACTTTGTCCACTATGCCGCTAAGCTCCACCGGAAAACCGGTTTGGGCCGGCAGGCGCAGAATTTTTTTGGCCAGATCCACAACGCCCGGAAGCTTGGCTCCCCCGCCGACAATTACCGCTCCCGCCGGTAGCATTCCGGATCTCCCAGTCTTCCGAAGCTCTTTGTCAATCATCGTGAAAATTTCTTCGAGTCTTGCCTCAACAATTTCCGCTACGTGATGGCGTGAAATTTCGCCCTCTTCGTTTAAGTCTATTTCTGCCAGATTAATCTGGTCTTTTTTTCCAATTTCATCCGGAAGAGCCGATCCGTAATTCACTTTCACCTTTTCAGCTACGTCAATCGACGTGCGAAGGCCGATGGCGACATCGTTAGTGATATGGCTGCTTCCGATCGGCACAACACCGATCTGGACCAGGTCGCCCTCTTCGTAAACCGCAAAACTGGTCGTCCCGCCTCCCATATCGATAAGAATTGTTCCCAGCTCTTTTTGTCTTTTACTAAGGGCCGCCTTTGAAGCCGCGAGAGCCGAAAAAACCATGTCATCCACTTCAACACCCCCTTGGTAAATACATTTGGAAAGATTCTTGATGACGGGAGAAGATCCCAGAACCAGCATAGCATTTACCTCAAGCCGGATTCCGTTCATTCCTATCGGATCTTTGATGCCTTTTTGTTCGTCAACAGAAAAATCACGCGGAATCACGTGGATAATTTCCGTGTTTGAAGGAAGAGAAATGGTTTCCGCCGCCGTAAGAGATCTCATGATGTCATCTCCGGTAATTTCTCCATCGGCCTTAGCAATGGCCACCACGCCTTGGCTTTCCTGATATTTGATATGGCTTCCACCGATGCTCACGATGGCTTTCCCGATCTGAATCCCTGATGTTCTCTCGGCGTTTTTCACTGCTTCGCCAATTGATTTCACTGTTTCCTCGACATCGGCGACTACTCCCCGGCGGATGCCAAAAGAAGAAGCCGTGCCAACTCCCATAACGCGGGGTTTCTCCTCTTCCTCGAATTTTTGGAGTATCACGGCCCGGACATTTGATGATCCGACATCAAGGCCGATGATAGTCGTTCCCTTGCTCATAAAATATACCCGGAATTATACAGGAAAATCACAATCCCTGCAAAAATAAATCCTTTATATATGGGTAGAAAATTATTGTCCCGATAACAACCGCGCCAATCGAGGCAATCAGTACCGCCGCCGCCATGACATCCTTTATCAGTTGGGCATATGGATGAACGCGAGGTTTCAGGATGTCGACAACTCTTTCGAGAATTGTGTTTATCAGTTCGACCGCCAGAACAGCAAAAATAACAAGAAAAAGAGCCACCTTTTGCCAGTCCCTGATGTCAAGAATAAGCATTAGTATAACTATAAAAATTCCAATCAAAATTTCCAGTTGAAAATTTTGCTCGTTTTTGAGAACATATTTGAGTCCCCGGAAGGCGCATCTAAAACTCTGGAAAAGTTTTTTGAGATTGTCCACTTTTTTTACAAACTCTAAATTCTAAGCGCTAAATCCTAAACAATTTCAAAATTTAAATGCCCAAAATTCAAGACTATTTTGAAGATTTAGATTTTAATATCTAATATTGTTTATAGTTTAGGATTTCGGATTTAGGATTTCACAAACGTTATCCTGAAGCTTATACATTTTCTTCCCGTGGCGAAAGCCCAGGAGGTGCAAAATTCCATGCGACAAGACAAAGGCGAGTTCTTTTTGAAAAGAAACTTCTTGATCCTTAGCCGATTTTTCAATCACTTCCGGACACAAAAACAGTTCCCCTTCTATCTTTTTTTTATTATACCCCGAAGAATAATTAAAGGAAAGTATGTCAGTAGCTTTGTTGATTTTCCGGTATTTTTGGTTTATTTCCAGAATTTTTCCCTTGTCCGCGAAAACAACCGAAACAGAAAAGCCAGCCACTTTCTTTCCGGAAACGGCCAGTGTCTTCTTTATGATTTTTTCAATAAAGGACCCTGCAATTCTTTTTTTCGTTTTGCCGACAATTTCAATATCCATGAGCTAGGATTGGGAAGAAGAAAGTTTTTCATCGACTATTTTTTTGACGACATCGCCTTCCGCTTTCCCTTGCGCTTCTTTCATGACCGCTCCCATCAGCCTGCCAAATCCCGATTTGTCCGAAATGCCAAGTTCTTCCATTTTTGCTTCCACAATTTTCCTCACCTCATTTTCCCCCATTTGAGCCGGGAGATAATTTTCCAAAATTGCCAGCTCTTTTTTTTCTTTTTCCGCGAGTTCCGCCCGACTGCCCTTTTCGTATTGGATGATCGAATCTTTTCTCTGTTTCGCTTGGCGTTTCAAAACGGAAATGACATCGTCATCAGAAAGATATTGCTCATCCTGGGCCTTCTTTTCGATTTGAAAATTTTTGATCGCCGCGATAAGAAAACGCAAGGCGCCCGCCTTTTCCTTTTCTCCGGATTTGAGAGCTGATTTGAGATCAGTTTCGATTTGTTCGTGTAAATTCATGAAGCGTGGAACATGAAGCATGGAACATAACGAATTTGTTTTGAGTTCCATGTTCCCTGTTGTGTGAAAATTAGCTTTCCAGTTTCCTTTTTACTCTCCGAAGAGCTTCCTCGTCGAATTTTCCCATCTTCTTGAGCTTATCAACTTCTTTTTTTACTTTAGCGCGATATTGAGCCGATTGCCGGGTCTGGCGCTTGGTTTTTGGTTTGGCAAAAAATCTTCCCGAACGGGCCGAAAGCAAAACACCGCTCTGCTGAACACGGCGGGAAAAGCGCCTGATAAGGGCTTCTGACGTTTCTCGATCTTTTTTCTTGACTTCTACCATATCATACCTCCCCTCTAAATAATGTAAAAACTAAAATCTAAAAAATAAAAACAATATCTTAAATTCAAAACTTTTTAATTTTTTGCCTCAACCGCGCTATCACGAAACCGGTCTTATGTTTTCAGCTAATTGTGCACCGCCTATCAAATGTAGGTGCACATGTTTCACTTCCTGCCCTCCATGCTCTCCGACCCGAATCAAAAGCTTATATCCTTTTTCTGAAATTTTCAAGTCTTCGGCAATTTTCTTGGCAACCATAATCAGCCGTCCCATCAGTTTTTCATCATTTTCTGATATCTCTGTTACGCTCCCAATGTGCTTTTTTGGAATCACAAGAATATGCACTGGCGCAATCGGATGCGCATCGCGGAAAGCGACAACCAGATCGTCTTCGTAAAGAAAGTTTGTTGGGATTTCACGATTGGCAATTTTACAAAATATACAGTTGTCCATTTTTTAGTCTTTGGAAACAAGGTCATTGGCAGTGAGACAAGTTACTGGTCTTGGGCCATTGGTTGTAAATTATCCAATGACTCATGACTAACGACCAGACCCACTGCCAACAACCTCGTAACTAATGACCTATTTTTTTCAAACGCCTCTTCACCTCATCCACCACTTTCCCGGCGTCAATGATTTCCTGATTCCCACTCGCCATATCCTTCACGATCACGGTTTCATCCAGCGCTTCCTTCTGGCCAATAATAAGCGTGATTTCAACGCCGAGCCGGTCAGCTACTTTGAGCTGGGACTTGAGACTTCCCCGTCCGAAGCTTTCCGCAACCCGGATGCCGGACCTTTCCAGCGCCTCAAACATTCTGAGGCTCTTTTTCTTCGCAAAAACTCCCAGTTGCGCCAAAAAGACACGAGGTTTCGGTTCTTTGTATTGCCTCGCTCCCAATTTTTTCATTTCGACTGCAAGACGGTCCATTCCGAGACTAAATCCGACTGCCGGCGTGCTTTCCCCGCCCAACATTTTTACAAGGCCATCATATCTTCCTCCGCCTCCAAGGGCGTTTTTCTTTGCATCTCCTCCACCTTCTGAAACAGTCAGAAACTCAAAAACGGTTTTCGTGTAATAGTCAAGCCCGCGCACAAGATTTGAGTCTAGATCAAAAGGAATTTCCAGTTCTTCAAGATATTCCAATAGTTCCTTGAAGTGCACTCGGCATTCCTCGCAGAGATGGTCAATTGACTGGGGCGCGCTCGCTCTCACCTGAACACACTTATCTTCCTTGCAGTCCAGGATTCGAAGGGGATTTTTTTCGAGACGCTTCTTGCAGTCAATACAAAGCTTCTGTTTTTTTGATTCGAAATAATGAACCAGGAGGCTCCGATAGCTTTTTCGGCAGGCCGGACAACCGATGCTATTGACGCTTACTCGAACGCTCCTTATCCCCAACTGATAGATCACCCGCCAGCCCATTTGGATCATCTGGGCGTCAAGAACCGGATCCTGCTCTCCCAACGCCTCGCATCCAAACTGAAAAAATTCCCGGAATCTTCCTTCCTGCGGCCGGTCATAGCGGTAGCACGGGCCGGAGTAATATAGTTTTACCGGTTTTGGCGAAACATTCATGCCATGCTGGATATAAGAGCGGGCGATTCCAGCCGTGAATTCCGGCCGAAGGCTCACTTTCTCGCCGCCTTTCGTTGAAAAAGAATACATTTCCTTGTCGATGATGTCCGTTCCTTCTCCGATGCTGCGGGAGAAAATATTGGTGAATTCAACCAAGGGAATATCAATTCTCCGATAGCCAAAATCAGCCGCCGCCTTTTCGCTCAAGCGCCGAATTTGCTGCCAGTAAACCTGGTCGGCGGGCAAAATGTCGCGCATCCCGCGCGGAGGCTGGAGAAGAAGCTCTTCTTTCACTGCTTGAGGCTTTTTTGGATTTTTTGTAGTTTTCTTAGTAATATTCTTTTTTTTAGGCATAAAATATAATTTCCAATTACGAATTTCTAATTCCTAACAAAATTTCAAATGATAAAATATCCGACTTAATAATTTTAGCATTAGGCATTGGATATTTTTATTGAAAATTGGATATTGGATATTGGAAATTCTAAAATATCTGCGCTTTTTTGAAAGGCCACGCCCGAATAAGCACTTTCCCAACCACATCTTCCTCGGGAACAGGCCCCCAGGAACGGGAATCCGAACTATAGCTCCGGTTGTCGCCAAGAACAAAATACTCCGTATCGGAAAGCTGGACATTCTGGCCGCCGGAAGTTTCAACGTTGGAGGAAAGATATTGGCTTTCATTGAGGAAAAAGCCTTCCGGATTTTCGGAGTTGTAGATTTTTACCTTACCTTCCTTGATTTCAATTTTTTCTCCCGGAAGGCCAATGATGCGCTTGATGTAGTACACAGACGGATTTTTCGGATAGCGGAAAACAACAACATCTCCCCGTTGAAATTCTTTGAACGACTTCACGGTGAAAAGATCCGTCGACCCGAATCCTACATCCGTCGTTTTATATCCCAGTTCGTTGATAATGAGATACTCCTTATCCTCGAAATTTGGCTCCATGGAAGCCCCTTGCACAAAAAAAGGCTGGATTAAAAAAACCCGCAAAGGGACGATTATTACGATTACCCAGAAAACCATTTTCACGAGTTCCCAGATCACTCCGCCGATGCCATAGTCTTCAGTTGGCTGGTTGTTTTTTTCTTCGGCCATAAATTTACCCCTCACCAATCCTAACAATAAATCGTAAATTATCGATAGCTGAAAGGCGAAGCCGTTTCACTCCCACTCACCGATTTATCACAAGCGCTAGCTGGGATTGGTGAGGGGCGAACCCAAAATTCAACAAAACTTGCCATTTATAAGCAACTTTACCCCAATAATAGCAGAAATTTTGAGCTGTGGCAAGTCCGGTGTATACTGATATTATGTTTGCTATAAATAATAACTTTCGCGAAAATCCTCCCCGCCGGAGAAAGAGACGTTTTTTCTTTTGGCTTGTTATCGGGATCATAATATTAGGCCTGGCTTTTTTGGCGTCTGTGGCCGTTGCCTATAAATTCTATTCCACGAGCAAAAAAGTTATTACCACGGATGCGACGGATTCCTTTCTGGGAAGCCTTCGGGACATGGCTTCGGGCGACAGAAAAACGCTTAGGGGAGAAAAGGATGGCCGGATCAATATTTTGCTCCTAGGCTTTGCCGGAGAAAATTATCCGGGTGAAAATCTCACTGATTCCATTATCATCGCCAGCGTCGACCCAAGAACCTACCAAACGGCAATGCTTTCTGTTCCCCGTGACTTATACGTCCGCATTCCAGATACGGCTTCATATACAAAAATAAACGCTCTTTACGCGCGCGGGCAAGGCAAACGCGGAAGCGCGGCGGAAGGAATTGATGATTTGAAAAAGGCCCTTGTGGAAATAACCGGCCTTCCCATTCACTACTCCGTCGCCATTGATTTTGACGGGTTTAAGAAAGTGATTGACGAGCTCGGTGGCATCAAAGTCCAGGTGCCGCGTGACATCCATGACGAGCGCTACCCGGGACCGAACTACAGCTACGAAACTTTTGACATCAAGGAGGGCCTTTATACCCTCGACGGTGACATTGCTTTGAAATACGCCCGCACCCGCCATGATGAGGCCGGGGACTTCGGCCGGGCTTTCCGCCAGCAGCTTATTTTGGAAGCGGCCCGCTCAAAAGCTTTTTCCATCGGCACCTTGCTCAATGTTTTGGCCGTCAATAATGTTTTGAATACTCTGGGCGACCATCTGCGTACGGACATTCCCCTCGATGAAATTGAAACTTTCCTTGATCTCGTCGGAAAAATTGACACCCACACAACTGTCAACAAAGTTCTCGACGCTGGCCATCCTGATAGCCTGATGGTGGTTTCGCATGTATATCTGGGCCACGTCCGGGCGTTCATTCTCATCCCGCGGACAGGAAAATATGACGAGATACAGGAACTCGCCAAAGATATATTCAATCTGGATCTCATTGAAAGGAAGAAAAAAGAAATCGAAAGTGAAAAAGCAACTGTGGCCGTCGCGAACCGGAGCGGTTCGACCAATTTTGGCAAAAAATTGTCCGCTCTTCTTGAGAAAATGGGCTATTCGGTCCAAACTGTTCCTCGAGCCGAAAAAACAATCGCCCCTCCCCTGACGTCCGATGCTGGAAGCTCGAAATCGTTTGTTTATGATATTTCCAAAACCAAGCCTTTTTCACTTGAAGATTTGGCCAAAAAATTCTCGGCCGAAGTTTCCGAGAATCTTCCGGCCGATCTTTCCGCCCAGTGCCAAAAAGCCGACCTTTGTTTCATCGCCGGATCAAAACTCACCGAAAATCTCGGTTATGAAGAAGATACTCTTGAGGATCTTGAGCAGGGATATGACAAGCAGGCAGTGGGTGAAAGAGAATATATTGAACTCCTCAAGAAAGGAACGAATCAGAGATTTTAATCCATAAAAAAACCCACTCCCAACATCGGATGTTGGGAGTGGATGTCGCAAAAAAAATGCGCAAAAAGGCTCTGTCTGAAAACGGATTTTATCATATTTATAACCGCGGAGTCGATAAGCGAACTGTTTTTCTTGATGACCTAGACTATCGGAGATTTCTGCTTTCGATTGATCTGCTAAACGACGAAAAAGACGGCTTAATGCAGGCTTGGCGGGATTATAAAAGGGATAATCCGCAAATGAACATCCAGGATTTTCTGAAATCAAGAGTTAGAAAAAGAAATGCCTTGGTCAAAATCATCACTTATTCTCTCATTTCAAACCATTACCATTTTATTTTGGAGCAAGTTTCTGAGAAAGGAATCGAGAAATTTATGCAAAAACTTGGAAACAGCTTTACTAAATACTTCAATGAGCGCCACGAGAGAAATGGCGCTTTGTTTCAGGGGAAATTCAAATCGTCGCATATCAGTTCAACGAGCCAGCTCTTGAGACTTTCCGTATACGTGAACTGCAACAGCGAGATTCACAAAATCCATCCGGCAAAAAACTATAAATGGTGCAGTTTCGCTGATTATTTGAAACCCGAAAGAAGCAGCATTTGCCAAAAGAAGGTAATTATGGATAATTTTGAAAACCCGAGAAATTACGAAGAATACGCCAAAGAAAATATATCAAGCTTCCAGCAGGAAAAAGAAGACCAGAAGCTCGTTTTGGAATAAAAACAATTCTCCCAACATCGGATGTTGGGAGCGGGTTAATCCCCGAGGGGGACATTAAGAATTCCCTAAAAGATTTTTTGAAGAGTTTGTATCTTCAGAATACCCCCTCTCTGCGCTCGATGTCAAATCGCCGATTGCGGATAAATGTGATAAAATAATATTGTGACGTGAACCTAACATTCAATGTTAGGATCGTCCTAACATTGAATGTTAGGTATATGAAAACAATTATCATCTCCGGACTGGGAAATCCCGGAAAAGAATACGCAAAAACCCGCCACAACGCCGGATTCTTGTTCACGGATTATATTCGCTCAATCAATCGGGACAATTTTCCGGATTGGGAATTCAACAAAAAAATAAACGGGGACATTTCCGCCGGAAAAGTTGATGGCAAGAAAATCATACTTTTCAAGCCGCAAACTTTCATGAATTTATCCGGCACAGCCGTATCGGCAGCGAAAAAATATTATAAAGTGAAACTGGAAGACATAATTGTCGTTCACGATGAAATTGATCTGCCGCTCGGGAGCTTCCGGTTTTCTGTTGGCAGCTCCGCCGCCGGGCATAAAGGCGCCGAGAATATCATTGACGCACTCGGCACAAAAAATTTCCTGCGGCTCCGGATTGGGGTTGATAATCGCGGGGATAAAAAAATCCCCACCGAGAAGTATGTGCTGGGAAAATTCCTACCAGCGGAGATGAAAATAATTAGTAAAGTGCTTTTAGAATCCTCTGAAAAAATAAAACAATTTATTTCCAATTTCTAATATCTAATTCCTAATTTCCAATAAAATGTCCAATGCTAAATTTTGGGATTGGGAATTGGAGTTTTATTAGAAATTTGATATTAGAAATTGGACATTCCTTGGGGCATAAACTTTCCAAAAATAAAAAGCCCGCCATGAGCTTTATATTCGAATTATTACAAACTGCCCCTTATGTTCTCTGTCCCGCCCAAAAGCGCTGGATTTGCCTGCATTTGCAGGCTATCCAAACTTACCGACGATGCTTAAGGAGGGGTCACACCGCCTGACTTTCAGGCAGGACAGAAAACACCTTATTCCTGTTTCTTGCTTTATATTAGCCTGCTTTCAAAGAAAATCTTTCTCCTCTTTCACCCAATGGCCTCCCACTACGATAGAGCATTATAGCAAAACTACACGAAATGTCAAGTCCGGAAACATCAGTTCGGGAACTGTTATTTTATCACGCTTTTTCGTGCGTTGGCGGTTTTGGGCCGCAGAAGTTTAAAAAACTGCTTTCTTATTTTGGCTCGCTTGAAAAGGCCTGGGGCGCCGGACGGGAAGACTTGATCGCCGCTGACATCGGTCCGGCCGCCACGAAAAATTTTCTTGAAAAAAGAAACGGCCTGGTGCCCGAAAAACTTTTTTCGGAGCTTGAGAAGGAACATATCGGCCTCATCACCCCGAGCAGCCAATTTTATCCATCCCAGCTCAAAGAAACCCCTTCTGCGCCAGCTGTTATATATGGAAGGGGAAACTTGGAAATTCTCAAGAATAAGTCGATCGCCGTCGTCGGGTCGCGAAAATTCACCGAATACGGCCAAAGAGCCACCCAGAATTTGTGCCGCGATCTTGTCCGTGCCGGGCTCACGATTGTGAGCGGCCTCGCCCTCGGGATTGACGCCATCGCCCACCGGGCGACGCTCGACGCGGAAGGCTCGACGATTGCCGTTCTTGGAACCGGCATAGACGATGAAACAATCTATCCCCGCGACAATTTCAACCTGGCGCATGACATTCTCGCAAATGGAGGAACGCTCATCACCGAATATCCTCCCAAAACGCCATCCCTCAAACAAAATTTTCCCGCCCGGAACCGCATCATGGCCGGAATCACGCTCGGTACGCTCGTCGTGGAAGCAGCTCTCGATTCCGGATCACTCATCACGGCGGGACTCGCCCTTGAATCCGGCCGCGAAGTCTTTGCCGTTCCCGGCCCGATTTTTTCGCCCCAGTCAGCGGGAGCCAATTTTCTTTTGAAAAGCGGGGCCAAACTGGTTGAATCGGCAACAGACGTTTTGCAGGAACTCAATCTTTCGGAGTCCAACCGGCCAGCGCCTCAAAAAATATACGAACCGAAAACAAGAGAAGAAAAAAAGATTTGGAACGCACTCAGCTCCGATCCCCTTCATGTTGACAGACTCGTGAAATTGACTAGACTTAATCCAGCGACCATCGGTTCGACGCTGGCAACTCTTGAAATTCAGGGCGTGGTGAAAAATATCGGCGGACAAAATTATATTAGAATATAGAATTGTGAATTGAGAATTCAGAATGGGAATATTGAATTTAGAATTCTAGATTCATTATTCTTGATTCCCATTCACAATTCACAATTCTAAATTCACAATTCTATGAACTTAATCATCGTTGAGTCTCCAACCAAAGCCCGGACAATTTCCAAATTTCTGGGTAAAGATTTCAAGGTCAAATCCTCTTTCGGCCATATTCGCGATCTTCCGCAGAAGGAAATGGGCGTTGATATTGAAAACAATTTCGCGCCGAAATATGTCGTGAATGCCAAGGCCCGCGAGAAAGTGAAGCCATTGAAAGAGGATATGAAAAAGGCCCAGACTGTGATTCTCGCCACTGACGAAGACCGCGAAGGCGAAGCCATTGCCTGGCACCTTTCGGAAATTTTGAAGCTCAATTCCCAGGAAAAAAACCGGATTGTTTTCCATGAAATTACCAAAAAGGCCATCGAGGAAGCGCTCGGAAACCCGCGATCGATTGATTTTCATCTCGTCGACGCCCAGCAGGCTCGGCGCATTCTCGACCGACTCGTCGGCTATGAGCTCTCCCCCCTTCTCTGGAAAAAAATAAAACGGGGTCTTTCGGCTGGGCGAGTCCAATCAATTGCTCTTCGCATCATTTGCGAACGAGAACGAGAAATTGAAAAATTTTCAAAAGAAGAATACTGGACAATTTCGGCGATGCTCCGTCCCGAGACTAAGTCTTGGAAAAAATCCCAAGACTTAGTTTTGGAAGAGTTCGAAGCCGCATTGATCCAGCAAAACGAGAAAAAAATCGAAGGAATCACTTCTCTCAAACTTTTTGCCGGAGATTATAAATCAAAAAAATCTTCCATCAAAAGCGAAAAAGAGGCTCAAGAAATCAAATCAGAACTCGAAAAAGGGGTTTTCCAAGTTTCTGAAGTTCTGAAAAAGGAAACCATGCGAACTCCCCCGCCGCCCTTCACCACCTCCACGCTCCAGCAAGCGGCCATCAACAGCTTGGGATTTTCAGCAAAGCAAACTATGATGATCGCCCAAAAACTTTATGAGCAGGGGCACATCACTTATATGCGCACCGACAGCACCAGCCTTTCCCTTCCTTCGATGCTGGCCGCGAAGAAAACAATTGAGAAAAATTTTGGAAAAAATTACGCGCTCGAAAGCCCGCGGTTTTATAAAACCAAATCAAAAGGCGCTCAAGAAGCCCACGAAGCAATCCGACCAACCAGACCGGACATTTTACCCGATGAACTGAATGGCTCTCTCGACGCTAACCAGCACAAATTGTATCGGCTTATCTGGCGCCGGATGGTCGCCTCGCAGATGAGAGCTGCCGTCCTCAATTCGGTTCGGGTTTTGATTGACGCCAAGGGCAGCCAAAATAATTATACTTTCCAAGCCAACGGCTCGACGGTGAAATTTGATGGTTACCTGAAAATATACGGGGATAAAATTCCTGTAACGGAAAATCTTCTTCCTCCTCTCAAAGAAAAAGAGATTTTGGACCTGGCGCAAGTGAAGGCCAATCAAAAAGAAACCCTGCCCCCGCCCCGCTACACGGAAGCCGGCCTTGTGAAGGTCCTCGAAGAAAATGGGATTGGCCGGCCGTCGACATACGCTCCGACTATATCGACGATATTCGACCGGAAATATATCGATAAAAACGAGGAGCGCCGGCTCTTCCCGTTGGAAATCGGCTTTCTGGTGAATGATTTGCTTGTGGAGCATTTTCCCCAGATTGTCGACATGACATTCACGGCCACAATTGAAGAAGATTTTGACCGGATTGCTGAAGGCAAAAAAGAATGGGTGCCTGTCATCCGTGAATTTTATAAACCTTTCCATAAAAACCTTGAAAGTAAATCTAAGGAGATAAAGAAAGAAGATATTCTTGAAAAACTCGACAAAAAATGCCCCGAATGCGGCGGCGACCTTCTGGTGCGCTTCGGAAGATTCGGAAAATTTATCGCCTGCAACAATTTTCCCAAATGCAAATATACCGAAAAAACGGCCGAGGAGAAAAAAGTTGAAGACGAAAACAGCGGCGAGGCCTGTCCGGAGTGCGGCGCGCCAATGATTGTGAAAAGAGGAAAATACGGCGCTTTTCTGGGATGTTCGAAATATCCCGACTGCAAAGGCATCAAAAAAATTACTTCCGATAAAACGACCGGCGTGAAATGCCCCAAGTGTGGCGTGGGAGAAATTTTGGAACGCCGCTCGAGGAAGGGACGGCTTTTTTACGGTTGCAGCGGATATCCAAAATGCGATTTTTCTCTCTGGAACCGGCCTTCCGGAAAAACTTGTGAAAAATGCGGAAGTCTTATGGTTTTTCAAATGAAAGGAACGGAGAAATGCAGCAATAAAGAATGCAAGTAGTCTTTGGGTCATTGGTAACATGGTTGTTGGCTGTGGGACAAGTCTTCGGCCATTGGTCATTGGAAAAAAATCCAAAGACTCATGACCAATGACCAGACTAACTGCCAATGACTTTGTTACCAAAGACTAAATTCCAATTATGACTCTTGCCGAACTCTACGCCCACTACAAAAACCCCCTCAACGCCCGGCAAAAACAGCTTATTGCCGAGGCTTTTGAATTTGCCAAAGCAGCCCACGCAGGACAAAAAAGAAAAACCGGCGAGGACTATTTTGAGCATTCCGTGGAAACCGCCGCTATCTTGGCCGAAATCGGAATGAGATCGCGAACCACGGCTGCCGCCCTTCTCCACGACGTTCCTGAAGATACAAAATTCACCCTCGAAGATATCCGCCAAAAATTTGGCAATGAAACCGCGGAGCTCGTGGACGGCATCACCAAACTCGGAAAATTCAAGCTCCGGGGAGACAAAAAAGAAGTCCAGCTCGAAAATTTGCGCAAAATTTTTTTGGCGATGGCCGAAGACATCCGAGTAGTGCTCATCAAATTGGCCGACCGACTGCACAATATGCGGACACTGCATGCTCTTCCGCCTGAAAAACAGGAGCGGATCGCCCGGGAAACCATGGAAATTTATGCGCCGATCGCCAACCGCCTTGGAATTGGGGAGATAAAAGGAGAACTCGAGGACTTGGCCTTCAAATATCTCGATCCTGAAAATTATAAGCTGGCTAAGGGACTTCTTGATAAAGAGTATAAGGAAAGAAAAAATGACCTCGAAGTTGCTATTGAGGAGCTTAGGGAAGAGCTTAAGAAAAATAACATAAAGGTGATAGAGATTCACGGAAGGGCCAAGCAAACCTACCGCTTTTTTTTGAAACTCAAAAAGCATGATATGAACGTGGATCAAGTTTATGACGTTGTGGCGGTCCGGATTGTCGTTCCCGACATCCCTGACTGCTACGAAGCTTTGGGAATAGTCCACAAAAAATACCGTCCTCTTATCGGGAGAATCAAGGATTATATTTCTCTTCCGAAGCCCAACGGGTATCGATCCATCCACACAACTGTTTTTGGCCCCAAAGGAAAATTTTTGGAAATCCAAATTCGCACACCCCGGATGCACGACGAAGCCGAATTTGGTATCGCTGCCCACTGGATTTATTCAGGCCCCAAGACTTGGAGAGACTACTTTTTGAGAAGATACACGCCCGAAGAGATTCCAGAAGAGGAATTGGCCTGGGTGAAACAGCTCCGCGAATGGCAAAAAGACCTTGGCACCGACAATCTTGAATTTGTGCAGGGGCTTAAAATTGATTTTTTTCAAAACCATATTTTTGCTTTTACTCCCAAGGGAGATATCATTGACCTTCCGGAAGACGCGACCCCTATTGATTTCGCCTACGCGGTACACACGGAAATCGGAAACCGCATGATCGGCGCCAAAGTGGACGGCAAGCTTGTTTCGCTCGATTCCAAAATAAGAAACGGACAAGTAGTTGAGATTCTCACTTCGAAAGACGCAAAGACTCCCAACCAGGATTGGTTAAGAATTGCAAAGACTTCCAATGCCAAATCAAAAATCCGCCAGCAGCTCCGGCGGGCGGGAATAACCATCGGCGCGATTTGAAACACCGGAAAATTTTGAAATTTTGCGTCCTGAATTTTTCTTCAGGGTGTTTTTATTATTTTTGATGTGATATTTTCCAGTTCTTCCGGACTATAAAAGTCAACGATTATTTTTCCGCCTCCGCCGGATTTTTTTATCTGGACTTTCGTGCCAAGAGCTTGAGCAATTTGGTTCCCTTTTTCTTCCAGAATTGGGTCCTGGACAGCCGCACCCACCCTTCTTTTGTGGGTAGAAACTGTCACTTCGCGAACTTTGTCCTCGGTCTGCCGAACAGTCAGATTGTCCTTGAGAATCAGTTCGAAAAGGGCTCTCTGTTTTTCAGGATTGGAAATGGCAAGCATAGAGCGGGCGTGTCCCTCGGTGATTTTTCCCTCCTGAAGAGCGCGTTGGATTTCGATGGGAAGCCCCAATAATCGGACTTTGTTGGCAACTGAACTGCGGCTTTTCCCGACTTTTTCCGAAATTTCCTCTTGAGTGAGATCAAATTCCTCGATCAGTTTTTTGTAGGCACGGGATTCTTCAAGAACATTGAGGTCCTCACGCTGGATATTTTCAACCAGAGCCAGCTCCAGTTTTTCTCTTTCTCCGGCTTCTTCTCGGATAATCACCGGAACCATTTCAAGGCCCGCCAGTTTGGCCGCTTTGAGCCGGCGCTCCCCGGCAATGAGCTCATACTGCTCCGGCGCAATTTTGGCAACGATGAGCGGCTGGATAATTCCGTGCTCTTTTATGGAAGCGGCCAGATCCTGAAGTTCGTTTTCAGAAAAATCGTGCCGCGGCTGTTGGGGATTGGTGGCAATTTTGGAAATCGCAACTTCCAGAAAATCATCCTGCAGGCTTTCCGGATACAGTTGCGGCTTCTGTTGAGGTTTCTGTTGCGGTTGCCGTTGCTTTTGCGTTTGCTGGACATATTTAGTTTCTTCAGCAGCATCAACTTTTTCCTCCTTTCCGGAAATGGGCCTTATCACCTTGCTATTTTTCGGCGGGATAAGAGAGGCCAGCCCGCGCCCCAATCCGTGATTATTGTTTGCCATATTTTTTTATTTTATAAATTTTTATCTTGTTATAAAAAAGCTAAAGATGAAAGCTTTTTTCTTCATTTTCCATCCGCAATACTTCCTGTGCCAGGTTTTTGTAGGCGCGGGCGCCGCGGGAAAAAATATCAAAATCAAAAATTGATTTTCCAAAACTTGGCGCTTCCGCCAGACGGACACTGCGGGGAATAATGCTGTCAAAAACTTTCCCCGGAAAATGGTCTTTCACTTCGCGGACGACTTGATAAGAAAGACGGTTTCTCCGATCAAACATCGTGAGCAACGCTCCCATCACTTTGAGATTAGGCTGAAGATTGTCACGGACGAGGTTGATTGTTTCAAGAAGCTGGCTAAGACCTTCGAGCGCGTAGTATTCGCACTGGACCGGAATCAGCACTTCGTCAGACGCCACCAGGCCGTTCACCGTCAGCGGGCCGAGGCTCGGCGGACTGTCTACGATGATATAATCGTATTCAGTCCGGATCTGCCGCAAAACATTATAGAGCCGGTATTCACGATTTTCGAGGTTGACAAGCTCAATTGTCGCCCCGGCAAGATCCCGATTCGACGGCAGAAGGCTATGTCCAAAAGTCTGGAGCTTTATGATATGAGGAGAAGGATGCTCGCCCAAGATCATGCTGTGGTACAGGCTTTTTTCAAGGTTTCTCGGATCAACTCCGAGACCGCTCGTCGCATTGGCTTGCGGGTCAAGATCCACAAGCAAGACAAATTTTCCCGCCTCGGCAAGCGATGCGGACAAATTGACAGCCGTCGTGGTTTTTCCGACCCCGCCTTTTTGGTTTACGAGAGAGATAATTTTTGCCATTTCTTTTTTTAATTATACTATATTCGTTGACATTCGGCTACCATTAATTTAAAGTAAAATAAGCCGTAATTTGCCTCGGTAGCGCCCGCCTCAGCTTTTCAAGCTTCGGCGAGACAAGGAAATGGTATATTTACCCTGCACCAATTTATTGTCTATTTGCAAAAAATATTTTCGTTATGCCGCGATGGCGGAACTGGCAGACGCGCTGGACTCAAAATCCAGTGGTGGCAACACCATGAGAGTTCGACTCTCTCTCGCGGCACAAACTAAAACAGCAATTTGGAAGACCAATGCTGTTTAAAAATACATAAAACAAGTCTAATCTTGGGATAAAACCGAAAATTCCGGTTTTTTGTTTTTCAGTTTTTTCGAATATTTCAAAATTTTTTCTTTTGCCAGCTCAATCATCTTTTTATTTTTCCCGCGGACCAGCGCCAGCGGACCAGGGAGATCCTTCAGCTCCAAAAGAATATCGCCTTTTTCGGCCATTTTTTTGAGCGCAAGATTTTCCTCATGGTCGCGGCCGAGGATGATTTTTGCCGGCCCATTCCAAAAATGCCGCCCGATGCGAAGAAGGGCCAAGTCGCTTGATTTTATATTTTTCACCTTCTCCAAAAGATCCAGGAGTTTTCTCGAATATTCCTTGTCGGTCAAAATACAGCCACCCGCAGGAGACGGATAGTTTTTTATTCCGTATTTTTTCGCCAGCCCAATTTGTTCCTTGCGGCTCCGACCGGAAATGCCAATCAGTTTCCGGCGATCAACCATTCCCGATTTTTCCATTTCCGTTTCCGGCAGAACTTTGGCTGAAAGCGGCCGTAATATTTTTCCAACGAGCCCCGCTTCCCGCTCGATTATTTTCAGAGCCTCAAAATTTTGCGACATAGGCCGCTGGCCTAAAACTTCCCCTGTCGCAATGAAATTATATTTTTCGCGAGCCGCGATTTTTTTTGCTTCGCCAATCATCAGAAGATGGCAATCAACGCACGGATTCATCCCCACGCCGCGGCCATAGCAAGGATTTTTCACAATTTCAAGATGTTTCTTGGAAAAATCTTTTGTGACCAGCTGAATATTGTTTTCCTCGGCTGATTTTTTTGCCTGTCCGGCATCAAAAAAATGGCTCGTCAGCGTGAAAGCTGTCACCCGGATTCCCTGACGCGCCAAAATTTTTGCGGCGAGAATCGAATCAAGCCCGCCCGAAAAAAGAAGAAGGGCCTTTATTTTTTTCTTTTTGCTCTTTCCCATGCCAAAATATTAGTTTTTTTGCATTGCACTAATAATTAGGAGAATCAAGCGCCGGTTCCTCCGCGGGGGCCTCGATCCGATTTCCGGAGGTGAGATTGGCTACCTCAATGATTTTTCCGCTCGACGGACGATAAAGAATGGCTTTTTTGGCCTTTGGATAGACCAGAACCTTGTCTCCGTTTCTGGAGTTCAAAAAAAACTGCTGCCCCTCGAGCTTTTCCCGGTCATTTACAGTCGCCAAAGTCGGTGTTTCTCCTTGAGGAAGCTCCATGAATTTCCCAATTCGCTCCGTAATCAACTTTACCTCCTTTTGGGCAGCTGCATTGGAATCCTGACGAGTTCTTATAACATGAAAAGTCGCATAATATAGAATTGCCAGAAGCGCAAAAAAAACGAAAAGGACCGTGATGATTGACCTGAAGGGAATGGCATATCCTCTGATGACCAGTCTTTTCCGAAGCCACTGCGAAATTTGCCCATTGGCCTGCCTATAATTTTGTATCCGGCTTGAAGAATATTTTTTCACTTCCATAAATCTAAGGTGAAGGATTAATTCCAAAAAGGCTGTCGCCTGTCGGGACCTGGGAAGCGTTTCCCGCTGGAACAGGCGAACTGCTTTCCCCGGAGTTCGAAGATCCAGCCGAGTCCGTTGACTGGCCGATGATTCCCATAAGCGTGTTAGAAGATTTTGCTTTCTTTCCTTCGACAAGAAGACCGACCTCGTCTTGAGCATTGTTTGATTTTCTGCTCTGGGCTTCTTTTTTGAAAATATTCGGATCTTGAACCGCAAGCGCGTGCCAGGAAAAAGGGGTGTCCGATTCGGAAATGTGGTCCGTCATGATCTCAAATCCCTCTCGAGTCACATTCGTGACAACGTAATTCACATTGGAAACCAGCAGCAAATCTTCAGCCACTGCGCGCACTTCCGGATCGTCGTATTGCTGTACAGAAAGAGTCGCTGTCACTACTGGTGCAACTGTATACTTTTTTTCAAACTGAACTTCGACGCTTTGGCTGTCTTTTCTTATTATTGCGAATCCAGCCGTATCCTGGTCAAAAATCGGCTGACCCGAAACCTCAAAGCCATTGTCAAATTTGGCGCCTTTCAAAAATTCGGCCGAATTTCTGAAAACAACTTTTTCCAAAAATTTGGCCGCCAGTTTGAAGATCGTCGGCCGTCCGGGGTCGGTTTTGGCAGTGGCCGCTCCAGCCACCAGTCCTCCTTGGGCTTCCAGATATTCAAATGTGTCGCTATTCAAATTATCCAAGTCAGCCAAATCAGATTTTTGGACAAGGCTGCTGTCAAAATCCGGAACGAGCTGGGAATCGACAACTGCTTCAGGAGCGCTTTTCGTTTCGATGCCGATATTTCCGTTTCCGAACAATCCCCCATTTTTAAGCGCTTCAAGAAGCTGTTCTGCCGAAATATTGGTTTCTTCGGTAGTGCTCGCAGGTGCCTGAATGACAGGAGTCAGCTCTTGAGCCTTGACCATTAATGGTATCTTGCCCGCCACTATAAAAAGAACCGCCGCGATCAGCAGAAGCAAAACCTCAAAATCCCTCCGTTCCCAGTGTTTTTTTTCACCTCTTTGTTTCATTCTGAATTGGGTTTATGTTTTGGGTTTACGAGGGTATTTTGTTTTTATTTTAGGCCGCTAAGGGACCTTCTCTTTGCTGAATTATATATCAAGCCAGGAGCAGTGGCAAGAAGACCCTTCAGGCCCGAAAAAAATATACTGATATGATGACCAAAGCCAGCGCCAGCCGGTACCAGAAAAAAATAGCATAACTTGTTCGCTCTACAAACTTCAAAAGGTATTTTATCGCCAGATACCCACTCACAGCCGCGGAAAGCATTCCTAAAACGAGATAAATATCCAATCCATTTTTTAAAAGATGCGGCAATTCCGCGGCCGCCGCTCCCAAAATTATGGGCGTGGAAAGAAGAAATGAAAACCGCGCCGCTGACTCACGATTGAGACCAAGAAAAAGTCCTGTGGTAATCGTCGCGCCTGAGCGAGATACGCCGGGAAAAATTGCCGCGGCCTGCGAAAGACCGACCAAAAGACTGTCTGACCAGGAAATCTTCCCTAAATTTTTTCGGTGTCGGTGGTATCTGTCAACGAGATACAGAACCAGGCCGACTAAACTCAATGTTATTGCAATCGGGATCGGCGACCGAAAAGACGACTCGGCGTAATTTTCCAAAAAATATCCGGCGAGGATTCCAGGGATGGTCGCTAATACTAACAGCCACAACATTTCATTCTTAAAGCTATCTATCCCAAGACTAAGTCTTGGAAAGCTTTTCCAAGACTTAGTCTTGGAAAAAAGAGCTAGCCGAAAAATCTCAATCCAATCTTTCCAAAAATATAGAACTACGGCAATTAATGTCCCGAAATGCAAAGCCACATCAAACGAAAGCCCCGGATCGGAAAAACGAAAAAGCCACGGCGCCAGAATCAAATGGGCCGAACTGGAGATCGGCAGAAATTCAGATGCGCCTTGGATTATTCCAAGGATTAGAGAATGAAAAACAGTCATACAAAAAATAAATTCTAAATCCTAAATAAATCCAAAATTTCAACTTTCCAAATTCTAAATGTTTGGTATTTTTTTATTCGAATTTTGATATTGTTTATGATTTCGATATTGGAATTTAGGATTTTTTGTGAAATAATTCTCATGAACGGAACTGCAGAAAAATCGTCGCAAGCAACGCAAATATCATAAAAACAACACTCGCCCAGCCAAAAATTTTGACCCAGGCTGGATGCGTTTCAGCGCCCATAATGCGCTTGTCATTTCCGACAACCATAATAGCCACAAGGAGCGGCAAAGCAATAATCCCGTTTAAGTATGCTGAATAATAGAGCGCTTTGATGGGATTCACACCGATGAAATTGAGTCCCAGCCCGACCAGAATAGAGAAGGCAATGATGAGATAGAATCCCCTTGCCCGCGAAAAGCGGAGTTCCAGCCCCTCGCGCCATTTCATAATCTCGCATAAAGCATAGGCTCCCGAACCAGCCAGAATCGGCACCGCCAGAAGCCCTGTTCCGATGATTCCAAGCGCGAAAAGAAGATAGGCCGCCCCGCCCGCGAAAGGCCGAAGAGCCAGTGCCGCCTGTTCCGCCGAACCGATGTCCGTGATCCCGTTTTTGAACAAAACTTGCGCTGTTGTGAGGATAATGAAAAAGAAAACCACGTTCGCGAGAATCATTCCCGTCCCGACGTCGGTGCGCATATGCCCGATCCGGTGATGGAGAAAATATTTTCCTGGTTTTGATTTCATCAATTTGTTTTCTTCAACTTCCTCGGAAGCCTGCCAGAAGAAAAGATAAGGCGTAATGGTCGTTCCGAAAATGGCGATGAGCGCGAATATATAATTTTTGTTGAGTTCGATGCTTGGAATGAAAGCGTTTCGGAAAACTTCCCGCCAATCGGGATGTGCCATGAACCCAGCAAAGACATAGGCCAGCACCGAAATCGTGAGCCACTTGAGAATTCGCGCGTAAAAATGATATTGAAAAAATATTTCCATGAATATTATCACCAGCGCGAAAAAAAACGCCGCGAGATAGAAATTCACGCCCGCCAGCATCTGGAGCGAGGCTGCCATCGCCCCAAGATCGGCACCGATGTTCACCACGTTGGCGATGATGAGAAGAAGGACAATTCCCGCCACGATTTTTTTCCGGTAATGTTTCTGAAGGACTCCCGCGAGTCCCCGGTTCGTCACAATCCCAATCCGGGCGCAGGCCTCCTGGACAGCCAGCATAACCGGAAGAAGCCAGGCGGCCGTCCAGAGAATGGTATACCCGAAAGCCGCTCCGACTGAAGAGTAGGTTGCAATTCCTCCGGGATCGTCATCAGAAGCTCCAGTGATCACTCCCGGACCGAGCGCGCGAAAAAAATATTTTATCTTTCTCCGCCGGTCCTTGAAAATGCCTCTTACCCGCAAGACGTCCTCTTCCGTGATCCGCACCGACCCGTCCTTGAGTTTCACGGCCTCCACTTCTCCCCAGACCAGCAATTTTTTGGCAATCACAAGAGGAATCCCGGCCTCCCGGCGAAATTCGGAAAGAGTATGGAGTTTGTCTTTTGGATGGATTTTATTTTCCACTTTTTCTTTTTTATTCAACTGTCACACTTTTGGCAAGATTGCGCGGTTTGTCAACCTCGAAGTATAAAGTTTCGCTTTAACTACGGGGCAGGCGTCCAAATTATTCTACTGTAACTGATTTTGCTAAATTTCTTGGTTTATCAACATCAAGTCCCCTACCCACCGCGGAATAGTAGGCGAAAAGCTGCAGAGGAACGACCGAAAGAAGCGGCGTGAGCATTTCCAAAGTTTTGGGGATATAGATAACGTCGTCAACCATTTTTTTGATTTCCCTGTCGCCCTTGGTGGCAACGGCAATCACATGTCCGCTGCGGGCTTTCACTTCCTGAATTCCGGAAAGGGTTTTTTCATAAACGCTGTCCCGGGTCGCGATCGCCATTGTCGGAAAATTTTTGTCAATGAGTGCAATCGGCCCGTGCTTCATTTCTCCGAAAGGATAGCCCTCGGCATGGACATAGGAAATTTCTTTGATCTTGAGCGCCCCCTCCATGGCAATGGGAAAATTATATTTTCTGCCGAGATAAAGAAAGTTTGAATATTTCGAATATTTTCCGGCTGCTTTTTTTATTTCATTGGCCCGCGCGAGAATGCCTTTCATGAGACGCGGAATTTCAGACAGTTCTTCGGCAATCCTTTTTCCCATCACAAATGACATTTCTCTCTGGCGGCCCAGAAACAAAGTGAGAAGAGCCAGAATAGAAAGCTGAGAGGTGAAGGCTTTGGTCGAAGCCACTCCAATTTCGGGTCCAGCGTGGTTGTATATTCCTGCGTCTGTTTCCCGGGCGATTGTCGATCCGACCACGTTCACGATCCCCAGCGTGAGCGCCCCTTTGTTTTTCGCTTCCCGGATCGCTGCCAGAGTGTCAGCCGTTTCGCCCGATTGGGAAATGGCAACAACGGCTGTTTCTTCGTCGAGAAGAGGTTTTCGGTACCGAAATTCAGAGGCATGTTCGACATCCGTCCGGATACCCGCGTATTCCTCGAGCATATATTTTCCCACCAGTCCGGCGTAGTATGAAGTCCCGCAGGAAACAATGACGATTCTTTTGAGATGACGCGTCTTTTCGGCCACATCGCGAAGCCCCCCAAGTTTGGCAATTCCTTCCGAGACCACCAAGCGCCCCCGAATTGAGTTTTCTACCGCTTCCGGCTGCTCCATGATTTCTTTAAGCATGAAATGGGGATAGCCTTTTTTTTCAGCCTCCTCGACCGACCAGTCAATTTTCGAAATTTCTTTCTCAACTTTTTTGCGCTTAAAGTTGGTGATTTTGTGGCTCTCGCCGGTCACTTCCGCCATTTCCCCGTCGTCGAGATATATCACCCGATCCGTATACGACACAATCGGCGCGATGTCCGAAGCGATGATATACCCGTCTTCCATCACTCCCAGCACCAGCGGGCTTCCGTTCCGGGCGACAAATAACTTTTCGGGATTTTCCCGGTCGATTATGGCCAGGCCATAGGTTCCCTGGATATGGGCCAAAGTCCTCCAGACCGCCTCCTCGAGCGGAACTTGCTTTTTGTATTCTTCTACAAGATGAACCACAATTTCCGTGTCAGTCTCCGAAGAGAATTTGTGGCCCGCCTTTTCGAGATCCGCTTTCAACTCTTTATAATTCTCAATAATCCCGTTGTGGACAAGATATATTTTTTTTTGGCAGTCGCAGTGGGGATGGGCGTTTTTTTCAGAAGGCTTTCCGTGTGTTGCCCAGCGGGTATGGGCAATTCCAACGCGCCCCGCGATTTTTTTTCCGTTTATCTTGTTCTCGAGCTCAGCTACTTTTCCGACCGCTTTTTCTGCTGCAATTTTTCCTTCGTCAAGCACAGAGATTCCCGCGCTGTCATAGCCCCGGTATTCCAGCCGCTTGAGACCGTCCATAAGGATAGGAAGGGCTTCTCTTTTCCCAATGTATCCGACAATGCCGCACATGATAAAAAGTTTAAAATTTAAAAATAAAAAATCAAAATGACAATTCAAAATGCAAAATTATTTCTTTTGCATCCTTTGCGGAAATTTTTAATTTTACATTGTCATTTTGCATTTTGAGATTTATATTTTGCATTAACCTAATTTATTCCTGACAACTCCCGCAATTTTTTCCGCATATTTCTTAATCTCCCCTTCGTCCCTCCCCTCCACCATCACCCGGCAGAGGTTTTCTGTTCCGGAATAGCGGACCAGAACCCGGCCTTCACTGCTCAATTTCCCCTCCACCTCTTCTATAATATCCCGAATTTCTGGAATTGTGTCCAGCTCTGGCTTATTTTCCACTTCTATATTGACCAAAAGCTTTGGAAATAGGGCAATCTCTCCTGCCAGTTCTGAAAGCGGCTTTTTGAAATAACTCATCGCCGAAAAAAGCAAAAGGCCGCCCGCAATCCCGTCCCCGGTGGGGAAAAAATCGGAATAAATGATATGTCCGGATTCTTCGCCGCCCAGCACCGCGCCTTTTTTCTTCATTTCAAAAAACACCTGCCGGTCTCCAATGGCCGTGGCGATATGTCCAATCCCCAGCTTTTTGAGCGCGCCCACGAATCCGAGATTGCTCATAACCGTCGTCACGACCAAATCTTTTTTGAGCCTGCCTTTTTCTTTCAAAAATTTGGCAATCACATACATCATCTGGTCGCCAGTGAGCGCGTTTCCTTTTTCGTCAACGGCAATCACTCGGTCCCCGTCTCCGTCAAAAGCCAGCCCCAGATCGGCTTTTTCTGCAACTACCTCTCTTTGTAAACTCCCTGTGTGTTGGGATCCGCAATCGTCATTGATATTTTTTCCGTCCGGGCTCGCATGAAGCGAACTGATTTCGTTGACGACCTTTCCGAAAATATCAGAAGCGACTTCGGAGGTGGCGCCATTGGCGCAGTCTAACACCAAAGCTAAGCTTTTTCCTTCCCCGACTGAAAGTCTGGGAATTCCCCAAATCTTGGCTTTATTCAACAAAAAAATTGCGTATTTTTCTTTTGCATCCGGCAAAATTATTTTTTTTCCTTCAGAAAAATTACTATTTTTTCTTTCAGGCGTATCCTCATTTAAAATATATCCTTCAATCTCTTTTTCTTCTTCTCTTGAGAGCTTTGTGCCGCCCTGCTTAAACGGTTTGAGGCCATTGTCCTTGAAAAGATTGTGAGAAGCTGAAATGACAATCCCCGCCCCTGCCCTTTGCTCGCTCACAAGATAGGCAATCGCCGGGGTCGGCAAAACACCCACCGTAACCGCCTCGCCTCCCACTGAAGATATTCCGGAAACAACCGCTTCTTCGAGTATCGGCCCCGACTCGCGCGGGTCTCTTCCGACAACGACGCGTGCCGGCCAGTTTCTTTTCCGGCAAAAAGAGACGACCGCTTTCCCAAATGCCGCCGCCATCTCCGGATTTATTTTTTCTCCCCCGAAAGCGTCTCTGATGCCGTCGGTGCCGAATAGTTTCATAATTTTATATATATGAAAAATCGCCGTCCGAATTGTTTTGTATTGTGTTTTTTTTGAGCTTCACGCATTTTTTGATGAACTGCCAGTATTTTATCTTTATTGAATTCCTGTCATACCGGGCATAGCGCACGCCATAATTTTTGTTGTTTCGGATGCTGTTTCCGGTAAGCTTCATCGTTCCGCGCTGGGAGCTGTAGACCTGGATTGTGATCCCCTGCGTGTCGTTGCTCGAAAGGCTGTTCCCTTTGATCGAAATTTTTGTTCCCGCCATCATCATCTCGATTCCGGATTCGCCGTTGCTCTTGATGTTGTTGTTCCTGACGGTTCCGCGCATGCCGGTATGAAGATCAATTCCTTCTTCGACATTTCCCGAAATTTCGCATCCCGCTATCTCAATTTTCCGTTTATGAATGTACATCCCCCGTTTGCCGTTGTCCACGATACTGCTATTTCTGAAAGTGAACTTGTATTTATCCGAATTTTTTGACTTGTCCACTTCTACTCCGTTGCTACCGGCCTCGCAAATTGTGCAATTGTTGATTATAGCTTTCGACTGCTTGTCCACCTTGATATTCGTAGGGGCTTTTTCCACCGTAAGATTGCTGACCCGGCTTTTGGTCGAGCGGAAATAAATTCCATAACTCCGTCCACTACCATCAATCGTGGTTTCATTCCGGTCTTCGCCGATGAGATCGGTATTATTTTCAAGCTCGACTTGTTCGCTGTAGGTCCCTTTTCTTATGTAAACGTTTTTGTTTTTGTATTTTTCGCTTTTTATGTGACTCATAGCGGCACCAATGGTTTTGAAAGGATATTCTTCCGTTCCGTTTTCCTGAACTTCGGCGCTTCCCTGATCGACATAGAAATCATACGAATCTGCTTTCGCCACTGACACAGCGAACAAAAGAAAAACCGCTAGCGCTGCTCCCGGAATCAATTGGTGTTTTTTTTGTTTTATTCTGTCTTTTGATGGCATTCTCAATTCGCGGATTTGTGTTTACTCGCGGATTCGCATTGTATTATATAAATTTCTCGATTTCCGTCTGGGCTTTTTCAAGATCTTCAGGATTGCCGACTGGAAACCAGCGAGTGGTGGGAATAACTTTCACCTTATGCTTGTCGGTCATCATGGCCAGCGTCTGCGGAAGACCAAATTCTTTTTCTGTGATTTGGACCAGGTCATAGTCGAAAAAACTTTTTTCCAAGACATAAGCGCCGATATTGGCGAGCTTGTTGTCCTTTGATTCAGGCTTTTCGATGATGTCCAGCAGATTTTTCTCTTCGTCCATTTCAAAGACTCCGAATTTTGACGGATCATTCACTTCAAAAGCCATGGCGGCCAGGTCTTCCCGGCACAGTTTTTCAAGATCACTTTTCAAAAACAAATCGTCCCCATTGATAACGAGAAATTTATCCCGAAGAATATCTCTGCAGGCATAGATGGCGCCGCCCGTGCCGTTGAGCTCCTTTTGGACGACGTATTTTATTTTCCGGCCTTTCCACTCGTCGCCGAAATAATTTTTGATTTGGTCGGCGAGATAATTGACGACAATTATCACCTCGTCGACAACATCCGGCAAAAAACTGATCGTCCATTCCAAAATCGGCTTGCCTTTCACAAGCAGCATTGGTTTTGGAGTTTTTAATGTGAGCGGCCGCATTCTTGTTCCCTCTCCCGCGGCCATGATGACAGCTTGCATGATATTGGGTCATTGGTAACATGGTCATTGGCTGTGAGACTGGTTGTGGGTCTTTAGCCGCTAGAAAACAAATCAGTGACCCATGACTCATGACTTAACCCACTGCCGACAACCTTGTTACCAAAGACTAGAAAAAAATATACTAAACAACTAAATTTATTATCCTATCTTTCACAAATATAATTTTCCGGATATTTTTGCTTTCTGTATATTTTTTAATTTTCGGACTTTCGAGCGCCCTTTTTTTCATTTCTTCCTCGCTCGCGCCCGCAGCCAATCTCAACTGGTCGCGCATCTTTCCATTTATTTGGACAACAATTATTGCCTCTTCGTCTTTTATTAGTTTTGGATCATATTTCGGCCATTTTTCGAGAAAAATCGAATTTTTGTTTCCGAGATTTTCGTGCCATATTTCCTCGCAAATATGCGGTGCAAACGGAGCAAGTAGCATTAAAAATTTTTCAAATCTCTCTCTGCTAATATTAAATTTTTCAACCTCATTTACAAAAATCATCATCTCTGAAATCGCGGTATTGAATTTTAAATTTTCGATATCTTCAGAAACTTTTTTAATAGTTTTGTTTAAGTGTTTATTGATAATTTCAATATCCGATCGACCTCTTTCTTTTTGACGATCAGTCAAATCTTCGTTTTTTAGGACAAAGGATAATTCCGATCCTCTCATTTTCTCCTTATCTTCGGTTAACCGATCGGGATAAATGTTCCAAACTTTATCAAGAAATCTTTTTAACCCTATAATACTAGATGTGTTCCACACCTTCGAATCTTCCAGCGGTCCCATGAACATCTCATAAAGCCTGAGAACGTCCGCGCCGTATTTTTCGACAATTTCATCGGGATTGATGACATTCCCCAAAGACTTTGACATTTTCCTCCCATCTTCCGAAAGAACAATTCCCTGATGGCGCAATTTTGAAAACGGCTCGTCAAAATCAATATAGCCGTATTTATGCAAAGCCTTCGTGAAAAACCGGGAATAGAGCAAATGCAAAACGGTGTGCTCCGCCCCGCCGATATAGAAATCGATCGGCAGCCATTTTTTCATTTCATCGCGCGCGGCGAATTCTTTTTCATTCTTTGGATCGGAAAAGCGGAAAAAATACCATGAGGAACAGACAAATGTGTCCATCGTGTCGGTCTCGCGTTTAGCCGGCCCACCGCATTTCGGACATTTCACGTTCACGAAATCCGGATTAGTCCCCAGCGGAGATGTTCCTTTCGGGCGATAATCTTTAATCTCGGGAAGAAGAACTGGCAAGTCTTTTTCTGCGACTGGAATGATTGCGCATTCTTTACCACCTATTGTCGCCGTCTCAAAGTTCGGCTTTTCCCTTCCGAAAGTTGAACTTTCGGAATTCCTTAAAGCCAAGCTTTTGCATTTCTCGCAATAAATAATCGGGATCGGCGCGCCCCAGTAGCGCTGGCGCGAAATCAGCCAGTCCCGCAATTTGTATGTAGTTCTCTTTCCGCCCAGGTCATTTTTCTCGAGCCATTTGGCCATTTCCTCCCGCGCTTTTTGGGAAGTGAGGCCGGAGTATTTGCCAGAGCTGATCAATTCCCCATCACAAGTGAAGCATTCTGATTCGACTCGCAATTCCGTTTTGGCTCCCGCAGCAATATCTTCCAAGTTTCTTGGTATGTTCAGAAGTTTTCCCGGCACAATCACTTTTCTAATAGGTAAATTGTGTTTTTTCGCAAACTCCCAGTCCCGCTCGTCGTGAGCCGGAACCGCCATCACAGCGCCGGTGCCGTAAGTAGAAAGAACAAAGTCGGCAATAAAAATCGGTACTTCTTCTTTTGTGAAAGGATTTATCGCTTTCAGTCCCTTAATTTCAACGCCCGTTTTTTCTTTCGCCAGATCCGTCCGCTCGAGATCGGTTTTCTTTTTTGCCTTGTTTATATATTTCTCAATTTCTTGGAAATTCGAAATTTGATCTTTCGACTCCTGGACTAGTTTGTGCTCCGGAGCAACTACACAATAAGTGCATCCAAAAATAGTATCGAGCCGCGTCGTGAAAGTTTCCAGAAAATAATTTTCCCCGACCTTAAATTTGATATTCGCGCCGACGGATTTTCCGATCCAATTTTTCTGCGCCGTTTTAGTCGACTGGGGCCAGTCAACTTTTTCAAGACCTTCTATGAGCTTTTCTGCAAAATCAGTAATGCGGAAAAACCATTGTTCCATATCTTTTTGGACCACCTCATTTTTGCACCGTTCGCAAATTCCACCTTCTGCCTGTTCGTTCGCCAGCACCGTCTGGCATGATTCGCACCAATTCACCTTGGCTTTTTTCCGATAGGCTAATCCATTTTTATAAAAAAATAAAAAGAGCCACTGGGTCCATTTGTAATAATTTGGATCGGAGGTATCGATTTCGCGCGACCAGTCATAGGAAAGCCCGAGGCTTTTGATCTGCCCGGTGAATATTTCGATATTTTTTTTCGTCGAATCAGCGGGATGAACGCCGGATTTGATAGCAAAATTTTCAGCCGGAAGACCAAATGCGTCCCATCCCATTGGGTGCAGGACGTTTTTCCCGTTCATACGCTGGTAACGGGAATATACATCTGACGCGGTATAGCCTTCCACGTGCCCAACATGAAGACCGTCTCCTGACGGATAGGGAAACATATCCAGGCAATAGAATTTTGGCTTTTCCGATTTTTCATCTGCCTCAAAGAGTTCTGGATGTTTCGTCCAATATTCTAGCCACTTATTCTCTATGATTTGGGGATTGTATTTTTTCATTTATCTTGCTTGCCTGCCAAAGCTTTAGCGTTGGCGGGCCATTTCTTTTCAATTTTTCGGCATTATTTTTATCCATATTCAGACTTGCTCCCTCCTTTCACTTTAGCGAGTTTGGAGTTTTTTTTCAAGGCAAACCCAAAAACTACCCTATTTCAAAATACTCCACCCTTCTCTGTCATAATTTAAAATAATATATTTTCTTAGTATACAGTATACTAGTATACTGTATACTACCGTTTTTTGTGTTCGTCGAGAAGGTTGAGAAGAAGGAAATGAAGTGGATATTTTCTTTTGACAGCCTGCCAGGAAAAAGGAGCGGCTGGCAAAGTTTGTTTTCTTTTTCTCAATTGGCCGTCTTTGAATCGGCGAACCACTGACTTATATCCCCCAAAACCGCTATTGAGCCAGCGGTCCACATGAGAAATGGTGGATATCCCAATCTTCATTTTTCTTCTTATTTCTTCACATTTATAACCCTCCATAAGCATTCTTGCCACATGCAAACGCCGAGAAATCATCACTACTTCGCTCAAGGTTAAAAGATCCTTGAAAAAATTTTTCGCTTCCTCCCGACTTCGAAGAAGCGATATCATTGTATAGAACTCGCCGAGATATTTTTTCTTCTCAATCTCGGTCAGTTGGCCGTATCTCACTTTCCCAGCCATATTTTTATATGCTAATAATTAAATAAAAATTCCTAACTTACAGTATACTAGTATACTGTAAATTAGACAAATTGGTTTGTTGGCCGGAAATGCCTGGCACAATTTTGGAGATATTTATTTGATGAGACGCGAAATGTGGAAAAAATAAAAAAGACCCAGCGTTTCTTGCAAGGCCTCTGACCTGAAAATTTCCGATGGCGCTATATCACTCTCACAAATTCGATACTCTCCCCCCCATCAACCAGTTTTGCAAAAGCAAGAATGACCTCTTTTTCCGGATATTTAGCAATGATTTTTTCCTTGGCTTTTTTGAGCTCGCTTTCATGAAAACGCTGTTCGGCTTCGAGATCGCCTTTGAACTCCGCGCTTCCGCCATATGCGCCGCAGTCAGCGTGATTCACGATGACAATACGCGCCACATGGTGGAGATCGCATGGCACGCCTATGCATTTCATCGGAACGTCCCCTTCATTTTGGCATTCATTGATGGCCTTGGCCGCACCGGGTATTTTGGGAAAGTCATATGACTCGATTTCCAACTCTTCCTCGACAAATTTAATTGTTTCTTTCCAAAAACGAAAGTCGATGCAAGCCAGCACCACCGCTTCGCAGGAGTGGACATTTTTATACTTGAATTCTGTCTTCATAGGCTATTTTCAGTACTAAATAAAAATTTTTAACTTTGAATAAATCCTAATGCACTAATTTTTAAACATTGAGAAATTTGAAAATTATTTAAAAATTATAAAATTAAAAATTCAAAAATTACTCTATTTTCATTCCCCTCTTCGTCAAATGTTTCTTGGCCACCCTTATCCGCGCCAGATTTTTTTCAAGAATTGCCGCTGCAGTCGCGTATTGGGTTTCGTCGGCTTGGATCCTTTCTTCTTTCAATTTCTCGGCTCGATCCTTTGCTTCTTCCGCCCGTTTCACATCTATTTCCTCGGCTCTTTCTGCCGTATCTGCTAAAATCGTAATTTCGTTTTTCTGCACTTCAATCATGCCTCCTGAAACAGCCATGGCAATTTCCTTGCCTCCCGCCTTCACGTCGAGTTCTCCCGGGACCAGGATGGAAATAAGCGGAATGTGATTTGGAAGTACAGTAATTTCGCCGTCCGCTGTCGGAAGAGTGACCTGATCTATCTGATCTTCAAATACTGTTCGCTCCGGTGTTACGATCTTAAATTTTATCTTATTTTCAGCAGCCATAAGATATTAGATATAAGAAATGAGATAGAAGAAATAACAAGAAGAAGTCAAAAACAAAGAAAGCTTTTTTTATACTTATTTCTTCTTTTTTATATCTTATTTCTCATTTGACTTCGTCGATGCTTCCTTTCATATAAAAACTTTGCTCCGGCTTGTCGTCGTGCTTTCCTTCCAAAATTTCCTTGAAACCGCGGATGGTATCGGAAAGTTTCACATATTTTCCTCCCGTTCCCGTGAACTGCTCGGCGACAAAAAAAGGCTGAGACAGAAATTTTTGGATTTTTCGGGCGCGGGTGACGGAAAGCTTGTCTTCGTCTGACAATTCCTCCACTCCGAGAATAGCGATGATATCCTGCAAATCTTTGTATCTCTGAAGAACTTTCTGCACCCCGCGAGCCACGCCATAGTGCTCTTCGCCCACGATTTTCGGATCGAGGATGGTCGAGGAAGAGTCAAGCGGGTCAACCGCCGGATATATCCCCAGTTCCGTGAGGGCCCGCGACAAGACAACCGTTGAATCTAGATGTCCGAAAGTCGTGGCAGGCGCGGGATCAGTGAGGTCGTCCGCCGGGACATAAACTGCCTGCACAGAAGTGACCGACCCTTTTTTGGTGGAAGTGATGCGCTCTTGCAAGCGTCCCATATCTTCCGCCAGTGTCGGCTGATATCCAACAGCTGAAGGAATGCGACCCAGAAGCGCCGAGACTTCCGATCCGGCTTGAGTGAAACGGAAAATATTATCGATGAAAAATAGAACGTCTTTTCCTTCTTCGTCACGGAAGTATTCAGCCATCGAAAGGGCGGAAAGTCCCACTCGCTGGCGCGCTCCGGGCGGTTCGTTCATCTGCCCGAAAACAAGAGTTGTTTTTTCGAGAACTCCCGAGTCCTTCATTTCGTGATAGAGGTCGTTCCCTTCGCGGGTCCGCTCGCCCACTCCGGCAAAAACTGAATAGCCCCCGTGTTCGGTGGCAATGTTGCGGATAAGCTCCTGAATAACCACTGTTTTTCCCACTCCCGCCCCGCCGAAAAGCCCGATTTTTCCGCCCTTTAGAAACGGACAGATGAGATCAACGACTTTGATGCCGGTTTCCAAAATTTGAGCTTCGGTGGACTGGTCGGTGAAAGCGGGCGTCGGACGGTGGATCGGAAATCTGTTTTCCGTTTTGACCGCCTCGGCTCCGTCAATCGGCTCGCCGAGGAGGTTGAACATCCGTCCCAGCGTTTCTTTCCCGACCGGGACCGAAATCGGCGCACCGGTGTCTGTGACTTCCATGGATCTGCGAAGGCCGTCTGTCGAACCCATCGCTACTGCCCGAACTTTGTTCGATCCAAGATGCTGGTGGGCTTCAAGAACCAATTTTTTGTTCCCATCGAGCGCAACTTCGAGCGCCGAATATATTTCGGGAAGATTTTCTTCGAATTCCACATCAACGACTGGGCCGATGACTTGGGATATTTTTCCTTTGTTCATTGCTAAATGATTTAAGATTTATGATTTAGGATTTAGGAAAAAATTCGTAAATCGTAAATCGTAAATCTCTAATTCTCAAGCGCCGCTCTTCCGGCACTGATTTCGGCGATTTCCTGCGTGATGCCGGCTTGGCGGATTTGGTTGAATATAAGAGTCAGATTGTCCACCATGTCGCTGGCCGCGTCCGTCGCGTTTCGCATTGCCACCATCCGGGCCGACTCTTTCGAGGCGTTCGATTCCAAAATGGCATAGTATATCTGCATCTCCACGAGCCGCGGCCAGATCCCCGCCAAAACCTCTTTGGGAGCCGGTTCGACTTTGTATTCGATGCTTTCTTTCTCAAGCCCGACTTCTTCAGCTAGCATATCCATATCCGCCAGTTGTTTTTCGAGGTCCACTTTTGAAATAGGAAGAATCTGGCGAAGCTTGGGCTGCTGGACGATAGTTGAAATATAATCCGTGTAGGCAATCACCACTTTGTCATACTTTTCCGCCTGATATTCATCCATCACAAGCCTTGCGAGCGCCCGGACGTCTTCTATTTTTGGAAGGTATGTCAGCTCGTCAAAAGTGGCAACAATATTTTTCCTGATTTTTCGGACCAAATTCGCCCCTATTTTCCCGACAGTCACGAAATCAATTTCTATTTTGTCGTCCGGAACGCTTGATTCGATTCGGCGGTTGCCGACCCGGTTTATTTTGAGCTGGGCCGGATTTTTCACCTGCTCGACCACTTTTTTCATGAGCTGCGAATTGAATCCTCCGCAGAGCCCCCGGTTTGATGTGACAACAATCACAAGAATCCTTTTCACTTCCCTGACCGCGAGAAGCCCTGTCTGGTAACGCTCAAAAGCCCGAGCCATATTGGTGAGAATATTCCAGGCGCTGTGGGCATAGGGCCGGATAGCCAAAACAGCCGCCGTGGCCCGCCTCATTTTCGAAGCGGCTACCATTTCCATGGCACGGGTGATTTTTTTCGTATTGTTCACCGATTTTATACGGCGACGGATTTCGCGGGATCCTTGAGCCATTTTATAAAACTCTAAATACTAAGCACTAAATCCTAAATAAATCCAAAGCTCAAAAAAATAAACTCGAAATATTTTGTATTTTGACAATTTGAATTTTGAAATTATTTAGGATTTCGGATTTCGGATTTCGGATTTAATTATTATTATTCCCATAAACTCCCTTGTACTCTTCAATCGCTTTTTTCAGCGCGCTTTCCACTTTTTCCGTCAGTTCTTTTTTCTCTTTTATCAGTACTAAAATATCACCTTTCATTTCTTTCATATATTTCAAAAACTCTTCTTCCCATTTTTGCACTTTTTGAACTTCAACGTCATCGAGGTATCCGTTTGTGAGGGCGTAGAGTATCGCCACCTGATTCTCTACCGGCATCGGGACATATTGATCCTGCTTCAAAACTTCGACTGTCCGCTGTCCACGCTCAATCTGTTTTCGGGTTGCTTCGTCAAGATCTGATCCGAATTGGGCAAAAGCTTCGAGTTCGCGGAATTGGGCCAGATCGAGGCGCAATTTTCCGGCCACTTTTTTCATCGCCTTGATCTGGGCGGCTGAACCCACGCGCGACACGGAAAGACCGACGTTCAAAGCCGGGCGGATGCCCTTATAGAACAAATCGGACTCAAGATAAATCTGGCCGTCGGTAATAGAGATAACGTTGGTCGGAATATAGGCTGATACGTCGCCGGCCTGGGTTTCAATGATGGGAAGAGCAGTGAGAGAACCGCCTCCAAAATCTTTTGAAAGTTTGGCGCTCCGTTCGAGAAGCCGCGAGTGCAGATAAAATATGTCTCCCGGATAGGCTTCCCGGCCTGGCGGACGCTTGAGAAGAAGCGACACCTGGCGATAGGCCCAGGCATGTTTGGAAAGGTCATCGTAGATGACGAGCGCATCGCGCCCCTGATCCATGAAATACTCCCCGATGGCACAGCCGGAATAGGGGGCGACAAAAGAAAGGGCGGCCGGATCTGATGCTCCCGCGACCACTACGATTGTGTGCTTCATCGCCTCGTTTTTTTCAAGTTCCGCCACGATACGGGCCACTTTCGATTCTTTCTGCCCGATGGCAACATAGATACAGATTACGTCTTCGTTCTTTTGGTTAATGATCGCGTCAATGGCAAGAGCTGTTTTTCCGGTTTGCCGGTCGCCGATGATGAGTTCGCGCTGCCCCCGGCCGATGGGAATCATCGAGTCGATGGCCTTGATTCCCGTCTGGAGCGGCGTATTCACCGATTGTCTGGCAATGACGCCTGGCGCAATTTTTTCAATGGGATAAAATTTATCGTTTTGGATATCGCCTTTTCCGTCAATTGCGACGCCGAGAGGATTGACAACGCGCCCGACCATGTTTTTCCCGACAGGAATGGAAAGAATTTTCCCGGTGGATTTCACCGTGTCGCCTTCCTTGATTTTTTCGTATTCGCCAAGGATCATTGCCCCGACCTGGTCTTCTTCAAGATTGAGAGCAACGCCAAAAACGGACTCGCCTTTCCCTGCGCCCTCTTTCATTGAAGCTTTGGCGGGTACAAACTCCAGCATTTCGCTGGCCATCGCGTCCGAAAGTCCGCTCACGCGGGCAATTCCGTCCCCGACTTCAATTACCCGGCCGATCCGCTCGGCTTTTGTTTCGGCCCTGAAGCCGGATATTTGTTTCTTGAGGGTTTCGATGATGAAATCTTTTGACATAATTCAAAATTTAAAAATCAAAAGTCAAAATGACAATTCAAAATGTAAAATTTTCTTTTTCTTACGCTTGGCAGGCATTTTGAATTTTACATTGTCATTTTGCATTTTGATATTTGCATTTTTAATTTTTAAGCCACTAATGCTTTTTTCAATCTGTCTAGCTGGCCCCGTATGCTCCCATCCACAATCTCGTCTCCAACCCGAATTATTATCCCGCCTTTGATACCGGGGTCAACTATATTTTTCAAAATCACTTCTTTTGCTTCATATTTCTCTTTCAGGAAATGTTTTATCTTTTTCGTCTCGATATCGCCCAATTTTTTACGACTCACGACCTCCGCTTCAACGATTCCTTTTTCTTTGTTATATATGGCTGAAAATTGATCGATGATTTTCCCGGTGAGCTTCAGTTTCCTATTTCTATATACATAACACGCGAAATCAGCGGCAGATTTTTGAATATCCGCATTCGATTTGTTATCGGTTAGTTCATATAGAACTTGAGCAAGTTGTTTTGCAGTTGTACGCATAATTAATTTCTAATTCCCAACTTCTAACTTTTTATAAAATGTCTAATGCCCCAAATTTCATAATTCTATCATTGGACATTTGGGTTTTTGTTGGAAATTGGATATTGGAAATCAGTAATTTATTTTAGGCTTTTTTCGATTAGTTCCTTGTCTTTTTTCCCGTCTATCTTCTCATCAACAATTTTTTCTGTCGCTGCGACGACAAGCCCTCCGATTTCCGACTTTATTTCAGCGATTGTCTTCTCTTTTTCTGTCTCAATCTCCTTTTTTGCGCTTTGAATAATTTTCTCCGCTTGCGCTTTGGCTTCCTCCGCAATCTCAGACTTTGTTTTTTCGGCTTGAACATAGGCTTTTTCAACAATTTCCTTGGCTTCGGTCCGGGCTTTCCGAAGAACTTCCTTCTGCTTTTTTTCACTCTCTTCAAGTCTTTTTTCGGCAGCTTCGGCATCCGCAAGACCTTTTTCAATCTTCTTCTGCCGTTTTTCGAGTATGGCCAGAATCGGGCCATAGGCAAATTTCCAAAGGACAAAAAGCAGCACCAGAAAGTTGATAATCTGGGCGATTAGGAGTTTGTAGTCAATGCCAAGCTTATTTAGTAATTCACTCATAAAAATATATTAGTTTTGAGTAACAGGGCTGTGGGCAGTGGGACTGGTCATGAGCTGTGGATCATTAGCTTTTCCAAAGACCAGTGACCAATAGCTTGACTCACTGCCAAAAACTTTGTTACTCACAGCCTAAAACTACACGAATTTGATGATGAGCGCCACAACGAGAGCATAGATCGCGATGGCTTCAGTGAACGCGATAGCGAGAATCATCGCCGTCTGGATTTTGGGAGCCGCTTCCGGATTGCGTCCGATGGCTTCCATAGCTTTCGAGGCCAAGCGCCCGATTCCGAGCGCGGGACCAATGGCTCCGACACCGATGGCAAGCCCTGCCGCGATTGATTTGGCCGCTACATCGCTCCCGAAGAAGCTTGATACGGCGCCAGCGACTTCTTGAGTCGCGTTTGGATCAACTGCCATAAAATTTTTCCTCTGCGTCCCCTTAAATCGACGGGATATTAATTTTTAACGTCGGGTAAGTTGACGAGAGGGTAAATTAATATTTTTAATTTCC
>MFSH01000017.1:37416-50109 GCA_001784875.1 Candidatus Moranbacteria bacterium RIFOXYB1_FULL_43_19
TTTTTAAATAATTTTCTAATTTCTTAATGTTTAAAAATTACAAAATTAAAAATTATAAAACTACTAGTGCGCTGCTTCCGTCGCCGCCATCTTGAGAAACACCAGCGTCAGCATTGCAAACACCAGGGCCTGCACGAATCCGACAAAAAGCTCGAGAAACAAAAAAGGGAGCGGAACAAAATACGGAACCAGGAACAACATCACTGTGAGCAAAACCTCGCCGGCGAAAATGTTTCCAAAAAGCCGGAAAGAAAACGAGATCAGCTTGGCCACTTCGGAAATGATCTCCAAAATCCCGACAAATGTCCCGACAAAATAGGGCTTGTGCAGAGGGCTCACGAAAAATTTTTGGGCGTATTTCCCGAATCCGATGGCCGCAATTCCCAAAATTTGAGCCGCCATCACCGAAACAATCGCCAGCGCCAGCGTCAGATTGAGATCGGCTGCCCCGCTCCGGATAAAGGGAACAAGAACCTCCTTACCGTGCAGCTCTTCGCGGATCCCGATTGTCCCAAGACCCGGCACGACTTCAACCCAGTTGGTGAGGATCACGAAAATGAAAATGGTCGCCACCAGCGGGAAAAATTTTTTCGACTGCCGGTGGTCCTGCGTCACGCTGTCCACCAAATTTAAAAGGGCTTCTAGAACCGACTCGACGATATTTTGGAAGCCCCTGGGAACCAAACTGATCTTGTTTTTCAGTATATATGACGCGGCAATGATGATCAAGCTCAAAACCAGCGTCACCAGGATCGTGTTCGTGACCGGAAAGGATCCGATATGGAATATGGGTTCAGCGGCAATTGATATATTCATAAAAAAATCAAAATGCAAATATCAAAAATCAAAATGACAATGTAGAATTAAAAATGAGCAAATGCTAAAATCAATCTTAACATTCAATAATTTTTGCATTTTAGACTGTAATTTTGAAATTTTATTTTTGAATTTTGAATTATCTATCCTGTTTTTATAAAAAAAGCTGCATACCAAAATCAGCCATTCTTGCCCCATTATATCTCTATTTACCGATTATGTCCAGGGTTTTTTTGTAGACGGCCCAAGAGCTTATGGCGATAGAAAGCAACACGCCCAAAAGCAAAAGAAACGGCGAAGTTCCCAGTTTTTTGTCGAGAAACCGGCCGAGAAGCGCCAGCACGACAATCGGCACGGCGATCGTGTAGCCAAGGTTCCAGGCAAGCCCCAAAGCGGAAAATTGTTTTTCGTTTTTTCGATTAATTTCCTTCATTTTTTTATTTTCTATTTCCTAAAGGTTTCCTTTAGGAAACTTTATTCCAGTAAATATTTTTCGTCTTCTTTTTTTTGCTTTTGAGCCTTTATATTTTCTTTTGCGAAATTAAAGTATTCTTTTCTATTTCTAAACTGATCAAGAATCACTTTTTTATTGCATAAAGAAAGATTTCTCTTGCCAAGATACTCTGGAAAACTACACCAGCGGTAATTACCCGCCTTCGCAATGCCATGAACTTCACAGTTACAATTCACATAGGCAGAAACGTAGAGGAGGGCATTTGGCTTAATCGGTGAAGATTTGAAAGGGCCTTGGAAAAGAATGCCTGTTCGTCTGTTTTTTTCATTGAAATATTTAGTATGACTCGTGCCAATTTTATGCATAAATCGCCTAATTCCATCCTCGCTTCTTTGCTTTAAAATAATATGATAATGATTTGGATTCAGACAGTAAGCAATTATATCTACTAGCCTGTTTTTATTCCTAAAGGTTTCCTTTAGGAAATCGTAAAAGAGAGTTTTGGGATTGTTTCTTTTTTGGTCCCTCCATCGGATCATTAGGCCGTCTCTCTTGTCATTTAGTAGTTCCATCGCTTCCAGAAACCTAAAATAATCACGGTCTTCAAGAAAAACGTCTCGCTTGTCAACGCCACGATTATAGATATGGTAATATCGATCGTTGTGGTATTTTATTCTGTTCATAGTTTATCCTAAAGCTTTCCTTTAGGATAAACTAAAGGAAAGCTTTAGGCAAGGGAATAATATTTTGTTTTTGCGGGATTAGTTGAAAATAAAGGAGCCTTCGAGATTGAGTGTGCCTTCGATGGTTTCCGTTCCTCCAGCGGGAGGTGGATCAAACATCCAATGTTCGTTGTTTCCCCCATTTGTGCCATTGTTGTAGGCAATGATTTCGTTGCCACCCAAAGCATCGGAATCATAGACGGAAACATAAGAAACAGTCGGGGAAGATTGGGACACATTGAAGAACCATTGCGGTCCTTCCGGAGTGCCGGGTGTTCCATTTGTAGAAGTCAAAATAACATTGTGTCCAGAGGCGCCATCAATATCAATGTTTGCAAACGTAAATGTCTTGGTAGTCGTGAAAATGAGCTTCGAGTCCTGCGTGTTGTCGGCGAAAGTGCCTGTAACAGCGCAATCGTCGGAAAAAGTGACGCCATTTGTCGGGCCGGCGGAATTGGTAATGGTCAGGTTGTAGAAAGCGGAAGAAGAAGTCATGGTCCCCGAAAGCGATTGGGCTCCAGAACCATCAAAAGTGACCGTATTGGAACTGGCTGTATATGTTCCCGAAGAATTGCTCCAGTCTCCAGCAATATTGATTGCGTAACCTGCGGCGCTTAGGGTGGAATTGGAATTGGAAATGGTGAGATCATTTTCAACATCGATGGCTGCCTGCATCGTGACGGTGGCGGAAGCTGATTTGGAAAATTGGATGTTGTAGAAATCGTGGCTTTCGTCCGTCCCGCCCGGGGAAAGATTTCCGGAAGAGCTTTCGTCGAATATGACCGTGGTCGGATAGGTCTCGCTTTCCTCGGCCGTGAAAGTGGCGCTTGCTCCCACAGTCCAGGTGGTTCCCAGATTGATGTTGGTTCCATTTCCGGATGTGGCCTGGGTGCCGTCAAGGGTGCCGTTCACGGTGATGAAGGTGGCAATATTGAGATCATATCCTTTGGTGTTCAGCCGGTCGCCAGTGGAAACCGTCAAGCTGTCCGCGGTCATGTCGGAGCTCATATTCGTCGTCGCCGGTGAAGCTCCGATTTGAACCGTGCCCATATTTTGCTTGGTACTGTTCTTGTCGTTGAAATATACAAGGTTTGTGTCATCGCCTCCGTCGAGAATGAGAGTTCCCGATCCGGCATTCCAGGTGCTCCCCGATTCAAGGGTGAAGTCCCCTAGCGCTTGCCCGTCCGTTCCGACCGTGATGGTCTGCGATCCGCCAGTGAACGTGCTGTAGTTGTTTATTGTAAAGTCGCCGTTCACATTTAAGATGGGATTATACGTTGCCGCAGTGGCAATCACGGTTTCTGTCCCCGAGCCGTCATTCACAACAAAGTTTCCACTGACGTTGATGGTCTGCGAACCGCTTGTCCCAAGAGTATAGGTCCTGCCGGTCGAAGCGGGGGCCAGCTGTAGATTATTATAGGTCGTGCTCGAGATGTTAGTCGAACCCTCGCCGGTATAAATCACGCTCGAGTTTGTCACGGTGAACGTACCGCCGTTCAAAGTGAGAGGCGTTCCGGTTCCGGTAATAGTCAAAGTATCGTCAGAAATATTGAGGGTGTCATCAGAACCCTGCAAAGTGGCGGAAGTCAACTTGACAGAACTTGCGGTAGAAAAAACTTTGTTAGTCCCCGTGACGCTCACAACCCCCAAATCACGACTGGTGCCATTTGAATCGGTGACGGTAGAAGTTCCCGAGGTGTCAAAGGCGAGTGTTCCGCCTTTGGTGTATTGGCTCCCCTGCGCGCCGGTATTCAGCGTCAGGTTTCCGGTCATATTGAGGTCATTCGCTCCGTTGTGGGAGAAAGTGGCGTTGTTCGCGACGGTGAGGTTGGTCACTCGGGCGGCCGTGCCGTTGAGACTCAAGGTCTTGGCATTGGTGCCGTCGCCGACAACGACCGTTCCCAGATTTTGTTTGGTACCGTTCGAGTCGGTCAGCAGTTTTGAATTGGTTCCGTCGAAAGTAAGCGTTCCCCCGCTGGTCCAAGTTGTGCCGTTCGAGAGTGAAAAATCTCCGGCGATGTTTTGGTTTTGGGAATTGCAGTTGAAGGTCCCCGTCGTTTGGCTGAAATTTCCGTTTACGTCCAGCGCGCTGGTGATAGTCGCCGAAGTTCCCACGCTCACAGTCAAATTATTGAAAGTTGTTCCCGACGCGCCGATCTCCGGCGCCGCACCGGTGAAAATGACGGTTCCGGTCGCGGTGAAGGTGCCGCCGGATTTTGCCCAGATCGTGGCTCCCGTTCCACTCACGGTGATAGTCACGCCGTTATCAGCCAAGGTTCCTGCCGTCTGATCGTATTTTCCAATTGAGATATTGGTCGAACCGGCGAGAGTTGTCGAACCGCTCGAATCGTAATTGAATGTCCCGGTGAGCGTAAAAGCGGCATTGGAAGTCATCGTCGCCGAGCCGGAAATAGTCAGATCGCCTCCGATGGTTGTCACTCCGGTCATGGTTTTGGCGCTGGTTCCGGAAAGCACGAGGCTGTTATATGACACCGCTCTCACAGTCTGGATGGCGCTCGCGTTATAGCTCATGGTACTGTTGGCCGCGTTGGCCGTGAAAGTGGTGATATCGATAGTCGTGCCTCCGAAATTGAGAGTTCCGCTTGTTCCGTTGCCGTTTGTGAATCCGCCCGCCCCGGCCAAAGCCGTGCTGATGGTCATCGTCCCGCTGTTTGTCACCGTCCCAGAAACAGAAACGCTCGGAATGGCAGTCGTGGTCGAGCCGGAGATGGTTTTTCCGGAACCGGTGAAATAGTGGGTGCCGGTCGAAGCGGTGAAGGTGGTGGCATTGTTGGTGAGTGATCCGCCGAAGTATACGGCCGTAGCCGCCGTTTCATTCCAGACCGCGCCCGAGTTCAATGTCACGTCTCCGGTGAAAGTTTTGTTGGCGGTTGCCGAATTGTTGGTAAGAGTTCCGGTGACGGAAGTCGAGCCGTTGACCTGGAAAGTGAATCCGGCAAGAATCAGCTGGGTTCCGGTTCCCACATCCAGGCTTCCACTCACGGTGAGTCCGACCACCGTTGTTGCCGAGGCCGTCCCGGAAAGAGTGAGGTTGCCGCCGACGGAAGTGGTTCCGGTCTGCAAAGTTTTGGTGCCGCTTCCCGAAAGAGTGAGGTTGTTGTAATTGATCGCTCCCACGGTTTGACCCGCGCCGTTGTAATTCACGGTCGATCCGGTGGTTGTGTAAGTATTGCCCCCAATCGTGAAGGTTCCGGAAATGCCGACTGTTCCGGAAGAAGCGAGGGTCCGTCCGCCGGCGCCGGAACTTGAAAGATTGCCGTAGTTCACCGCGCTCACGGTCTGGGCGGAATCGGAAACATAGGCGACGGTGAGACTGGTCAAAGTTTTGTTGGTGATCGTATACTGGCTGGAAAAATCCGGCGTAGCCGTGGTTTTCGTCACCTGAACCGTTCCGGTTCCGGTCAAAGTCCCCGAGCCGCTTATTACCGCTGCCGCGTTCGGGGTAAATGTCGCTGAACCGTTCACAGTGAAAGTCCCATTGGCGGCAAAACTATTGTTGGCCGTGACTGTTGCTGAAGCGGCGACGGTGAGAGACTGGAAAGTGAGCGTGCCGGAATTCGCGATCGACGAACCGTTGTTGAAAGTCATCGTTCCCCCACTCGGCGTGAAGACTCCCGACGCGCCGACGGTGAAAACTCCGCCGACAGTTGCCGTGTTCGTGCCCGTTGCGATGGCGTTTGAGCTGATTTTTAGGTTTCCGTACGTGAGATCCGTCAGCACCTGCCCGGTTCCGGTATATTCGACGGTGAGGTTGGTGAGCGTCTTGTTTGTTATCGTATATTGGCTCGCGAAATCAGCTGTCGCGCTTGTTCTGGTCACCTGCACGGTTCCCGATCCGGTAAGAGTTCCCGAACCGCTGATGACCGTCGCCGCCGCCGGCGTGAGGATCGTGGCAGACCCGTTCATATTGAAAGTTGCGCCGACCCCGATGTTCGTGCTCACCGAAAGAGCGGCTGACGTGTTTGAATCTGTCAGATTGTTGAAAGTCGTCGAAGTCGAGCCGTTGATCGTCTGCGCTGTTCCACCATTCATATTCACCGTGCTCGTCGAAGCCGTGAATGTTGTCCCGTTGTTTGTCCAGTTGTGGGACACGTTGTAGGTTGAAGCGCCGCCGGAAGTGAGCGTCCCCGTGATTGTCAAATCATATGTCGTCAAGATTTCCGACGCGCCAATTGTCAGAGTGCTCCCGGACAAAACGTTGATTTTTTCCGCGGTATATGTTTTCGAACACCCTTCGACGCTTAAAGTGGACGAGGAAAAAGCGTGCATGACGTTGCCGCCTCCCGAAGAAGAGCAGGTGAAATCGTCCACTTCAGCCGAAGTGACGCCAGAGCTGTTGGCGCTCCCAATCGAAAGCACGTTGGCATCAAGAACCATTCCGGTCATGTCCCCGCTTCCGTCCCATTTGGAGATGGAAGTGGACTGATTTGCGGCGGTGGCCGTGTCCGTCCAGACAACCACCGAATTTCCCGAAGCAATGGACGACGAAGCAACAGAGATCGACCAGTTCCCAGTGCCGGCATCAATCGTGCCGGTCGTGCCATAGACCGTTCCGTTGATGGCCACCTTGACCGTGTCGCCCGTCCGCATGGCGGAGGTTCCGGAGACGGTGACAGGCGGGGCAACATAAGGCCGGAGCGCCATGGTGACGGCGGCCCAGGGATAATCGGTACTGTCAGTTCCGCTGGCCGTCATCGTGCCGGGGTCTTCAGGGTCGGAAGGATTCGTCCGGTATCCCAGGCCGACAATGCCATCACATGTATCGTCTGAAGGCTGCTGAACCGCGTCCGTTGTGTATCCTGTCGGGAAAGTGAAGGTTTGATTTCCTTGGCCGCCATTGGAATTTGCGCCGGCAATGACAGTATAGACACCGGAAGGGTTGTTGTGGTCAATGGATGGCGGGTTGGGATGCATAGTGCTGAGACCCGTAATTTCGGCATCCGTCACGTCCATCGGGTTCGAAGGATCCACGCCCCGGAAAGCCATGCCCACGACGCTCGTGTCACAGTCAGTGCCGCAGCCGCCGACAACCGTCACCGACGAGTCCGGTGACGAACCCATGACTTTGTAATATACGCCGAGATTGGCATCATAGATATCATTAGAAAACAAATCCGAGACTTCCGTCCATGTCCCGCTATTTTCGGATAGATCGAAGTCCGTATCGTCATTGTCGGCCAGATTGTAAGCAACAATAACCAAATCGTTCTCTTGAAGCCCGAGGGTTAAAAGATTAAGCGCGACGTTGGCGCCGTTGGCGTCATTATTTTGGACGCTCCCAAGAAAACTGACCGCATCCGAGGCGATCTGCCATTGGCGGGATTCTTCGAAAACTGTTTTTTCTGAGGCCGAGCTGAAATTTTTCAGCCTGTCAGTGAGACTTTGGCTCTCGGTGAAGCGCAAGGGTCCGAGAAGATAGAATTCGGGTGAAAGATCGGGAGCTTTGTATTGGTAACCGAGGCTGAACTGGTCTCCTTTTTTCACGTCAACGTCCCAGACCAATTGTTTTTGATCCGGGCTGTCCACAATTTCGAATTTTGAATTTTGAACTTCGAACAAATTTTGAATGCCGGAATTTTGCACATCCATTTCGCTGATTTCAAAATTTTTCGGAGCTTCCTCGGAAATTTGCCCCTTGAAGTCCTGGTTGGCGGTGATATTGAAAGCGACCGGATATTTGTTCGGCGGAAAGATTCTCGTCGCGCTTACCCGCTCGACGTCAAAAGGGACGGACTGGCTCACTTCAATCTTGTCATTGACAAAATATACTCCATTTCCGGTTTCGGCCGTGAGCGTCAGCTGATATTCTCCCGCCTCGCCGGTTTGATATTCGGCGGAATAATCCGGCTCCAGCGTGAAAGCGTGCGAGCGGCAGACGTCCTGATCGACTTTGATGCGTCCATTCTCCGTGGTCAACTCATCATAAACTTTCAAATTATCATTTTGAATTTGCAATTTGAGCTTCGCGTTGCAGACCATGTTTCCTTTTTCGTCGAGAACCCCGAATTGAAGTTTCGCTTCTTCGCCCGGCGCGTAAACGGATTTGTTCGCGTTGAGCGCCAAAACCCCCCAGGTGAAGTCTTGGGTGAAGCCATATTCCTCTCCGCCGTAGCTGAAGCTCACTTTGAGGGTTTGCTTTCCGGGCTTCATGACATCGGTTTTCAAAAGCTCGATTCCCATCACTCCCGAATCCGTGACGCGGTAGTCCCTATTGCGCTCCAGCATTTCGGTTTTCCCGTCCGGCCCTGTGAGCTCAACCCTGGGATCGCTCGCGCTGTCGCGGGAAAAGAACGAAGAGACTGAATTCCAAAAACCGCCCTCTTCTTTTTTCTCAAAGCTGGCCGTCGGATTTTCATTCATTTCGAAATCGCGGGCCGGCAGGGACATCTCGATGTTTTTGTCGGCCGTTTTCACGGGATCAGCGGCGAGGGCAGGCTGAAAAAGGCCTACACATATATACAGGAAGAGCAGGGCGAAGGGAAGGAAGATTTTTTTGGGAGTTATTTTTTTCATTAATTTATAATTTATTTTTTTTAATTTTGAAATAATTCCTAAATTTTTAATTTTGAAATAATTTTTCCAAAAATTTAAGAGTAAGTTCCTGCTTTTTCCAAGACTAAGTCTTGGAAATCGTCAAGCATCATTTTTTCATCTATTTTTTTCTCCTTGAAATGCTTGATATTTTCTTCGGCGAATTCTTTATAATCATCCCCGCCCTTGAAATCGTCGAGGATAATTTTCTTTCCGCCCGCGCATAAATCCTTTTTTTCTTCGATGTATTCCAGAAAACTTGACCAGCGGTATATTTCCGCCCGCGCAAATCCATACACTTCAGCATTGCAATTCACGTAAGCGGAGAGATATAACAGGCTATCCGGTTTGATTTTAGACGCTTTAAATGTTCCCTGAAAAAGCGCGCCATTCCGGTCATACTTTTTGTTGAAATACATCGAATAACCCACGCCCAGTCTGTGCATAAATTTTTCAATCCCCTTTTCAGCTAATTGCGTCAAGATAAAATGATAATGGTTTGGCAAAAGCGAATAACAAACAAATTCCACCAGCGGTTTTTCTTTTCCAAGACTTAGTCTTGGAAAAGAGTTTAGTTCAGCATATGGATTTGCTGTTTTGAAATCCTTCCATTGGGACATCAAATCGCTTTGTTCGTCATTCATTAGCCGCATAGAGAGATAGAAGCGCTGATAATCAGAGTCGTCCAAAAAGATTTTTCTCTTTTCGGTTCCGCGGTTGTATATGTGATAAAATTGTCCTTCTGAAAACTGCGTTTTTCTCATATTTTTGTTTCCTTTATTTCCAAGACTAAGTCTTGGAAAAGGTTAAGATTCTATTTTTCTTCGACAATGAACCAGCTGATGTTCAAGCCGTCGGCGACCGGCTCGTCGATGGAAATCGTGAAACCAACGCCGGCGGCGGTTTTGGTGACGCCGATCTTGGCCGGCTGGTCGGGCGTGACAAAAATCTTGGAATTTTCCGTCACCGCTTTGGTCTTGACTTCGACGTTCTTGCCGTCGCTCGGGACGATTTCTTTCCCGGTGACGTCGTTCACGCCGTCGCCGTCCGCGTCAGGCGGCATCGGATTTCCGGTGATGTCGTTGATGCCGTCCTTGTTTTCATCCACCAGCGGCGGGAAAAGAATGGTCGTGCCCACGGTTGGCGCGTCGGTATCTTTTTCGTTCTTCACCGCGTATGATCCCGAGACCACTCCGTCAGCCTGGACCTCCTCCGCCTTGAATATGCCGGAAAGGGCCGCGTTTCCGTCCGCGTCAATCGCGATATAGCTGGCGGAAACGGCCGGAAGAGTGATCACACCTTCGTCAACGGAAACGGTGGCCGCGGCCAGCTTGTCTTCGAGGGCTTTCAGGCGCTCTTCGTGCGAGAGAACCCTTTCCGTGAGCATATTTTCCGTTTCGAGCATGGTGGAAATAACATCATTGGTCGCCGCTTCAAAAGTGGCCAGATTGAGTTCGGCGTCGAGGAGTTTGGTTTCGGCGGCGGCGAGTTTCGTCTTGATATTGGATATTTCCTGCTCGTCAGCGTCAATCCTCGCGCCTAAAATCCGGCTGCTCTCTTCGCCCAGAGCCAATTTTTGGCTGATGACATTCAGTTTTTCGTTGACGGCCGCCTGGAGATCGCTCGTGGACTGCGCCGCTTGCGAAATATTCAAGTCGAGTTGCGTGTTATGCGTTTCGAGTTGCGTGATTTCCCCCTGCTGCTCCTGGATGGCCCGGGCGAGGACAGGAACCAGTCCGATGGTGTTGAGCTGTTTGAATCCGGATTCATCGGTCTTTACCAGCTTTGGAGCGATCCTTTCCACTTCCTGGGCGATGAAGCCGAGACTTTTGGCGGTTTGGTCGTTTTCAAATCTCCAGTTGTATTCAACCGGACGAAGGGCCATCAGGGCATCGAGGCCATACTCTATTTGTTCGATATTTTTCTTGAGGCGCCCGTCCGATGAACAGCTGATGATCCCGGCCGTGTCAATGCTGCATCCGGTGGTGTTGACGTCCGTGAATTTGGCGATGCTTCCTCCAGTGGTGGTTCCTTTCACTTCCAGTTTGGCGACCGGATTCGTCGTTCCGATGCCGACGTTGCCCTCAATGATCGCTCCGTTGGTAGGAGGCACGACAGAACCGTAGTTTTCTCCGACAGAAAAGCCAGGCCTTGACCAGACTCCGTTCGTGGAGATTGTTGCTCGGCTGGCTCCTGAAGCTTGAAAAGCGTGCGAGGTGATGTTGTTCAGCACGTAATAGGCATAGGATCCGTCGGTGGTTATCCTCAAGTTGGAAGTGGCGCTGTTGGATACTTTTATGTCGCCCAAAACATCCAATTTTGCCGTTGGACCCGTTGTCCCGATGCCGACGTTGCCCGTGTTGACCGTTAATCCAGTCCCGCCTCCTACCAAAGAAACTTGATTTGGATTTAAATATTGCACTCCCGTATCAGTGTCCGCTGCATAAGGCAAAATTTGCACTCCTCCCATTTGCATGAGGGGCAGCGCACTGCCTGGATTTCCTCCGAAATGAGAACTGTCCATGACCCAAGATGGCGTACCTGATATTTGCACATAAAACTGATCATCAGTAAGTTCAAAAATTCCGCTATCACCGTCGCCGAATGCTATTCCAGTTGCTAAGCTCCCAACTCCTCCGTTTATATGTAGTTTCGCTCCCGGTGCCGTCGTCCCGATGCCGACATTGCCGGCATGATCAAATACCAGCGGAGTGTTTGTGCCGCCTGTAACACTTTTTGTCTGGAATATATATCCGACCATTCCGCCACCGAGCACATAAGGGTTTATTCTCAAGGAATATCGATCGGGCGTCGAATTGTCGTCGGCATCAAGCAAAATGCCTCCCGTGCCGCCGTTGTTGTAATCTCCATGCACGTGAAGTTTTGCTATCGGGGCGGAAGTGCCGATGCCGAGGCGCGAGTTGCTTCCGGCGATAAAGCTGTACCAGTTGCTGTGGAGGAAAACATTCAGTTCTGTGTCGTTCCAAATTGTCAGCGCCCCGTTGGCCGTACCCTGGTTTACGGTCACTTGACCGGTTCCGTGCCGGAGATAGAGGCTTCCGGCATCAGTGCCATCGGCTACATAGAGAGTGGTCCCCCACGAACTCGTTAAAACACTAAGCTGGGAATTGCTCGCGCCCGGGGTTTTGACCACCAGGGCGCTTGTCGGGCTCGTCGTCCCGATGCCGACGTTGCCGGCAAAATAATTTTTATCGCTCGCCCCGTCCTGGTATAAGCCATAGTTGGTCCCGCCACCCGATCCGGGTTGGATATAAACACCATAACCAGCTCCGCCTGTATAGCTTATGGCTTTGGAAAGTACGCCGATAGCACGATTCGTCGAAGTGCCTTCTCCTACAAACTGCCCTCCGAAGGCGCTGTAATCGCTTTTCGCTATGCCCAATATCCCCACTGTGTTCCGTGCCGTGAGGTAAGTGCTGATAGAAATACCAGCGGTACCAAACATAGTCATCTGCCCCGTACCGCCAAAGGAATCACCCAGGTAGGTTTGGTTAAGGGTAAAGCTGCTATCAAATCTGCCACCGATAATTGAAAAAGTAGTATGTGTAATAAAGGTACCCATAGTTAGACCATCTGTGTTAACTCCTAAGGAGGGCAGGTACGCATAATCAATACCGCCTCCGTTGGCCCCAAAAGGGTTGGTTGTCGTCCCGATGCCGACGAACGCGTCATTTCCTACATAGAAACTTTTTGTGCCCGCGGGATTTCGGATAGCCAAGGGGTTGGTAACGGTAGTCGAGAAAGTCCAATAATCTCCGAGGGTATGGCCGGTTGTCGCTCCAAAAGTGACAGCAACACCTTGATTGTCGGAATAAAAAGTTTGAGCCGAGCCGGTGATAGCCTCCTCTGTATCATACCAAGTTGAACCCCCGTCATCCGACCATTTCCAAGTATCGGGGCTTCCTGTACCGTCGATCTGAACCTTATAATTTTTAGCAGTTGCGCCGGTAAATGCGCCGCCCGATGTCATATCGTTAAGCCCCGTGCCGGTGAATGATGCCGAACTTACGCTGGATTTTGACAAGATATCCAAAATATATGCCGGGCTGGTAGTTCCTATGCCGACGTTGCCCGTGTTGACCGTTAATCCAGTCCCGCCTCCTACCAAAGAAACTTGATTTGGATTTA
>MFSH01000018.1:0-13932 GCA_001784875.1 Candidatus Moranbacteria bacterium RIFOXYB1_FULL_43_19
TAATAAAAATTTAAAAATCAAAGTGCAAAATGACAATAAAAAATTCAAAATGAGATAAATGTTAAGATGGAAATTACCATCAAAACATTTTTACATTTTGAATTGTCATTTTGATTTTTGACTTTTGATTTTTAAATTTTCCGGGCAGGTCAATTCATCCCATATTATATTTTCAGATTTTTCTTCGCCTCGTCTATTATACTCCCTAAAATCACATTTGCCAACGATCCCGCTGCTTTTGATCAACTTCCTCGTCTTCATACTCAACCTCGCTCTGGACGGCTTTGGTGTTTGTGCCATTGCTGATCAAAATATCCCTCGCTTTTGACCCATCAGCCGGTCCGATCACCCCATTGGCTTCCAAAATATCCAGAAGCCGCGCCGCCCGGGCATATCCTACCCGAAGCCGCCGCTGGAGGAGTGAGGCTGAAGCTTTACCCGATTTCACAACTGTGTCTTTGGCTTCTTCGTAGAGATCATCGCCCGCGTCATCTCCGCCCAAAGCTCCTGCGCCAGTGAATTTTCCCCCGAGACTGACTCTTTGCGGAGCAGTCACTTCTTCATTGTATTCCACTTCTTCATCAAGCTGGGATTTGATTGATTTCACAACCCGTTTCACTTCCGATTCGGAAACAAAAACTCCTTGGATTCTTCTTGGCTTCGGGGAACGGGCGGAAAGATAAAGCATATCTCCGTTTCCAAGAAGCTTGTCTGCCCCAGCCATGTCCAGAATAGTCCGCGAATCAATCTGAGTCGCCACTTGGAAAGCGATCCGGGTTGTAATATTAGCTTTGATGAGCCCGGTCAGTACTTCAACTGACGGCCGCTGGGTGGAAACGATGAGATGAATTCCAACGGCCCGCGCCATCTGGGCAATCCGGACGATGGCCGCTTCAACGTCTTTGGCGTGGCTAGCCATAATGTCGGCCAATTCGTCGATGATAATCACAATGAACGGCAAGCGCTTTACCTCTTCTTCTCCGATCACTTCGCCGGTTTCCTCGTCAATGATCGACTTTTTCTGGCCGACCTTCAGCTTTCCATTGTAGGAAAAAATATCCCGTGATCCGCTTTCTTGAAGCATTTTATAGCGACGCTCCATTTCGCTGATTGCCCACTTCAGAGCGTTGGCCACTTTGCCGTTATCGACAACTGTGGGCGTCAAAAGATGCGGTATCCCGTTAAAGGCGGTGAGCTCCACTCTTTTCGGGTCAATCAGTATCAGCTTCAAATCATCAGGCGAATTTTGATAAAGAAGCGAAGTGATGATTGTGTTGATGCAGACACTTTTCCCTGTTCCGGTTGCTCCGGCGATCATGAGATGCGGCATTTCGGTGAGGTCGCCCAAAAGATAGTTTCCCCCCACATCCTGGCCAAGCGCCAGCGTGAGACTTGATTTCCTTTCTGAAAATTCCGGACTCTCAATGATATTGCGAAGCCGGACCATTGTTTTTGTTTTGTTCGGCACTTCGATTCCAATCAGGGATTTCCCGGGAATAGGAGCTTCAATCCGGATCGGGTGCTCGGCAAGAGCAAGCGACAAATTGTTGTTGAGGCCGGTGATTTTTGAGAGCTTGATCCCAGCCGCCGGCTTGAAACAATACTGCGTCACCGACGGACCAACGCTGATATCCCCAATTTCGACATCAATTCCAAAATTTTTGAAAGTCTCCTGGATTATCTTCGCGTTCGTTTCAATGTCGCCGCCCTTGGCTTTGCCAGTTGTCCGCTCTAAAAGATCCAGCGGCGGTAATTTCCATCCAGCTGCGCCGATCTGCCTTTCGGGAACCGGCATATCTTTTTGAGGCGCCGGCCTTTCCGGCTTTCTTTTGAGGATCTCGCTGATTTTTGCCGACGCGGACGGCTTTTCTTCAATAACGGCCTTCGGCTCTTCTTCTTTTTCATCTTCCTTTTCCTCTTCTTCATCTTCTCTCATCCATTCGATCGGCTTCATAAGCGCCCGGAAAGGAACATTGAGAGCCAGGAGAATTGAGGCGAGTGCAATCGCAACAAGCACAATGATTCCCGCCCAGAATCCGAAAAGCTTGAGCACCGGATAGGCAGCGGCCGCTCCCAAAAACCCGCCTCCTGATCCGCTCTTTGCGATTTCCACCATCTCGGAAAGCGGATAAAAGATATGGACAACCCCGAGAACGCTCGCAAAGAACAAAATAAACCCGGCCGCCACAAAAACATAATAGGCTTCCGTGTCCCGCCGGAAATAAAGAAAACCCACTGCGACCATAAGAACCGGAAGAAGATACCGCCCGATTCCAAAGGCCAAGGAAAGAATTTTGTTGAAATATACTCCGAACGTCCCCGCCCCGCCGAAAAGACTGAAGACGGAAAGGATGGCCAGGGCAATCAGAAAAACAGCGACAATGCTTCTTTTTGTGTCACCGCTAAGCCCTTTTCTTTTCGGCGGCCTCCCCCGCCCGTTGGTTTTTTCTTCTTCGTTTTTCTCTTTTTTTCGGCGTCTGCCCATTTTGCTTGTCCTTCACCTCAATTTCGCGGTGAGGGATGAAAAGCTTAAGACTTTCCTATTTTACCATATCCGGGAAGAAATTTCCAGTTTGTTGATAAAACAAGCTTTTTGGGATAGGATAGGGGCAAGATTTAATAATCACCTTGATACTTTCTTCGATAATTACCTATGAAACTAAAAGACAAAAATAAAAGAAAAATAACGAGAATCGGCAAAATCAGCCCCGCCGTCACAATTCCGATCGAAATCGTCCGCTCTCTCGGCTGACGGGAAAAGAAAGGGGCAAAAATCAGGCGAATCAAAGGCGGGTTTGCGGTTAGGAATTTTAGGAGCAAATAATCATTGCCTCCCAACGTTGAATGTTGGGAAAAATTAATGAATGTCAGAAAAGGTTAGTTCTCAAAAAATCTGTGCTAATATCTAGTCATCTATACTTTTCGAAATCATTTTCAGATTCATGGACATAACACCGCAAACAAAACTCGCTCCGCCAAATCAGACGAATCCATCAGGACAGGCTTCCGCTTTCAATCTAAGAGAATTCATTTCAAACAACCGGAATATTTTGATTCTTTTGTTTTTTCTTGTATTTATCACTTACTTTAATTCGATCGGCAATGATTTTGTTTCTGATGATGTTGGCGCCATAAAAACAAATCCCGATGTTGCTTATTTGGAAGGCGTATTTGCCTCTCCGATGGGAATTATTCAGCGAAGCATCTACTTTTTCGACGCTTTCATATTCGGTCTTCATCCTTCCATATTTCGAATCACCAGCAATCTCATTTTCCACATCGGGAATACTTTTCTGGTTTTTCTTTTGTTGAGCCTAATGTCAAAAAGAAAACCGCTTGCCGTTTTTGCCGCAAGCCTAATTGCCGTTCACCCGATCCTCACCGAAGCTGTGGTTTGGATTTCCGGATCGCCTTATGTCCAGGGAACATTTTTCGCTCTCCTGTCAATGATCACGTATATATTGTTCAAAAATGCCGGGAGCTGGAAAAAATATTTACATTCAATCTTTTTTGTTTTGGCGATAACCACTTCGCCAGTTGCGATCATGGTTCCTTTTGTTATTCTGCTTAGAGAGCTGTCACTGGGCGGATTAAGGGGGAATTGGAAAAAAATTATTCCAGAATTAACAGTTATCCTGATTACGAGTGTCTTTTTTGCCAGAATGGTGCTTCAGGGGTTCGCGCCTAATCAAGGAGTAGTAGACATGCGTGATGGCGCATTTCGTGATCCACTTTTCCAGATACCATTGGCTGTAGTAAATTATCTTCGTTTAATTTTTTGGCCGAACACTTTATCTTTTTATCAAACGGACTTATTTTTTCCCATCAACAGAATCCTTTTTGCGTCTTTGTTTTTTATTCTCATTCCGAGTATATTATTTTATTCTTGGAAAAAGAACAGGGAGGTATTTTTCTGGTTATCCTTTTTCTTTTTGTCTCTCGTTCCATTTTTGTTTACCTTAAGAGTCACTTGGGTTTTCGCAGAGAGATACGTCTATTTCGGCTCAATTGGAATTTTTGTGGTCGTTGCGTTATTTTTTAATCGACTATTGAAGATTGACAAAAAATGTGCAAAGCCAGTATATATTGTCTTTGCTATGATAATTATATTACTCTCTTTCCGAACCATATTTCGTAATAATGATTGGAAAAACGAAGACTCGCTTTGGATTGCCACTTCAAAAACATCCTCATCTTATGCGGCTCACAATAATCTCGGAGGCGTCTATCAGAGACAAGGTGATTGGGAGAAAGCGATCGATGAATTTAATTTAGCCATAGAGCTATATCCCGGATTGGCAGATGCATATTTTAACCTGGGCGAGTCTTATAAACAAACTGGCCAGACAGATAGGGCTATCGAGAGCCTCAAAAGAGCCGTTGAATTAAATCCCCAAGATTGGCAAGCCTTTCGAATGATAGCTGGCATCTATTTCGAAAAGGAAGACTACCAGAAATCACTTGCATATATGAAGAAAGCCCTGGAAATTAATCCGGGAGACAAGATTCTTCAGGGTGATGTTAAGATTATTCAGTCGAAAATAAAGTAAATCGTAATAAGTCAATCCACAGATTGGCGGGAAAAGAAAGGGGCAAAAATCAGGCGAATCAAAGGCGGTTTTGCGGTTAGGGATTTTAGGAGCAAATAATCATTGCCCCCCAACGTTGAATACTGGGAAAGGTTATAACTGAAGTTCGCCGCGAGCCGCGCCCCACCGGCAAAGGCGACGGGAATTTGTATTATGTGCTGGAGAAGAAAAAATAATCTTCACTACAACTAGTTGTAGCGAAATTTTGAAACAAAAGAGTCCGCTTTATTTTTTTGAAAACGATCCGATGGGTTGTTTTTTACTATAATCTTCAAAAGAAAAACCCGCCTCGGGCGGATTTTTCTTTATCTAAAATACTAAAATACAAGATACTAAATACCAACTACCAAATACTATTTTTTGTATCCCGTTCCCGCCGGGATTAACTTACCAATAATCACGTTCTCCTTCAAGCCCCGCAATTTGTCTTCTTTTCCGGTGACAGCCGCGTTAATGAGAACCTTGGCGGTTTCCTGGAAGGATGCAGCAGACAAAAAGCTTTCCGTCGAGAGAGCCACTTTTGAAATTCCGAGAAGCAGTTTTTCCGCGGTAGCCGCTTTCCCTCCCACTTTTTTGGCCGCTTCATTGGCTTCCTGGAATTGGACTTCTTCAACCGTGTCTCCTGGAAGGAGGCTGGTGTCGCCTGGATCAAGAACCCTGACACGCGAAAGCATCTGGCGGATGATGACTTCGATATGCTTGTCGTTGATGCCTTCCCCTTGCGCCGAATAAATTTCCTGAACTTCTTTGGTGATATAGCGATGGACAACTTCACGCCCTTTTATCTTGAAAAGCTTTTTGAGATCGAGATGCCCTTCGGAAAGGACTTGCCCGCGGGTGACCAGCTCTCCTTTTTGAACATTGAGATTCATCACCGCCGACACGACATATTCTCGCATGTCTTTTTTCTTTTTTGGCCCTTCCGATTCGATGCGGATAATCTTGTCTTTTTCTGTTTCCGTGATTTCAACCACTTGCCCGTCAATTTCTGAAACCGCCGCTTCCCCTTTTGGCGGGCGAGCTTCAAAAATTTCATCCACTCGAGGAAGCCCCTGGGTGATGTCTGTCCCGGCCACGCCTCCGATATGGAACGTCCGCATTGTGAGCTGGGTCCCCGGCTCTCCAATGGCTTGGGCCGCCACAATTCCGACTGCTTGGCCAATATGAACCAGCTCATTGCGCCCGAGATCCAAGCCGTAGCATTTCTGGCAGACTCCCCGGCGAGTCTTGCAGGTGATGATTGAACGGATTTTCACTTTTTCAACTTCTTTTTTTTCGATTTCTTCACCTTTTTCTTTGGAAATTATTTCTCCTTTTTTGGCAAGCACTTTTTTCGTTTTCGGGTCTTGAGCATCTTCAAGAAGAACCCGGCCAGCAATCCGGGAGGCAAAACTGACTCCGGCGACGACTGAATCAACCCGGTATATAAAACCGCCTTCTTTATCAGCGCAATCCGGCTCGCGCACCACCATATCCTGGGACACGTCCACGAGACGCCGGGTGAGATATCCGGCTGTCGCTGTCCGAAGAGCCGTATCCGCCATACCTTTTCGGGCGCCGTGAGTGGCAATGAAGTATTCCAAAACATTGAATCCTTCTTTGAAAGAAGATCGGATAGGCAGCTCAATCGTTTCTCCGGTCGGCCCAGCCACAAGCCCTTTCATTCCAGTCATCTGGACTACCACTGCTTCGGTTCCGCGGGCCTTTGAATATACCATTGAATAAACCGGCCCTTCTTTGTCGAGCCCATTACGCACTGCTTCGGTAATTTTATTCTTGGCTTCATTCCAAACTTCAATAATGCGGCTTTTCCGTTCCTGAAGAGTAAGAAGCCCCATTTCAAATTGTTTATTGACGATATCCACCTGATCTTCGGCTCCCTGGATAATGTCCTTTTTCTTTTCCGGAACCAGAAGATCGTCCATTCCCCAGCTCATTCCGGAGCGGGTGACAATGCCAAATGCCAAATTTTTGAGATTATCCACAAACTTGGCTGTTTCCTCGGAAGATGTTGCCGCAAGACACCGGCCAACAAGCTCCCGAAGCTTTCCTTTGTCGAGCTCTTGGTTGACGAAGCCAATTTCTTTGGGAACTATTTCGTTGAAAAGAACCCGGCCGACCGAGGTTTTCACTCGCTCTCCGTCCATTTCAACTTCGATTTCGCTTTGAAGCTCCAAATATCCCGTGTGATAGGCTAAAATAGCTTCTTCTTTCCCGGAAAATATTTTCCCCTCACCCTTTCTGCCCTTTACAAAATGAGTCATATAGTAGCAGCCCAGCACCATATCCTGGGAAGGAATCGTGATCGGCTCTCCGCTCGCCGGCTTCAAAAGATTTTTGGAAGAAAGCATAATTTCTCCCGCTTCCTGCCGGGCTTCCTCCGTGAGCGGAACATGAACCGCCATCTGGTCGCCGTCGAAATCGGCATTGAAAGCGGCACAGACCATTGGATGAATCTGGATAGCTTTTCCTTCAATCAGCACTGGCTGAAAAGCCTGAATGCTGAGACGGTGAAGAGTCGGCGCGCGATTGAGAAGAACATAATGGTGTTCAATGATATCGTCCAGCATTTCATAGGCTTCTTCGGCTTCATACTCAACCATTTTTCCCGCCGATCGGACATTGTGGGCAAAGCCTTTTTCAATGAGATTGTTGATTATGAAAGGTTTGAAAAGTTCCAGAGCCATTTTTTTAGGAAGGCCGCACTGATGAAGTTTGAGCCGCGGACCAACCACAATCACACTCCGGCCGGAATAGTCCACCCGTTTTCCAAGAAGGTTCTGCCGAAACCGCCCCTGCTTTCCTTTGAGCATATCGGCCAGCGACCGAAGGGCCCGTCTTTGTCCGGTGGAGGCGGCAACCGAAGTTTGTCCCCGCCGGGCGCTGTTGTCAAAAAGCGCGTCTACCGCTTCTTGAAGCATTCTTTTCTCGTTGCGGGCAATCACTTCCGGCGCCCCAATCTCAATGAGTTTCTTTAGCCGGTTATTGCGGTTGATGATGCGGCGATAGAGATCATTGAGATCTGATGTGGCAAATCTGCCTCCATCCAGCTGGACCATCGGCCGAAGATCGGGAGGAATCACCGGAATCGCTGTCGGGAGCATCCATTCCGGACGAATGCCCGACTGCTTCATCCCCTGGAAAAGTTTCAATCTTTTCAGCATCTTTTTTTTGTCGGAAGATTTGTCATCCTGGAGAGCTTTCTCAATGCTTTCAATCTCTTTTCCAAGATCGATTTGCTCAAGAAGACGGCGGATGGCTTCTGCCCCGATGCCGGCCTTGAAAACATGTCCGTACCTCAGGGAAAGATTGAAATATTCGACCTCGGAAAGAATTTGGAATTTTTTGAGATTTTTGATTTCATCACGGCTGATTTGATAGGTGCTTTTCAGCTCGTCAGATTTTTCCTTGCCCGGCTCGGCCTCGCTCTTGATTTTCTTTTGCTTGCCCTTGTATTCCGAATCGAGCCGCGTGATTGTTTCTTTGCGCGCTTCCTCATCCAGTTCCATAACCACATAACTCGCGAAATAGACGACTTTTTCAAGCTCCTGAGCGGACATGCCCAACGCCAAACCAATTTTTGACGGCACACCCCGCAAAAACCAGATGTGCGAAACCGGCACTGCCAGCTTAATATGACCGGTGCGCTCGCGCCGGACAATAGACCGGGTTACTTCCACTCCGCACTTGTCGCAAACGATTCCCTTGTAGCGGATTTTTTTGTATTTTCCGCAATAGCATTCCCAATCTTTGGCCGGCCCGAATATTTTTTCGCAAAAAAGACCGTCCCGTTCATAACGCTGGGTGCGGTAGTTGATGGTTTCTGGTTTCGTCACCTCGCCGTGCGACCAGTTTAAAATATCATCCGGACTGGCCAGGCGCAGACGGATAGATTCGAAATCAGTTACTCTGGTATTTGAAGGCTGGTTCATATCAAAAAATGATTTAATTATTCGGCCTTATCTTTCCCTCTTTCCTCTTTGGGCTTTTCTTTTGACGCCTCTTCTCCTTTCTCTCCCAGCAATTCCACGTTGAGGCAAAGGCCCTTAAGCTCGCTCACCAGAACATTGAATGAAGCCGGAACGTTCGGATTTCTTATTTTCTCCCCTTTAATGATTGATTCATAGGCCTTGGAGCGCCCCAGAACGTCATCGGATTTTATAGTCAGCATTTCCTGAAGAGTATAGGCGCTTCCATAGCCCTCCAGCGCCCAGACTTCCATCTCTCCGAATCTCTGGCCCCCGAATTGGGCTTTCCCGCCCAGAGGCTGCTGAGTGATCAGAGAATAAGGCCCGATCGAGCGCATATGGATTTTATCTTCCACCAAGTGGTTCAATTTCATTATGTACATATGGCCAACCATGGTTTTTTCATCGAAATGTTCGCCGGTCTTGCCGTTTATGAGACCAATTTTTCCGTCTTCAGGAAGCCCCGCTTCGCGGAGCTGGCTTTTGATGTCCGTTTCGCTCACGCCGGCAAGAGACGGGCTGGCCACCTTATATCCCAGCTTGGATGCCGCCCATCCAAGATGAGCTTCAAGAATCTGCCCGATGTTCATACGCGAGGCCACACCCAAGGGATTGAGGATTATATCGACTGGTGTTCCGTCAGGAAGATAAGGCATGTCTTCAACCGGGGCAATTTTGGAAATCACGCCCTTATTTCCATGTCGGCCGGCTAATTTATCACCGACAGAGATTTTGCGGAGCTGGGCCACGCTAACCTGGATCTGCTGGATAACACCCGCCGGAAGCTTGTCGCCCTGTTCGCGCGAAAATATTTTTATGTCAACCACTTTTCCGTGCTCCCCGTGCGGGAGATAAAGAGAGGTGTCTTTGACGTCTTTTGATTTTTCTCCAAAAATAGCGCGCAGTAACCTTTCTTCGGGAGTGAGATCACCTTCCCCTTTGGGAGAAATTTTTCCGATCAAAATATCTCCGGAAGAAACTTCGGCTCCAATGTGGATTATTCCCGTGTCGTCGAGATTTTTGAGGCGTTCTTCCCCGATATTCGGAATATCTCGCGTCACTACTTCCGGCCCCAGCTTCGTGTCACGAATGTCAACCGTGAAATCTTCGATGTGAATGGATGTATAGCGATCATCCTGAAGCAATTTTTCTGAAATGATTATCGCGTCTTCAAAATTGGCGCCTTCCCAAGGCATAAGGGCCACCAAAATGTTCTGGCCTAGGGCCAACTCTCCGCTATCTGTCGAAGCTCCGTCAGCTAGAAGCTGTCCTTTTTTCACTTGTTCGCCTGCTTCAACGCGCGGAATCTGGTTCATGCAGGTGAAAGCGTTGGAGCGTTCAAAGCTTTGAAGGTGATAGGTTTTTTTGGCTGATTTTCCGGAAGAACCCTCTTCTTTAAGGGTGATATGGTCAGCATCCACTTCAACCACTTGGCCAGCTTCCCGGGAAAGAACCACCTGACCCGAATCAGCCGCCGCTTTGTCTTCAAGGCCTGTCCCAACCAGCGGCGCCTCGGGCACAATACAGGAAACTGCTTGGCGCTGCATGTTTGAACCCATGAGGGCCCGGTGAGCATCATCATGTTCAAGAAAAGGAATAAGCGCCGTGGAAACGGAAATGCACTGTTTGGCCGAAACGTCAATATGATCCACCTGGCCGGCTTCAATCATGGAAGGTTGCCCTTTGACGCGCGCTTCGAGCATTTCACTTTTGATGCGGCCGTCTTCGTCAATTTCCGTGTCCGCGTGGGCAATAATTTTGCGGTCTTCCACTGTGGCATTTAAATATTCTATGTCTTTTGTGACAAAATTCTTTCCGTTTTTGTGGGTTACTTTCCGATAGGGCGTTTCAATAAAGCCATATTCGTTGATGCGGGCATAGCAGGACAAATGGTTCACGAGACCGATGTTCGGACCTTCCGGGGTCTGCACCGGACATATCCGCCCGTAGTGGGATTGATGCACATCGCGCACTTCAAATCCGGCCCGCTCGCGCGTGAGGCCTCCCGGGCCCATGGCGGAAAGCCTTCTTTTGTGCTCAAGTTCCGCCAGAGGATTGACCTGGTCCATAAATTGGGACAGCTGGGAAGAGGCAAAAAATTCCTTGACAGCCGCGGCCACCGGCCGGGAATTGATAAGCTGGCCCGGAACAACCGTCGCCAGGTCGCATGTGCTCATCCGGTCTTTGATATTTCTTGTCATTCGCGCGAGACCCGCCCGGAATTTGTTCTGCACCAATTCTCCAACGCAACGCACCCGGCGATTTCCCAAGTGGTCAATATCGTCCGGACTCGCCATTGGATTATTGTTGAGACGAATAATTTCTTTGACAATTTCCACCAGGTCTTCCGGACGCATTATCCGGTGCGCTTCGTCATCCGGAAAATTGGTTTCCATCCTTTGATTCAAGCGGTAGCGGCCGACTTTCCCGAAATCATACCGGTCAAAGTTGAAAAACATGGCCTCAATCATCTGTTTGGCATTTTCCTCAGTTGCCAAATCTCCCGGCCGGATCCTCCGATAAACTTCAAGGAATCCTTCTCCCTGGGTTTTGGTCGTGTCTTTTCCAATCGTGGATTCAATATATTTTTTCTCACCGGTGTCAACGTCAGAAAAAGTTTTTACCAGAATTTCATCTTTCGAAAATCCGAAGGCGCGAAGGAGGGCGGTGACGGCTATTTTCCTTTTTCGGTCAATTTTCACCCAGATCGCCCCGTCAAGATCGGTCTCCATTTCGAGCCAGGCCCCCCGGTTGGGGATTATTTTCGCCCCAAAAAGCCGCTGCCCCTTGTGGTATTCCATAGTAAAAAAGACACCGGGGCTCCGGATGAGCTGGCTGACTACGACGCGCTCCACGCCGTTGATGATGAAGGTTCCCCGCTCGGTCATGACGGGAATGTCGCCAAGATAAACTTCCTGCTCTTTTACTTCTCCCGTCTGCTTGTTGAGAAGCTTCACTTTCGAGCGAAGAGGCGCTTCAAAGGAAATATTTTTTGATTTCGAGGTTTTTTCGTCGTATTTCGGCTCGTCCAGATAGTATTCTCCGAAAGAGAGCTCCAGGTCCTTTCCAGTGAAATCTTTGATTGGATTCACTTCATCGAGAAGCTCTTTGAGGCCCTCTTTCATGAACCATTCATAAGAGGCCACTTGGGCTTCGATCAAGTTGGGAAGGGAAACCATCGGAATCCGCCGGAAAAATATCCTCTTGCGAAGAGAGGATTGTGGGCTGAAAGACTCTTTCACCCCGAGAGTTTTTTGCCCCAAAGACATAAAAGACACGCCACTCTCCAACCTTTCGCTCCGCGGAATTTCTAGGGAGCAAAGAGTTTTGGCTAAGTGGTTTTAGTTTACCCCGTGAAATATCCCGCTAGCGGGATCCCGCCGAAGGCGGGATTTCACAGGGTGAATATTTAATTATTTTTCGATAATATATCCAAATCCCCCGAAGTTAGATATCGTACAAAAAGAATAGCACTAGCCCTTTTTCTTGTCAACCTGATAGTCAAATTTTTACCGCTCGGCGAGCCTCAAAACTTCAAATGTAATCCTTGCGATTCTCACGCTTGTCCAATTATTCGGCACATCGCTTATTATCCTATATCCCGAAATTTTGTCAATCCCGCGCCGATTTTGCCGCCCATGTTTGCGGTGTAATTTATTTTTCCTGACCAGCCGGTCGATAGCCGGAAGAAGTTCAAGCGAAATATCTTTTTTTCCCAAGGCTTCTTTTTTTCTTTTCCCGTTACGGCTGGCTCTGTTTTCCAAAAAAATAAACGATCGGCCTGATTTTTCCTTTATCTCAAGAATGATCCTGTTCTCCTTCATAATTTTTGTCGTTGCTTACCAATATATAGATATCCTATTTATCACGAAACTTATCAAACGAAAAATCTTTCTTTTCGCCGTCAATTCTCCGGATCATATTTCTCATTGTGGAAACTCCCGCCAGGAAAAACACGGCAAAAAGCATTTTCATCAGATTTGCCGCCAGCTCCATCAGAGAGTCCTGAATAGGATTCAAAATTTCAATGAGAATCGAGGCGAAAAAAGCCAAAATGGCAATGAGAAACAATTTGTAGGAAAGATCCAGCTTCTTTTCGACCCGCCAGACAACCCCCAGAGTATAAACAACGGCAAGAAGCGACGACAGGATAATCACCGCGTTGATAAGCAGTTCTGCGTTTTCGAAAGTCATCATAGCACCTCCCTTCGTTATCTTTTAGTCAAAATCTAGATAAAATTTGAAAGCTAGCTGATGTAGCCGTCTCTTGATAGCTCTTCCTCGTCAACGAAGAAGCGGGCCTGCTTCGTGAGCCAATATTCCCTTGCGGTAAGCAGAAGGAACAGAACGAGCAGCAAGAGCAAAAATATGAATATGTATCCTACTGTGCTGACCAATTGGGGATAAGTTATTATAACGCCTCCTCCCAAATTCAGAATGGGCTTCTCTGCCGCCTCGAAAGAGTCTTCGGCGCTGATGAGAAATCCCTCTTTTTCCGTTTCCGCCCGGACCGTGTATCTTCCGGCGCGCAAATAAACAGGCAGCCTGATGCTTTTTCGGTATATTTCCCCTTCTTTGAGCCTGAATGTTTCTTCTGAATCCAAAACTGTATTTCCCCGAGAATCAATGATTTTGTACTTTACCAAATCATTTCCCTCCCCGAAATCTCTCAGCTTAATAACAGACAACTTCGTCGCAAGATCAGAACCTACATATACTACCTTATCTTTATTCTCAATTTCAAGCTTCAGGTTGAAGGGAGCGTTCTTCTCGCTCGGCGCAGCACCAGGAGCGGCTGGACCAGGAGAAACGGGAGAAACCAGCGCGGGAGCAGCCGTTTCTTCTTCCTCGTCCTCGTCTTCTTCTTCCTCATCTTCTCTGATAACCTTGAAAGCGACCTGGTCTGTTTTGTAGCGCGAGCTGTCGCTGGGATCGGTGGCCGTCACATAAAGGGTGTGCGAGCCATAGTCCAGCTTTTGAGGCACTTTCCAACTCCAATACCCGTTTCCATTGGCTGTCGTAGAAGAAATGATCAGCGGCCCGGTATAAAGTTCGGCCTGGATCAAAGCATGGGCTATGTTTGTCGTCCCGGTGAAAGTGGGCGTCCTTTTTTTGATTTTTGGAATTTTATTGTATGTAGTAAGGTTTATGTTTTCAATAGTAATGATTTCGTTGGTGGGATCGGGCAAAGGGACATAGCAATCTCCGGTAGCGGCGCTCACCGTATCCGAGGCGGTGTTGCCCAAAGGACCGTTGGCAGTCACCTCGTAAGCATAAGTCGTATTGGCTGAAACATTCGTGTCTTTGTATGAAGGGGTCGTAATCCCGGTGATGAGCGGGGCGGAATCGCGGTTGATGTCATAATCGTCCGTATC
>MFSH01000018.1:13967-66981 GCA_001784875.1 Candidatus Moranbacteria bacterium RIFOXYB1_FULL_43_19
TGGAAGAGTCGCAGCCCGGAGTAGCCGTCACCACCGGTTTTGCAGGCGGACCGGCGATATGCAATGACAGAACAGTGGATGATACTCCGGCCACTTTCCCTTCGATATCCTGCTTGAGCGCTCCCGGCCCCAGCCAGAATCCCAAGCCGAGATACAAAGACAAAGCCGCAATTGTGAGAAGCAAGTGCCATTTGGTGATTTTTCTCAAGGCGCTTTTTTTCTTTTTCGGCCTTGGTATTTTTCCGACTTTTCTTTTCGGACTTGTTTTTTTTCCCGTCGCCATGATTCTATTCTTATTCTACACTATATCCCGTTTTGTTTGAAGTTTACCCCTCACCAATCCTGACAATAAATGAAACCAATATATGCCTTAAGGCGAAGCTGCTTAGTCCTTGAACGCAAATTCACATAGACTTTGGCTGGGATTGGTGTGTGGGTAAAAAAAAGAACTGCCTCTCTGGCAGTTCTCTGAAAAGGATATCGATTTCATTTCCCCGCAATCAGTGTCAAGCTCTCTGCATTTCCATCTTCCGTGTTTTTTTCAACTCTTGTCTGATACTTGCCCGCGCGCAAAAACGCAGCCAGGTCTTCGGCGCTGTCTTTTTGAACGTCGTCAGAATAAATCACCGCGAGCCCCTGGTTGTCTTTTCTTTGCGCTTCCCCGATTTCTTCTTCAGGTGTGAAGCCGCCCTGGTAAACAAGCGTTTTGATTTTTTCCGTCTCTTCTTTTCCCGCCCCGCCTTCAAGTAATTTTATTTTCACGAGATCCCGCTTCACGGAAGCTTTGCTATCAAGAGATCCGAGATCCAAAAGTTCGTCTTTTGGAAAGAGATTATAAACAATCACATCTTTTTCCAAGCCGCTGATTTCTTTGAGCTCCGCATCATCCCCTTTTCCCAAATCGTTTTTTACCATTTCGGCCTGGTCTTTTTTCGACGGCGCGTATTCAACCGTGATTTTCGAATACTGGCGGCCGGCCAAATCGGAAACCGGCGCGGCGTCATATCCCATAAGCTGCATTTTTTTGAGAAGCCTCGTTCCCGAAACCGGGTCAATCCCCGAGGGAGTGAAAACTCCCGCCCGGATACTCGACTTTTTGGCCGCTCCGGAAATCGTCTTTTCCTGGCTTTCCTGGGGCTGAGCCGCTTGTTCTCCGGCGGGAGACGGCGGCGGAGCTTGGAGAATTCTCGAGCGATTTTTGTATTTGTGGGCCCCGACTGCTCCGAAAACAACAACCAATCCGATCAGGATATACAGAATTTTTCTCATCTTGCTTTTTTTCATTTCGCTTTTTCCTTTGAGCGGGGGGTGAAGCCTGCTTTCCTCGACCATTTTCACGAGAAGGTCAATGTTGCGCCGACTGGTCGGGATGAAGAGCTTTTGTCCCGTTCTGACCTCAAAAGGTTTTCGAATTTCATTTATTTTCGCCAGTCTTTTCCAATTCACGAAAAACAGCGAAGACAGGCTTCCCAGCGTATCCCCTCCTTTTACCGTGTAAACGGGCATTTTTTCTTTGCTGGCTTCGCGGAAATATTGGAAAATAAGTCTTGCCAGAACAAGAAGCACGAAAAGGGAAACGAGAATAATCGCAATTCGATACGGAAACGCCCAAATCACAATTTCTTTTTCGCCTGTTCCGACTCCCTCCTCGGCAAAACTGACGGAGAGCTTGGCTTTGTATCGCCCCAGAAGCGGAGCTTTGTCCCAAATTAAAAAGGATTCTTTGTTTTCTCCCCGGGGAAAAATCATCCCGATTTCACCCTCGGGAACATCGGCTGTTTTTTGCCCGAACATATTGAAAACTTCGACTTTTGCTTTGGGAGAAATTCTCACGTTGCCCTTGTTTTTAAGGCCGATCAGAAAGGTTGTTTTTCTGTTGAGATCCAAAAGGTCCCTCCAAAGATTTCTTGTCTTTTTGGGATCGGTGCGCCATTCAAAGCGGGTGATTTCAAAATTCTTCTTAACCTCGCCCGGAACCGTTTCATAAATCCTCACTCCCACCCGGGTGACGATTTTCACACCCGTTCCGGAAATTTTTCCTTGCTCGGCGCCTTCTATTTCCTGCATCACTATTCCGCCGGCATGGTCTCCAATGTCGGCGTCCTTGGGAATTGTCACGGTGAAAGGCACTGATTTTTCGGTGTTGGGAGGGAGCTCAAATTCGTTGGCAGCCAGTTTTACCCAGGCTCCGATATCCGTCCGTGACGCGTCTTCCGGAAGAAGAGCAAAGGCTCCATCGCTGGTGGTTGTCGCGTCAACGGCGTATAGCTTGATGACGACCGTCTCTTTTTTGTTGTTGATGACCCTTACTGCGTCCTCTTTCGACTGTCCCAAGTCTATTTTATAGAGAAACCAGGCATCGGAAAATTTGACGTTTGGGTCAGGATGGGCCGGAAGGATTCCGACAGTTTCCGTGTTTACGGCTTTTGTCACCGCCGGAAAAGCAAAAACAGCTATCAACAAAAAGAAGAGAATATTTTTCTTCATACAAAAAACTAGGTTAACTTATTAGGATCTTGTTTTTTCTTGTTATTACTATACACAATCCACGGAAAAAATGGAAGCTATGGTCGCCTATAGATGGAGGCCAATCCGTCTGAATAAACTTTTTTCCAGCCGATTTTTAAATAGGCGGTGTCGTTGGCCCAATTGCTGTAGAGAATAGCAAAGTCAATGTCGTATTTTTCCAAAGTCTTTTCCCAGCCTTCGTTATAGCGCACTGTATTGTTGAATTCCTCGAAAATCTTGAAGTCCCCCAGTCGCCAGCTGGGCATCCGCCCGTCAATATAGACTTTTTTCTCCGGGTATTGCCAGATGAGAAAACCTCCCCAGTTATATTCGTTGAGCATATTTCCCTCAATTGGATTCTCCTGAAGATATTTCACTGCGCCGAAGGGATAGCCTCCGTCGAAGGCCAGCTTTTCGATTGAAAATGAAGTTTTCCAAACGGGATAAATTTGCTGCCTTCCGAGAAGAAACACGGCCAAGACCATCAGCGCCAAAAACCATTTTCGGTGCATTATTCTTTCGAGCTCTCCGCCCGTAATCATCTCAACGATATAGACCCAAAAAGGAGTGCTGATAATCAAGAACACCGGCATATGCCGCCAACTCGCAAAACCGAGATATAAAAAAGGAAGAGCTACCAATAAATATGAGCAGTCCAGTTTCCGCCAGCTGAAAAGAAGGAGAATTCCGAGAAGGGTGAGATAAATCAAAAATTGCCAGCTCATTGGGTTTTGGGCCGTCACCGGAAGCCATTCGCCGATATTTTGCTTCGCGTATTCGTCAAAAATCGTGGTGACGACTTCAATATACACCCGCCAGCTGTAGGGATTCGCGAGAGTCGCGAGGGCCGAAGCGGAAAATATTATCCCAAGCTTTGCGATTTTCCCGAGAGCCAGCGTGTTTTCCTCAAGTATTTTTCCGAATTTCAGAAATATTTCCGATCGAGATATTCTTGCCCACATCGCCGGATGCCGTTCAAACAAAATATTGCCCTTTGGAGATACGGGATAATTCTGGAATCGCAAACCGAATTTTCGCATTCCAAAAATAAGCACTCTCTTCGCCATTTCAACGGCCAAAAAAACTGCTATGAAAAACAAACCCACCGCAAACCCACCGTGGAAATTTACCCAAAGAAAAAATATTGCCGGCAACCAACATATTTTTCTTGTGTCCGGGTTTTTACGGAACTGAAAAATTATATAAATGACAAGCGCGAGACCCAAGAGCGTGATCATCTGCGGACGGACTCCGGTGATCGGAAGACTGGCAATGGCCGCGAGGATAGCCGCCGTAATTTTGTATTCCAGTTTGGCTTTGATTCCCAGCGTAACGAGGAGAAACGCAAAGGTAGTGATGATGGCGAAAATAACCGAAAGAACAAAAAGATTCAGCCAGCGGGAAACGGCAAACATCCAGATGTCGGTCACCCATTCGTGCATAATAAGCGGAAATTCGGCCATCGAATGGGAAAAAATGTCCTTTTGAGCCGCCTTCAAATGATGGTTCAACAAATATTCCCCGTCCGCAAGATGCCAACCCATGTCGGGATCAACGGGAGATTTCAAGGCAACGAAGAAAATGATAAAAACACCGAGAATAATGAATATGTTTCGGGCGGTTAGATGGATAAATATTCTTTTGAGGAAATTTTGGGAGTTCATTTATGATCTTGGCTGTGAGTAACAAAGTGATGAGCAGTGGGACAGGTTTTAGGCTGTGGGTTATTAGCTTTTCCCAATGACTAATGACTCACCGCCCACATCTTTGTTACCCACAACAAATATGTACTGCCCACAGCCATGTTCCCTATAAATTTTTTCTGAACAACAAATACCCGTCTTCATCAAAAATCAAATCATATTTATCCGACCTCTTCAACTCCTCGATATTTTCCTGCCATTCGAGCGTGTCCATCTGCAGAGCATATTCAAATCCGAAAATCTGCTTGGGATTGTCCGCAAACGGGTCGAAAGTATCGAGCAGGACATATTCCGCCTCGTCTTTTTTCAGGGGAAAACGGTAGATGAATTGCCGCTCCGAAAAATGAGGGCCCAGATTGTGCTGGATGGAAAGCGAGGCATCGGCCGGAATCATTTTTTTTACTTCGCCGATTTTTTTGGCGTGGGCGCTCGGGAGATAGTCGCTTATTTTGTAATTCGGCGACAGCGGAAAAACTCCATAGAGAATACTCGATCCCAGGCTAAAAGCAAAAACAAGGATCGCAAACATCCAACGCAAGAATTTGTCCTCCAAAAACCACTTTTTATAAGTATAAATGGAGGCAAAAAACACGAAAGGCGCGAAAATCGCTGAATGATAGAAAGAAACGCTGAAAGTCATCGGATTGCTGCTCAATATCCCGATAAAAAGAACCGGCAAAATTATCCAAAATGGCCAGGAGAAAAGGGCCAGTGAAAAAACCGGAGCAACAAGAATAAAAATATACTTTAGTCTTTCATAAGAAAAAATCACTTTGAAAATTGTCAGTGGATGGAGAATTATATTTTTGGCTATTTCCGAAAAACTTGAACCGAGCCAGGCGTAGCGTGACGGATACATTGATTCGCTATAGATAAGCGCCGGCTTTCCCGTCGAGGAAAAATAGGGAATAAGAACCGTCATAACAAGAAAAAAATATAGGAGGGAAACCCCGCTCACGATAATCCCGAATTTCTTTCTTTTTTTTATGAAAATGAGATAAAGCCCCATCATAAACACCAAAAGCGGCAGGTGTTCCTGGCTCAAAGCTAGAAGCGCGGCAAAAAAAATGAACCATCTGTCATTCTCATTTTCAAGAAAATATAAGGCCCAAGCGGCGAAAAAAACAGCCAAAACAATTTCATGGAAATCATAAAGGAGGCCGTTTCCAAGCGCTGGATAGAGCAAGTATCCAGCTAGCATCAAAAGCCCCAGCTTGCCGCTTTTGAATTTTTCTTTGGCAAAAAGATAAATAGGGATCGCGCTTCCTCCCACCGCGAGAGACTGAAAAAACAAAAGCCATTTCGGCGACGCAAAAATGAAGTAAAAAGGCAAAAAAATCATCAAAATTGGACTGAAATGAGCGCCGAGATAGTTATCTATATTTACCATACTTGAAGTGAGATGGAAAAAATTTCCGTGAACCGTGCTCCAGAGCGCCTGGTCATAAGTTCCCAGATCGTTGAGATAGGATTTCAGGGCGTCATGCCTCCCGAATGAAAGCGCGGTGAAAACAAGCACAAAAACGATTATGAGAAGAAGAGCTATTTTTTCGGTTTTTGCCTTTCCGATCGAAATCATTTTTTTCGAGCGATGAGAAAAATATTGTCGCGGAGATTGAGATAAAAATTTATCCGTCCCATCCGGCTTTTCAGAAAATAATTGGATATTTTTCTTGAAACGGGATTTTCTTGCCAATTGGCCAAAACCTTGAAGACAGTTTGCAGGCTGAATTTTTTTCCGACGCGGGATATCTTCATGACTTCAAAGCCGTTTTTCTCGAGAACCGCTTTCAGATTATCGCAATTGAACAGATTGAGATGGTTCGGGGGAACAATCGCGTGCCAGCGTTTTCCGAATATTCTGGCTAACACGCTTCGGGAATCAGGGGTGTTTATGGCCAGTATGCCGCCTGTTCTCAAAATCTTTCGAGCCTGCTTAAAAGCCAAATCGGGTTTTCCGAAATGCTCAAGAACATCCCAAAAAGTGACCGCGTCAAAACAATTTTCAGAAAATTCATGATTTTCAAAATCGCCGACCGCGATTTCCAGTCCCTTTTTTCTCGCTTTTTTTGCCGCGTATTTTGAAATTTCAATGCCGCTCGCCTCCCAACCGTTTTTTCGCGCCAGCTCAAGAAAATGCCCGGTCGCCGCTCCGACATCGAGAAGTTTTCCTTTTCGCGGCAAAATTGCTTCGGTTTTTTTGAGATATTTTTTGAAAGTTCCGCCGAGTATCTCGCGGTCGCTTTCATAATCGGCATACCCTAATTCGTTTTTCGCCCCGGAAAAATAATCTTCCTCATAGAGCGCGAAGTGATTTTCCGGCACAGGCCAAACAAAAATCAAACCGCATTCCCGGCAAAGAAAAACGTCGCAACCGTTTTTTTGCGTGAAAAAACTGGCATCCTGGCCTTGGCAAGCCAAACAAGTCGTTTTTTTCAATTTGTATGCCAAATTATCGCTTCTTATATATTTTCATTTTATCACCAAATTTGACCCGCAACAAGGCTGGATTTTCGCAAGATGTCCGTGCTAGAATGAAAAAAATGCTCAAATGCTCTGTGGGCGTGATGGCTCATAACGAAGAAAAAAATATCGCCCGGCTGCTCGAAGCTCTTCTTGGCCAAGAGCTGCTTGGTGTTGAGATTTCCGAAATTATCGTCGTCGCCAGCGGATGCACGGACCGAACCAAAAAAATCGCATGTGAAGTCGCGGAAAAAAATCCGAAAATAAAAGTGCTGGTTCAAGAAAAACGGGAGGGCAAAGCTTCAGCCGTCAATCTTTGGCTTAAAAAAGCCGCGGCTGATATCATGGTTATGGAAAGCGCCGACACTATTCCCGAAAAAGACACGATCGAAAAAATAGTCATTCCCTTTGAAAATCCAGAAATCGGCATGGCTGGCGCGCGGCCGGTTCCGACCAATGATCCCAAGACTTTCATGGGATTCGCCACCCATCTTCTCTGGAACCTTCATCATCATATTTCCCTCAAAAATCCGAAGATGGGAGAACTGGTTGCTTTTCGAAAGGTGATTTCTGAAATTCCCGTTGATACCGCCGTTGACGAGGCGGAAATCGAAGCCGCCGTGAAGAAAAATGGCTATGGAATAAAGTATGTTCCCGATGCAGTCGTTCAGAATCGGGGACCGGAAAACATCTCCGATTTTTTGAAACAGCGCCGCCGGATTCAGGCCGGCCATCTGGCCCTCAAAAAAAAAGGCCACTCTGTTTCCACTTCAAACGGAGGAAAAATATTTCTTCTGCTTCTCCGGAACATGGACTGGGACCTACGTTCTCTTGTTTTCACTCCTCTGGTCGTTTTGCTTGAAGCTTGGGGCAGATTCTTGGGATGGTATGACTGGAGAATCAAAAGAAAAAAGCATCATATTTGGGAGATTGCCAAAAGCACGAAGAAACTATAAAAGATAAAATTCTTAATAATGTTTTCTCTCGCTCCAAAAATCCCACTTTATAAATCCTTCCGCCGGTTCGGAAAACCGCGGCTTTTGCCGCTGAATTTGACTTTGAATGTCACTTTTCGCTGTAATTCACGCTGCGCGACCTGCAATATCTGGAAGAAAAAAGTGGATTCGTCCTTCATCACTTCTCATGAAAGAAATATGCAAGCTAAAAATATTCTAAAAACCGACCAATTTGAAAAAGTGGTGAGGGACGAATTGACGCTTTCCGAATGGAAAAAAATATTCCAAAGTATCGGCCCGAGGAAAGTTTTTTGGCTCATCCTTTCCGGCGGAGAGCCGTTTTTGAGAGCCGACTTGGCCGAGCTCTGTCGGCTGGCGGGAAAATATTTGAGGCCGAAAATAATCAACATTCCCACGAACGGATATTTATACCAAATTATTCCGGCCAGAGTGGAAGAAATTCTCGCCGCCGCTCCCAAATCAAAAGTGGTAATAAATTTTTCTCTAGATGGAATCGGCAAAGCGCACGACAAAATCAGAAACCTCGAAGGCAGTTTTGAAAATTTGATGAAAAGCTACAGGGCTGTGCGAAATATCAAGAATCCCCGCCTTACTGTCGGTGTCCACAGTGTCATATCAAAATTAAATTACGATAAAGTATCCGAAATTTATGATTTCGTTCAAACGGAACTCCAACCCGATTCTTATATCAGTGAAATAGCCGAACAGCGAACGGAGCTCGACAATTTCAATTTGGACATTTTCCCGAAGAAAGAAGAATATTTCGCGGCGGTGGATTATCTTCTTGAAAAGCTGGGCGAGGAAAAATCAAAGGGCCTTTCGAGAATCACCTTGTCCTTGAGAAAAAATTATTATCGGCTGGTGAAAGAAATTCTCCGAAAAAAAATCCAGTTCATCCCCTGTTATGCCGGCTTCGCCTCCGCCCAGATTTCGGCCGAGGGTGAAGTTTGGCCCTGTTGCGTGCGGGGCGACAGTATGGGAAACTTGCGGGAGAATAATTTTGATTTTCCAAGAGTGTGGGCGGGCAAAAAAGCCCAAAACATCCGCCAGAGCATCAAAGAAAAAGAATGCTGGTGCCCCTTGGCTTCGGCGAGCTATACCAATATGCTGATGCATGAACCGTCTCTCGCGAAAATCGTAAAAGATTATTTTTTATAGAACAGACTCAAGGCCAATGAAAATATTTCTTACTGGAGGAACCGGTTTTATCGGAAAAGCGCTGTTGGAAGCTCTTGTTGAAAAGGGATATTTTGTGCGAGCTTTGGCGAGAAATGAAACTCAAAAAAAAGAGCTGGAAGGCTTGGGCGCCGAGGTGGTTCTTGGATCCCTTGAAAATGCCAAAATGGAATTGCTTGGAGGAATGGAAGCCGTTTTTCACCTCGCCGCCATCCGCTACGAATGGGGGCATCTTCCAGAAGATTATGAAAAAGTGAATGTCGAAGCGACCAAAAACCTCCTCAAAGCCACGAAAGAGGCGGGGGTGAAAAAATTCATTTTCGGCAGTTCGGTTTTTGTTTTCGGCTATCCAAAAAAATTGCCGATTGACGAAACTTTCCCCTATGCGCCGACGACACAATACGCCCGCAGCAAAATGGAGGCGGAAAAAATAGTCAAGGGATATTTCGGGAAATTCGAGATGGACACAATTATTTTGCGCCCGACAATCACTTATGGCCCAGGCGACACAAAAGGAATGCTGCTGAAACTGGCAAAGCTGATCAAAAGCAAAAAATTTGCTATAATCGGAAATGGCGAGAACTTTCTCCATCTCACGCATATCGATGATATCATCCGAGGATTTCTCAACGCCCTGCAAACAAAAGGTGCGAGCGGCGATTTCATTCTCGCTTCTCCGAAAGGAATCACTCAAAAAGAATTGGCCGCTCTTGTTGCAAAAGAGCTTGATGCAGAAATTTCGCGATTGAAAATCCCTTGCTGGCTTGCAAAATCAGCGGGACTGGCAAATGAAATAATATACGGATTGGGAATGAGACTTGGGATCAGATATTTTTTTCGCGAACCTTTCATCAGCCGAAGCAAAGTGGACATCATCGCCCGAAGCCAAAGATACGAAACCTCGAAAGCCCAAAAAATTCTTGGTTTCGAAGCTCGAATTAGTTTTCCAGAAGGCGTCAAAGAAGCAATTGTCTGGTACAAAAAGAATGGTTATCTATAAATTGGCAAAATTCATATATAGCTATCTCATTATTCCTCTTTGGATAATATTTTTTGTGATGACGACAATCGCGCTGGTCGGACTCACGGCCAACGCCTGGATCTCAAGAAAAATTTTCAAAAAATCACATTCACCTGATTTTAAGCCTCGAACAATCTTTCCCTATGGAGACCATTAGGATCAACGAGGGCATCGGAGGAGCCTACGAAAGAATCGCCTATTCAAATATGCTCAAGCGCCTCGCCCGCCAGCACAATTGCCGGACAGTCTTGGAGCTGGGCGCGACATATATCGCCGGCATACCCGGCTTCAACAGCTGCCTTCTCGCCCAGGACGGATTTTCTGTCACCGTGACCGTCCATTCCCGCGATTACGCGGATACGCTCAAAGTTTGGGAAAATGTTCCATTCAAAGGCGAGACAAAAATCATTGAATGGAACGACAATCTCAAAACAAATTTTTCCGACGGCCAGTTCGATCTGGTCTGGAACCATTTGGCTTTCGAGCATTATAAGAATCCGGTCCCGCTTGTTGAGGAGATGAAGAGAATTTCCAAAAATCTCGTGGTGAATTTGACGTTAAGCCCTTTCAATATTGGCTTTCCTCTCCATTGGCTCTCCCACAAAATAAACAGAAAAAAGTGGGACCACGGCTACTTCAAAAACACGCTCATCTCCACAATGGAAAAAACCCACCGCAAAGCCGGCCTCAAGCACATTGAGTCCGGCGGCTGCGACGTTCCGCCTTGGATGGATACGGTGGATGCTCAAATGGGCGGGACGATGACATATCTCGACTATTCGCCGAAATTCGTGAAAGACAAGTGGGTCTGGAATTCGGCTCTTTCGGAATGCCAAAAAAGTCGATGGGTCAAAATGCTTTGGAACTGGGAAAAAAATATGCCGGAATGGTTCCGGCGACTCTCCGCACATCATCTTTATACGGCAAGTAAAAAGTCAAATCAAGCCAAACCGCAATTTCCAAACAATCCACAAGGCCTCCCAGACAATCAGGCGGGAAATTTTTGAACTTCCGGAGTGGCGTCCGGCAAAAACGATAGGAATTTCGCGGATGGCGAAATTTTTTTTGTGAGCCCGGTATTTCATTTCTATCTGAAAGGAATATCCGTTGGAGCGAATTTTATTCAAATCCAGGCCTTCCAAAACTTTTCGCCGATAGCATTTGAATCCGCTCGTCATATCGGTGAGCGCGACACCGGTGACAAGAGCCGCATAGCGATTCGCGAGAAGGCTCATGGTAAGCCTCCCAATCGGCCAATTGGTGATGCTGATTCCGTTCTTATAGCGGCTCCCGACAATCAAATCATGGCCGCCTGCGGCTTCCAAAAATTTTGGTATCGCTCTGAAATCATGAGAGAAATCGGCATCCATTTCGAAAATGTATTCGGCGCCCCGGTCGAGAGAGTAGCGAAAGCCGGCGAGATAGGCCGTTCCCAGCCCCATTTTGCGCGGACGGCTCAAGAGATGAACGCGATTGTCGGTCCGCTTTAACGTTTCAACAATTTTTCCCGTCCCGTCGGGCGAGTTGTCATCAACAACCACTATTTCCAGCTCTTCGATCCCCAAAGAAAAAATTCTCGGGATAAGCCTTTTGATGTTTTCTTTTTCGTTGTAGGTCGGAATGATTACGGCGATTTTCATCAAAGTTATTATAGCAAATCCGGCAGGACAACTTCGAATTTACTCTTAAGCCTATACTTAATATCAATAGTATACTCGATATATCTGTATTTGTCTTTTAAGGCCCAACAAATTTTGTTCGAACTTGTACTGCCGGGAAAAAACAAAAGAGCTTTCCAAAAATCGGAAAGCCCGATGATGCGCGGATCAACCTGGATCAAGTAAGAGTAAGCGTAAGAGTGTTCTGATATGTCCCGGCTGTCTGGTTGGCCCAGCCATAATACTGAATATTGAAATTGAGGGAGTTTACCCGATAGTTTCCAAGTCCGTAATCCACCCCGGAATTGACCAAAGTTCTCAAGCTGTCGAAATAGCCGTCGGATCCCTTGGCAATTCCCGAAGTGCTGGAGCCTTCAAGGCCGATTAGGGTCAAGTTTTGCGGAAACCAGGCAATATTCCCGTTTGAAAGAAAGTTTCTAGCTCCCGCAGTGCTGGTGAACATATCATTCATGCCGCCCGTTAGGCTCCAATTGCCGCTTCCCCCGCGATAGTCCCGAAAATTGACATAGTCCATATTGGCATGCGAGTTGGCCGCAATTCCAATAGTCAAGTCGACGAAGCCAAGGCTGGCCGGCGATTCAATGCCCAAAGTTCCGGCCACGAAATTCTGAATGAGATTTGTGGCGTCGTCCACGGCCCACGAATTTCTCACGCTCACCGCCCCAAAAAGCATCGTAAACATAAAAGTCGCGATCAGCACGGCGAATATTTTTTGTTTGATTTGTTTTTTTCTGGTTTCCATGGTTGCTCTTTATACCATTATCTCGCTAAGCGATAGTCAGTGTCAAGGTGTTTTGATAGGTTCCCTGGTAGTCCTCGGCGATGATGAGAAGATTGAGCGTCGTCCCATTGATGACATAGTTTCCCATTCCGTTGCCGCTTGAGGCGCCGGTGAGATTGCGCGCCCCGTCGCCGAAATTGCCGGAGTAATCCGGCCCGGCGGTCACTCCGTCATTTGAAGCACCGTCGAGGGCATAGATGTCGCCGGGAGCCCAGCTCAATCGGGTGTTCGGAATGGTGGCAGCATTCGCGGCTGTCATCGCATTGGCTGTTGCCGTTGCCGCCCATCCACCGCCCGTTCCGGTGTAATCACGCATGTTGACTTGCGTCAAATTGGCCAAACTGTTCGCACCGCTGCCGGCAGTTTGGCTGTTGAAATTGACCTGCGTGGGAGATTCGAGTGACAAACTGCCTCCCGTGAGTACTTGCTGGAGAGTGGTGTCGTCGCCAATCGCCCGGACATTTTTCAGACTGATCATTCCTCCCATCATCGCCAGCATGAAAACAATGACGAGAGTCGCGAAGATTTTTTTCTTCAGTTCGGATTTTCTGGTTTTCATTTGTTTTTATTTTCGATGCAATGGCGGAATTAAAAATCGAAAATGACAATTGCTGTTATTATAAAACAACGGGAAGATATGCGCAATAAAATATTAAGCAGAAACTGCGGATAGATCTATTATAGCACAAAATGGAAATTTAGGAAATAGTCAGCGTCAAGGTATTGTGATAGGTCGTGGCTGGAGTGCTGGAATCGACCGTGAGATTCAACAAAGTTCCATTGATGACATAGTTTCCCATTCCGTTGCCGCTTGAGGCGCCGGTGAGATTGCGCGCCCCGTCGCCGAAATTGCCGGAGTAATCCGGCCCGGCAGCCACTCCGTCGTTCGATGCGCCGTCCAAGGCATAGATGTCGCCGGGAGCCCAGCGCAGCCAGATATTTGAGATTTCAGAGCTGTTGGCCGCCGTGAGGTTGTTGGCCGAACCGGTCGCCGCCCAACCCGCTCCCGACCCGCGGGCATCGCGCATGTTGACCTGAATCATATTGGCCGTCGTGTTCACGGTGACGGCATTCAGGGTGACACCGGCAAAATTATACTGGCTGGCCGCCTCGATAGCCAGCGATCCGGCCGAAACAATGAGCTCCAGAGTGGCGTCATCCGCCTCGGCGCTTGTCCGGCTCACTTTCACCATGCCCGAAACCATCGCCAGCATAAAAACAACAACAAGCGTTGCCACGATTTTCTGCTTGAGTTCAGCTTTTCTGATCGGCATTTATTTTTGTTTTCTACAAGAAAAGACCTATTACTATTATATACGATGTATTTTTTTCCGGCAAAGCAAGCTGTGGATAAGTTCACCCTGTCAAATAAGACTTGAGCCTATTTTTAATAAACATTTTACCATAATGGGTCTTTAAATACTTTTCTCGATGTGTCGCGTCTTTTTGGCTTAGGCAAGCTTCATAGTAAACAAGAATTAGCGGTCTTCTATTTTTTGTGGATTTTACGAGACTTTTTTGGTGTTGCTCAAGTCTTAGTTTTAAATTTTTTGTATAACCAACATAATTCATGAAGTCTTTTTCACTCCTCAATAAATAAACATAGTGCATTTTTATTTTTAAAAAATTTAAAACTATTTGACAGGGTAAATCTCACTGCAGCGTGAATGTCATCGTCGCCTGGTCGCCTGTTTCGGCGTGGAGGGTATTGAGGTTTTCAAAGCGTGAGGTGATTTGAATGTCATAATCTCCTTCTGCATCATTACCATGGGCAATATTTTGGACAGAATCAAGCGATAAATTTCCATTGACTGATTCCGTAACTTTCCCGTCGTTGGGGCTTATGACCGTAGGAGTTGAAGTGACTGTTCCGTCGCCGCTCAACTTTATGTTTGTATTGGCCAGATTATTTTGCGCGCCCGTGAGATTGGTGGAATAAACAGTAAGATCCCACTCAGGATTACTGCCAGTATCAGTTACTGTACATTTTTCCGAAGAAAGAAAATCTTTGATATTATAATTATTTGTATCGCCTAGAGTATAGTCAGGCATTGCCGCACCAGCAGCGCAGGAAAGGCTCAAGACTATTCCGCTGCCGGAATCATCCCACCGCAGCATTCCCGGATCGGCTTCGTTCGCACCGTCGTCTCCGTCATACGACTCACCGTCATAGGTTCCGGTCGAGGCGTCGAAATCCCAGTATCCGGTATCGTCCGTTCCGGTCCGGTTCACGTTGAATTCAACGGAGGTGTCGGTCCGGTCGAAGTTGACGCCCGTGATCGTTTTCGTGCCGGAGCCGATCACTGCGCTGGCAACCGTGATGTAAGCGTCGTTTGTGGCGGCGCTGCCGACCAGATTGTCAAAATCGGTGTAGTCAAGTTTTGTCACGGTTGCACCGGATTGAATATCCAGTCCCAATGTTCCGTCCTGATGGTCAAAATTGGCATATTCAAAATTGATCGTCCCGCCGGAGAGGATCGACATTTCATATCCGCCCGAAGCTCCCTGCCGATCAACCGTCGTCCGATTTGATGAAGTTCCAATCGCGTTCAATGTATCTCCGGATTCGACAGTCACCTTGGCGGCCGGATCGATCCGCACATCGACTTGTCTCGTCACCGCCGCGTTGTCAAAATCGGCCGCGTAACTCCAGTAATCATTTGTATTCACATGATAGTCTCCCCAGATATAGAGATCCCCATCCGTATTGGCATGGTCCATGGAATAGAGAGAACCGGAGGAATCAACAGTATAGGGGGTGGTCGCATTGACGGCATTTGACTGCCACATCCGGATGTCGGTGTTGGCGCCGATCTGCAATTTGTCATAACTTTCCGCGTTTTGCGTTTTTGAACCGATGGTTTGTGAGGTCCCGTTGAGATAGAAAATCGAACCCGTGTTCCAGGTTGTGGCGGAAGTTTCTGCGTTGGCGATCGAATATGTCCCCGTCACTTCCAATGTCCGGCTAGCAGCGAGTGCCCAGGCGGAAACATCGGTGATGGTGAGGTCAACCGCTTTCATGTCATTCGTTTGGATTGTCCAGCCCCCGCCGGAATTGTTGAAGATGACGTCATGAAAAGGTTTTCCGGCTCCGGTCCCGCCGGCGTCGATCGTTTCCCCGGTATCGGCCGAGTCAAAAGTGACCAGCGAAGAGTTGGGCGTGAAGGTTCCGGCGTTTGACCAGCTTCCTCCGACATTGATGGCATAATTCGTCCCGGTATCGAGAGTGGAATTGGAATTCGCGATCGAAAGGTCGTTTTCAACGTCGATGGCAGCTTGCATGGTGATAGTCGCCGAAGCGGACTTGGAGATCGTAAGGTTATAGAAATCGTGGTTTTCATCCGTCCCACCCGGAGAAAGATTTCCGGAAGAGCTTTCGTCAAAGGTGACAGTCGTCGGATAGGTATCTGATTCTTGGGCAGTGAACGTTCCCCCGCTGGCCACAGTCCAGGTAGTTCCCAGATTGATGTTGGTTCCGTTTCCGGAGGTGGCTTGAGTGCCATCAAGGGTTCCGTTCACCGTGATGAAGGTGGCGATGTTGAGATCCCAGCCTTTGGTATTCAGCCGGTCTCCAGTTGATACCGTCAAGCTGTCCGCTGTCATATCCGAGCTCATATTGATCGTGGCCGGAGAGGCTCCGATCTGAACCGTGCCCATATTTTGCTTGGTGGAATTTTTGTCGTTGAAATATACAAGGTTTGTGTCATCGCCTCCGTCGAGAATGAGAGTTCCCGATCCAGCCGTCCAGGTGCTCCCCGATTCAAGAGTGAAGTCACCCAATGCTGCCCCGTCCGTTCCGACGGTGATGTTTCCCGAACCGCCGGTGAAAGTTCCATAATTGTTCATTGTGAAGTCGCCACCGATGGTGAGCGCCGGATCATTTGTCGTCGCGTCAATTGTCACCGGTTCCGTCCCCGACCCGTCGTTTATGGTCAAATTTCCAGCCACGGTGATTCCTCCTGAAGCAAGGGTCAGCTTATTCCAATAGACATCCGTATTGTCGGAATAGAGATAATCGATCTGCGACGACCCGCCGTTGTTGAAGCGAAATGACCATTTTGCCTTGACATCGTAATTTTCTGCACCTACGAGATTAGTTTCTCCTAGCCAACTCCCATTATATCTATCGTAATCAATATGACCCATGAGAGATTCAACATCAGTATAAAAAACATATATGTTCGTTCCATTAATCGCAATCGACGGCTCATATCCAGGGTTTGAATTGGTATACGTATCCCACGCGCTCCAAGCCGCGCCGTGAGCATGCCTGACAAGAGTTATATAATTTGTCGTCGCGTCTACATACACCACCCAAGTGTTGCCGGAAGAGTCAACGGCGATGGAGCATCCTGCTTGGCTCGCAGTGACATTGGGAGTCGAATCAACGTTATACTCGTCAGGAAAAGAAGTGGCGTTGTTGGCATTGCCCCTTTCCACAGTCATCTCATCTGTCGTCTGGTCAATAACATAACTAATTTGGGGGATATCATCTTCGTCAATCGTAATATCTGCAGATCTTATCGCCATTCCGGCTTGAGATTCAACAATAATGCGGGCATTCCATGAGCCGCCAAAACGGTTGCCATAATATAAAGTTGGAGTGGCTCCTAAACCCTCCTCTCCTTTCATTAAAATATGAGGAATATTATTGGAATCAAGTGTAATTGCTTGGGGTATATAAGTAGATTCCGTCGGATTGCCATCGTAGATGAGAGCAGGACTCCCAAAAGAAGAACCGGAAAATGTTACGTAATATGTGTCCAAAGAATCAGTTGTCTGATAAATAATATGAATCGTATTATTCCCATCAATCGCCGCGGCGACATTTGAGTTGGCGATTGTCGCGGCGGGCGAGTTGCCAGAATCCTGTTCCGTCCAGCTTGTTCCGTCGGTTGATTTCCAAACTTCAAGATCGTCGTTTGTGTCGTCCAAAAGAACAGCGTATAAATTTCCCGAAGAATCCCTGACAATCTGTCTCGATGAAGCTTGCAGATCTCCAAAATCCGATGCGTCGTTTATTTTCACCGCCGTGCCGTTGGATTCCGTCGCCGCGCCCATCAAAGTGTAGGTCGGCGTTCCTGTTCCGGAGGGCGAGAGCTCCAAATTGTTATAGGTTTCATCTTCAATATCCACATTGGCGCTGTAGCCGGTGTATTTCACGGTCGAATTCGTTCCTTCAGTGAGCGTCCCGTCAACAATAAATGGCCGCGATGAGCCGGTTCCAGCTCCGGTGAGGGTGAGGATATCCGAAGTGATATCAAGATAGTCATCCGAACTATTCACCATGAGTGAAGTCACTTTCACATTGCTGTTTGTTGAAAGCGTAGTATTTGTTGCTGGGCCAACTGAAACCGCACCAAGGTCCTGTCCGGAAGTCAAATCAGTTATGGATTGGGAACTGCCGTTGAAAGTCATCGTCGCTGGCAGATCCGATTTGGTCCAAGTGGTGTAGTCGTTGATCGTCAAATTGCCGCCGATGTTGATGGTTGGGTCGTATGTATCCCAGCGCACCCCCAGCGTTTGCGTCCCAGAACCATCATTGACCACAAAATTGCCATTCACATTTATGGTTTGCGAACCGGCGGTGCCAAGGGTATAAGCTATTACACTCATAGATGGAAAGAGATGCAAATTATTATATGTGGTGCTTGTTATATTCATGTTGGAACCTGAGCCATAAACAACCGTTGAATTGGTAACTGTGAATGTTCCGGTAGTATGAACAAAAGCAGCACCCGAACCAGTTATTGTTAAAGTATCGTCGGTAATATCCAAAGTATCATTACTTCCTATATTAATGTTTGCAACCTTCATCGAGCTGGCCGTCGAAACAGAAGTCGTTGTGGCTGCGGTTCCGACATACACAAAGTTCAACACTTGTCCGGATGAAGAATCCGTGAAGGATTGAGAGACACCATCAAAAGTCCATCCTCCTGCTCCAGATGTGACAAAAGCTGAAGAACCAATTGTCACGTCTCCAGCCATCTTGACCTCTGGATTTCCACTGGTGAGTATGAGATCTCCGTTAGTGATGTTGAAAGCGCCGTTCACGTCAAGGTTTCCTGAAATCGTCACATTGTCATCCGTACCATCGGCGCCGGTGTTGTTGAGGGTAACGATATTATACTCGGCCGCATTTGTTGTGAATGTTTGGGCGGTTGAACCGTTGAAATTTATCGTACTCGTGGAAGCCGTGAATGTTCCCGCGTTTGTCCAGTTGTGGGCGATATTATAGATGCTGTTTCCGCCCGAAGTGAGAGTTCCGGTGATCGTGAGGTCATATGTCGTCAAAATTTCTGTTCCCGCGACCGTCAAGGTATCTCCTGAAAGAATATCGATTTTTTCCGTCGCATAGTCATCCCCGCCGTCAACAGTCAAAGTGAAGTTGGGATCCGTCCCACTGCAGAGGTGCATCACGTCTTCGTCGTCGCCGTTGTCATAGTTATAAGAGGCGTTGCAAAGGTCAGCGACTGTCACGCTTCGCGTTCCCGCGTCTCCGATTGAGAGGACATTCGTGTTCAAAATCATTCCAGTCACGCTTCCCGAACCGCTGTATCTCGTGATGCCGGTCGATTCCGACGCGTCCGCGATGTCCCCGTCCCCGTCCGTCGCGAAAACAGTGACGATGCTGTTGGCTCCGGGCTGGGTGACTCCGGCAATCGACCAGCTTGTGTCCCCCTGAACTGTTCCCGTTTCTCCCTGGAGCGATCCGCCCACCGCCACCGCCACGGTCGTACCAACCCCGATATTTGAGTTTCCGGCAATGAGAAAAGGGGTTGCCCATTGCAGCATCCCCGGGTCGGCTTCGTTGGAGCCGTTGGCTCCGTCGTAGGCCTCTCCGAAGAATGTCCCGCTGGGCGGCTCAAAATACCAGTATCCGGTATCGTCCGTTCCAGTCCGGTTCACGTTGAAGTTTGCATAGCTTCCAGTGTTGTCAAAATTGGCGCCGGTGATCGTTTTGTTTCCGGTTCCGATGACCGCCGAGGCGACAGTGATGAAAGCGTCACTTGAAGAATTGTCAATCAGGTTGTCAAAATCGGTGTAGTCAAGACTGGTGACAGCCGCGCCGGACTGGATATCAAGCCCCAGAGGGCCGTCCTGATGGTCAAAATTGGTATATTCAAAATTGATCGTCCCGCCGGAGAGGATCGACATTTCATATCCGCCCGAAGCTCCCTGCCGATCAACCGTCGTCCGATTTGATGAAGTTCCAATCGCGTTCAATGTATCTCCGGATTCGACAGTCACCTTGGCGGCCGGATCGATCCGCACGTCAACCTGGCGTTCTGAACCGCCGGAAAGCGAAGTTCCGTCAAAATCGGTGGCATAACTCCAGTGGTTGCTGACAAGAGTATGATAATCTCCCCAGATATACAGGTCGCCATCCGTGTTGGCGTGATCCCTCGAAAAAAGCGATCCGGTGGAATCGACTTCATAGGGTGTCGTCGCGTTGACCGCCCGCGAATTCCACATTCGTACATCGGTGTTCGCGCCGATCTTCAGCTTGTCATAATCTTCAGCCGATTGGGTTTTGCTCCCTACTCCATATGCAGTGCCGGAATTGAGATAAAGGATTGACCCGCTGCCCCAGGAGGTGGCGCCGGTCTCGGCGTCCGCGATGGAATAGGTCCCGCCGACTTCAAGCGTTCGGCCGGCCGCCAGCGTCCACCCGGAAACATTGGTGATGGCCAGATTGCCGGCCGCTTTCATATCGCTGGTCTGAATCGTCCATCCGCCGGAGCCGTTGTTGAACTGGACGCCGGAGAAAGCCTTTCCGGATCCAGTTCCGCCGGCCTCGATTGTTTTTCCGGTCGAGCCGGCGTCAAAAACGACTGTGGCCGAGCTGTGGTTGAAAGTCCCCGAGTTCGACCAGTTTCCGCCCACATTGAAATGTCCCGAGTCGGAAGCGGTATAAGTCGCGGACGAGGCAATCGTGAAATTTCCATTGATGTCCACTTCCGGATCGTTGGTGTTGGCAGTGGCCGTCACGGCGTTTACTCCGTCCCCGACAGTCAGATTGTTGGCAACAATGGAGCCCGTTGATTCCGAGCCGAAAATGAGATTGTTCCACCAGACATCCCCGCCCGCCCCTTCGGAATAGAGGTATCCGATTCGCAGATCCCCCTGATTGTTGAAATTATACGACCATTTCGTTTTCACGTCCTGAAAGGTTCCCGCGGACAGCGCCGTTTCCCCGCTCCAGCCGCTTTCATAAACGTCATAGACAATGTCGTCCGCGTCATCAGTATAGAAAAGATAGGATTTGGCTCCTTTGAGAGCCAGGGACGGTTCGAACCCGACGCTTGAGTTGTTGTAGGTCGTCCAGCCGCTCGCCCAGCCGGAAGCGGCGTCGTGCTTCGCCAGCGAGACGTAATTGGTCGTTTGGTCGACATAGGAAACCCAGGCGTTTCCGGCCGTGTCAAAGGCTATGTTGGCCGCCGTGTTGGACGTGGCAATGGAGGTATCCGGATTGGCTTCGGTGAAAGCGGCGGCATCGTTGTCGTCTCCAAGCTCGGCCCAGAGATTGGTGTTGTTGGAAAAAATATGGGCGATGGCCGGAACGTCGCTCGCGTTCACCGTGATGGCGCAGGAAATGAATTCATTGACATTGTCCTGATGGACTTCGAATGGACTTTTCCAGGACGCGCCGACTTTGTTCGAATAGTGGAGATAATATTTTGTCGGAGAAATAGTATTGTACTTGAACACCACGTGCGGCTTTCCGCTTGAGTCAAGGGTGATGTCATGTCCGGTGATGGCAAAGTTGGCGTTGGACACGATGTTTTCCGGCGCGCCGAACTGGTTGGTTCCCGTGTCAAAAATGACGTATTTCAAATCTCCGCCTACGGCGTAAACGACATGCAGGTTGTCGGAACCGTCAATCGCGACTGAAATTCCGTCCCCCTGGTCGCCGGCCGGGGAGTCGCCGGCATCCTGCTGGCTCCAGGAGGATCCGCTGGCCGAGCTCCAGACCTCGACATAGGTGCCGTCGTTCACCACCGTATAAAGCGTCCCTCCGCTGGTCCGGACCAATTGCCGTCCGGCGCCGGGAAGAGTTCCGAAGTTGGACGCGTCGTCTATTTTATAAGACGTATTCGTGGTATCGGTTCCGGCCATTCCCAAGGTATAAGTAGGGTTGCTCCCGCCGGACGGGGAAATTTCCAAATTATGGAAAGTTTCTCCGGCGATGTCGGTGTTCGATGTCCCGGTGAATTTCACGGTCGAATTCGTCCCTTCGTTCAAAGTTCCGCCATCTATATAAAGGGGGCGGGAAACCAGCGTGCCGGATCCTGAAAGCGTAAGGGTATAACCGGATGAGCCAAGATTGAGGGTCGTCCCGGTATTCACGGTCGCCTGTCCCCCGACTTCCAAATTGCCCGCCAAAGTCGTCGCGGCGGTTCCGTCCAGGATGAAGTTCCCGCTGATGGAAGCCGTACCGGACTGCAAAGTTTTGGTTCCGCTGTTCGACAGAGTGAGGTTGTTGTAATTTATCGCTCCCACGGTCTGGGCCGCGCCGTTGTAATCCACGGTCGAGCCGGTGACGGTATAGGAATTTGTCCCGACGGTGAACGTGCCGCCGATTCCGATTGTGCCCGACGATGCCAAAGTCCTCGATCCGGATCCCGAGCTTGAAAGGTTGCCGTAGTCCACGGCGGAGATAGTTTGCGCCGAATCGGAGACATAGGCAACGGTGAGATTGGTGAGCGTTTTGTTGGTTATTGTATATTGCGAGGAGAAATCCGGGGTAGCCGCCGTCCGCGTCACTTGCGCAGTTCCCGATCCGGTGAGCGTCCCGGACCCGTTCATGACCACCCCCGCCGCCGGAGTGAGAATGGCGCCCGCGCCCACCGTCAAAGTCCCGCCGGTCGAAAAATTGGTGCTTGCCGAAACCGCCGCCGAAGAATTGGATATGTTCAAATTGTTGAAAGTCGTCGCCGTCGTCCCGTTGATCGTCTGCGCCACCGAGCCGTTCATATTCACCGTGCTCGACGACTGTGTGAAAGCGCCGTTGTTCGTCCAGTTATGGGAAACATTATAGACGCTCTCCCCGCCCGAAGTGAGAGTTCCGGTGATCGTGAGGTCGTATGTCGTCAAAGTTTCCGTTCCGGCGATTGTCAGAGTGTTTGCGGACAGAACGTCTATTTTTTCCGCGATATAGGTTTTCAAGCACCCCTCCACGCTCAAAGTGGAAGAGGAGAAGGCGTGCATCACGTTTCCGCCGCCCGATGAAGCGCAGGTGAAATCATCCGCTTCGGCTGAAGTGACGCCGGAGCTGTTAGCGCTTCCGATCGAAAGCGCGTTGGCGTCAAGCACCATCCCGGTCATATCGCCGTCCCCGTCCCACTTGGTGATGGCAGTGGACTGGTTGCCGGCTGTGGCCGTGTCCGTCCAGACAATCACCGAGTTTCCCGAGGCTATGTCAGCCGCGGGAATAGAGATTGACCAGTTTCCCGTGTCGGCGTCAATTGTGCCAGTGTTGGCGTGAACCGTCCCGTTGATGGCCACTTTGACCGTGTCACCGGTTCGCATGTCGGAAGCTCCGGAGATAATTTTCGGCACTGCCGACAATCTGAAAGCAAAGTCAACCACATCCGTGGTCGCGGAAGCGAGCGAATCTTCCAGGAATGCTCCGCCGCCAGTCAGATCCGTCCAGGCCGTCCCGTCCGTTCCCGCTCCGTTCCAGGTGTCCGCCCACAGGTCGCTGTTCTGGTCAGCGGTGAGCAGCAAGACTTTGTCGGCATTGGGATAGTCAAAAAGGTCAACGAAACGTGTCGCGCCTCTGGATCTCGCATTAACAGTCAAATTAGCTGAAAGATCGCCGGAGCCATACGTCCACCAGCTGATATCGTCCGGGGCGGCACTGGAGGAAAAAACGGCAACGGCATTATAAGTGGAGTTGAAATTTGTTACAGCAGCCAATTGATAGTTGGCCGCCCAAGTCTGCAGGTTCGTATCTCCATCACCATCATCGTCTATCCCGGTGCCGGTCCAGGCAAAACCTTCCGACAAGGTTGTCGCCGCCACCCCGTGAGTCTCAATGACGATCACGTCACTTGACGAACTGGGTTCCTGAAGATCCGCAAAGCCGGTTATCACATCCACCCCGGTTGCTGTTGAAATTGTCCATGTCGTTCCTGACAATTGGCCGTAAGCGACCGTGCCGGCTGACGCTAAAGGCGCGGCCACGAACATATCTCCCGATGTTCCTTCAAAAGACACGTCAAACTTTCTGACATTCCCAGTGGTCGCGCTAGCGGTGATCGGAACGGATGGCGGTTCGTCGGCCGCGGCCGAGCCGTTCCATCGAAACGCGCTCACGTCGTCGTTGGTATCCGAATAGGCAATGCCGATCTGGTCACTGCCGGGCCTTGATGTCAATTCGACCCACTCCACTGTTCCGCTAGTCCGGTTCAAGGCGATGGCGGCGTCATTCGCCCACGACCCGCCGGCTCCACCCGACCATTCAATTTTTCGCAGCGTATCGGCCGTGGACGTTCCATACACCAAAATGGCTTGGCCGGTGGATTGTTGTTCATAGGCGACATCAAAGTTTCTGAAGTTGGCTCCGCCTGACGCCGTGATTTGCGTCGGAGTGCCGCAAGACACTCCGCCGTCAACACCGGTGCACACCTGCGCCTTTATCACATTTCCCGTGTCTTTGGTGGCAATGATCCATTCATCATTCACGGGACTGGCGGCCACGCGGATCCAGGCTATCGCGTTTGAACCGACCGACGATGCGTTTTGTTCGCTTCCAAATCCAGTGGTGTCATCGAAGGTCTTATATTTGGGAGTGCCCGTCGTTCCGTCGGCATAAACCAGCAGCCCGCCGGAATATTGGGCGATCGGCGCATCCACCGCGATCTGCCACTGGCGTGCTTCCTCAAAAAGAATGTTCGACGAAATGCCCGTATCATGGGACGCCACCATATTTTTTTCAATAAACCGAAGCGGGCCGAGAAGATAGAATTGCGGCGATTCATCCGGCGCGTCATATTCGTATGAAAGTTCGAATTTATCTCCCTTTTTTACATCCACATCCCAGACAATATTTTTTTCACCAGAATTTTTGTCATTGGAATTTTGGATTTCGAATTTATTTAGTGCTTCGGATTTAGGATTTAGGATTTCGAAGCTGTCGGGAACAGCTTCGCGTATCTCTCCCGTGAAATCCTGGTTGGCTGTGATATCAAACATCACCGGATACTTGTTTCCCGGAAAAATTCTGGTCGCTGTTGTCCGTTCCACATCGAACGCAATCGTGTTGCTCACCTCAAATTTGTCTTTGATCGTGTGCGTTCCATTGGCTGTTTCCGCGACGAGCGTCATTTCATAGGTCCCCCATTCGCCGACTTTATACTCCGCCGCGTAGTCCGGATCGAGCGTGAATTCTTTCGACTGACATGTTTCTTGGTTCACTTTTATCGTCCCGTCTTCAGTCGATAACTTTAGGATTTCGGATTTCGGATTTAGGATTTCCAAGCGAAGCTTGGCATCGCATACCATCGCCCCGCTCTCGTTCAAAACCGCCAGCGAAATTTTGGCCGTCTCGTCGGGAGAATAGATTGATTTGTTCACGTTGATTGCCAGCACTCCCCAGCTGAAATCCTGGGTGGAAGTGAGAACTTGCGTCCCGTCTGATGAGAGCATTTCCACCCGCAAACTGTATTTTCCCGGTTTGAAAACCCGCTCCGGCTTCACGACGGTGATTTCGGCTTTCCCGTTTTTTTCCTCAACCAGAGTGGCAATTTCTTTTTGCGGCTCCCCTGATGCGTCGAGCACCTCGGCCTTGATGACTCTCTCGCCGGCCGCGCCGGCTTCTTTCGGCCCGATCCATTTTCCCATCTTGCTCCAAAATGCCGCTGACAATTTTTTCTGCTGGCCGGAAGCCAGATTTTGGTGCTTATGAAAAAAATCGGTGAGCCGGGCGAATTCCTTTTTTGTCATTCCGATTTTTTCAAAATCCTTTTTGAGGTTTCCAAAAAAAGAGGCTGTCGCTGAAGCGCTCATCGGGCTCGGCATTCCACCAAAGGCCAGCGGAACGCCCGGGCCGGCTGTGTCAAAATAGGGAGCCTCGCTTTCATTTTGGCTTTGGCTTTCCTCTTCCCCGGCGCTCAAATTTTCCTGGCCCGAATTTTCCGGGTTGTTTGAGCTTTTCCCGCCGAAAGCTCCCGGGTTTTCAGATTCGGAAGAATTGTCTTCGCCATCGCCGCTTTGGGGAAAATCTTGGTCATCGGCGCCTGGTTCTTCGGTCAGCGCTTTTTCTTGCGGCAATATGCCCGCTTCATCAGAAGGATCATTGTTTTCGTTTTCGCCCAGATTCAGATTTTCCAAAATTTCATTTTGGACATTTTCCAAATTGATTTCGACGGGCGACAGCGGCGGCTGGCTGTCCGGAATCTCAATGACAAATTGCGGATCCTCAGCAACCTGAAAATCTTTTCGCACGTCTTTTCCGCCAGAGGCGGATCCGCCTTGGGCGGAGAAAATATCTTTCGCGTCAACTTCCACTCTCGGCAATTTGCTTGCTTCGTCTTTCTCTTCGGCAGTTTCGTTGGAAGATTTATTTTTTGCAAGGCCAGTGAGCTTGTAGCTGCCAAAATTTCCAAGCATGAAAACGATCAAAATTGAGGAGACGAGGAAGGCCCGCGACTGAAGGAAAGAAAAATTTATTTTTACCTTTTTATTTCCCTTTTTTTCGGGATGACTGTTTCCGGAAAAAATATTTTGAAAATATTTGAAGAATTTTTTTCTTTTCGAATTTCTCTGGGAAGGCAAACTCCTCCGCCAGTCCGTCAGCCGCCTATTCACGCTATCTATTTTTTTTGCCTGCCCCGTAGTTGACGCATTGGCATCATACTTCGGGGTTTTTTTATTTTCCTCCAACATATGCATATGCTGCGTGTTATGTGTTCCATGTTATGTGATTCACTCCCCCTGTATCACCGAAATGTTTCTCACATACTCGTCCTTGCCGACCTCGATGGTGATGTTCCCGCTTTCGTCTTTCCGGACTTTGTATTTCGCGCAGGCGCTGTCCTGTTTTGACTTCACATAGCTGTTCGCCCCGAAGAGAACTGCCCCCACGAATATCACTCCCGCGAGAATCAGCGCCCATCGGAAATTGACGGACGCCATTTTTATTTTCTCCGCCGGCACCTCGACGTTTAGGTTTTCCTGGTGGGCATAACTCGCTTCGGCGACTTTGCGCATATATCTTTCCACCGCTTCCCGGGTCGTATACCACTTTCCTTTCTCCTTAAAGCCCTCGAGTCGGCCTTTCCGGATCAAAAGACCCAGATAATCCGCGCTGTAGGGAGTCATATTGCTGGCTTCTTGGAGGGAGATCAGTTGTTGATGGCTGGTGTTCATATTTGCTTTGCTTATGGGGATTCGATACTGTATCGGAAGATTTATCACTCCCTCCATTTTCCTTTTTTACGGAAGTTTTTTCAACGCGGCGCCCGGAGAATGGACGACTTTTTTTCGAAGGCGAAAAATAGTCCGATTTCGAAAACTCTTCGCTTTTCTTCTCTAGAACCGCTATATTTTCCCGGTTTTGGCGAAATAGATATTGCACAAAACAAAAATCGGCTTTTGGAGCCGACTTTGGATTCTTTCCCCTGAAAAAATTTTATTCCGATATTTGCCTGCTATATAGATTTTTCTTCCATCATGTTATGCGCCAAATTTAAATCTACTTCCGTGATGGGAATTGGGAAATATTATTTATCGATTTTTCCTTTTGTCAAGCCGGATAAATTTTTTGAACGGACTTTTTTGATACGGGAAAATAAAAAAACAAAACGCTTCTTTAAAGCGTTTGCGCATATTGTCGCTGGTTGATGATCTATCAGCGGGTCACGGAAATCGTTTCTTCCAGTTCTGCTCCTGGGGCACAAATTGTGACGCGACTGTTGGCGTCTTTGACGGCAAGATAGCCGACTCCATTTGCCGTTGCATATGGTCCGCTTGGGTCTTGTGGCATTGAAACCAGATATCTCCCGCTGTCGGTAAGTTCCGAAAGATTGACGTGACAATAATCGCTGTGCCCGGTTTGGCAGATTTCTGCTTCGCTTGCGTCCAAACAATTCGCCGCGCTTTGAATACCGTCGGGAAGATTGCCATTGTTGTCCAAAGCATATTGGTAAACCGCGTTGAGAATAGTGTTCGTGTCAACTTTGCGCTGGGCATTGCGCGCCTGTGCGAGCTGGCGACCGGGATTGATGGCGAAAATGACGATCACGGCCAAAATCGCGATGAGGGCAATGACCAGCAATATTTCAAGAAGCGTGAATCCCGCGGAGAAATTTTTACCCCATACCAAATCTTGGCAAAAAAACCAGTTGCATTTTTTGTCGCTACTAATTTTATTCATACGGTATTTAGTATGGGGTTCATTTTCCTGATTCATTTTTATCATAGCCTCGACTGGCAAAATACAAAAACTTCTTCTCTTTTTATTATTATACGACATCCCCTTTTTCCGCACAACCCCTTTCCCAAGATCCCATCTTAGGAAAGAGTTACTCTATTCCAACAACATTTTTTCGTCGAACTTTTTCTCCCGAAAATGTTTTGCGTTTTCTTGGGCATACTTTTTATAATCACCACCACTTTTGAAATTATCAAGAATTATTTTCTTCCCTTTTCCGCAAAGGCCTTTTTTTGATTTCTCGATGTATTCCGGAAAACTTGACCAGAGGTAGTCTTCAGCGTGCGATATTCCGTGAATCTGTGCGTTGCAATTGACATAAGCGGAGAGATAGAGCAGATGGGAAGTAGACTTGATATGAGTTGATTTGACACCGCCCTGAAACAAAACGCCCGTACGGTCATAGCGTTTATTGAAATACATTGTATATCCAATTCCTATTCTTTGCATAAATTTTTCTATACCGCGATCATGAGTCTGTTTTAAAATAAAATGATAGTGGTTCGGCAACAGTGAGTAACAAACAATTTCAACCAAAAGCTTCCCAAGATCCCATCTTGGGACAGCCAGAAATGTTTCTAAATCAGCGCTTGGATTTGTTGTTTTATAATCACGCCACTGTTGCATGAGATTCCCTGTCTCGAAATTCATTAGTCTCATTGACAAGAGCCAGCGTTGATAATCGGCATTATCCAGAAATATCTTGCGCTTATCGGTTCCCCGATTATATACATGGTAGAATTCTTTGTTTGCAAAAGGCACTTTTCTCATTTTTTTTCCCTATATTTCTCCCAAGATAGGATCTTGGGAAGGTTGTCTATGGCTTAAAAATCCACCACTTCCCGCCAGGAATCGAGAGTCGGGGCGGGAAGATCCGGTTCGGGCGGAATTGTTCCGGAAAGATCCAGATGCACTTTCCGCGCGGCGCTAGCGGCCGTTCCGGAAGAATCAACTTGCCATTCAATCGCGGTATCAACGGTTTCGGAGGTGACAGCATAACTACAATCCCCATCGGAAAACGACAAATTTTCCGTTCCGGTGAAGTAGGGGTCGTCTTTTATTTTTTGAATGGAAGATTCAGCGCAAAGGTCGGCAAGAGCTTGAGCGTCTTTGGAGCGCTGGATATCAAGGGCGAAACGGGAAGACCCGATGGCGAGAGTGAGGGAAAAAACCGCAATCGAAACACCGATGGCAAAAATGAAAAGAACAGCAAGTAAAGTGGCAAACCCCTTTTGCGGCTGGAAATTATTTTTTAATTTTTTAGCGCAGGGCAGCGGAAGCATAAAAAGTTTTTGAATATTGATAGGCCTGGGTCTGTCCCTCGGAAGCGTAGGATAGCGTGAGCTCAATCCGCACGATTCCCGGCGTGCCGTCGCGGCTCAAATTCCTGAAATGGATTTCATCTACCCAAACGCGGTTGCTGGTGAGCGCAGTGGCGGAGCTATCCCCTTCTTTGATTCGAAGAGTCTCTTGGGAAACATCAAAAACAGTCGGGCTTTTGGACGCGTCAGAAACGGCAAGCGAAAGTTCGGAGGAAGAATCGCCCTTAGCGGGAGAGTTTATGTCTTCGGCGTTCCTGATTGTCTGGGTGATGAGATTGAGCGTCTGGACTCCCTGCTCCTCAACTTCCAGGATAGCCTGATTTTTCACTTTTGATTCGAGGAGATTATGGATGAACACGGAAGCAAAAACAACAATCAGCGAAGCGATAGCGAGATACAAAATCAACTCGACTAATGTAAACCCCTCATCTTTTCCCTTGGAAAAAGGGAGGGATGAACCCCCTTCGGAATCAGATAACAATTTCAATTTTATTTTCTGGACGAGTATTTTCATAATTTTATTACGGCGATGGAACTTGCTGGTTGACGAAATAGGTGGCAAGTGCCATTTGGCCTGGCTGGAACATTCCCATCCAGCTCACCGTTGAAACAACTTTTTTGGTATTCGCGTCAACGGCCGAAATCTCAATTTGGCGCGAAAATATGTTCGTCGTGTCCGGTTCGCCGGTCAGGCGCCAGACCCCATCCTGGATGACAAGGCCGTGGAAGCCGTCCTCTAGATTGGAAAAATCTTCGTCGCGGATGTTGCGCACCGCCTCCAGACCCTCTTGGGCGACAAACACAGCGCGGGAAAAATTGCCGGCGGAGAAAGCGCTTTGCTGACCGTATATCAGCGCGCCGGCAAAAACAGCCGCGACAAGAGACAAGAGCGACATAGCCAAAATCGCTTCAACCAAGCCAAATCCAGGAGAACTTGTTTTTGATATTTTTTTTTCCGCGGCAGTTTTTTTCATGGAATTTATCTAGAGCAAAGGTGTCACATATATCCATATGGTTGTATTTGACACCTCCGATGGCTTTCCGCAAAAAAATAATAAAAAATATTTGCAAAGAAATGTTCAAGCTTCAATAAGAAAGACTCCCCTTCTCCCCCACACTGATTTCACGGCTCGCGCCGGAGGCGGCTTCAAGAGAAACCGAACCAGTTTCACGAGGCTCGCCGGAAAATTCAGCGAAAATGATTTCCGAAAGCCCGGAAACGAAAAAGGGAGCGGAAAATTCCAGCGTTTCGTCCTTGGAGGTGTCACGACCCGCAAAACTTTCGCCTTTGAAAATCACAAGCCGGTCTTCAAAAATTTTGACTCCCCAATCGTCTTCGCCAAAAACCCCCTGTGACAGAAGCTGGGCCCGCCGGACGGATTGGACGATACCCGAAACGGCCACGTCCATATCGTTTCCAAATTGAAAATTGCGAAAAGTCGCGAAAAACGCACCTGTCAAAATACCAATAAGAGCAATCGTAAGTATAATCTCGAGAAGCGTAAAGCCTTTTTGGCTGTGCCGATTTTTGCTCCGGATCATAGAAGAAATGTTTTATCAATTTAGCCCGTCAGCGATTGATTCCCCCGATTAAGTTATATATCGGCATGATGATGGCCAGAGCGATGAAAACCACTCCCAGCCAGATGGTGATGATGAGAATCGGCTCGAGAAACGTGGTGAGATTTTTCGTTGTCACTTCCGCCTGGGCTTCAAATTTTTGCCCGATGGAAAGAAAGGCCTCCGGAAGCTTTCCTGACTGCTCGGCAGCCATGATGAGATACTGGACCGACGGCGGGATCAATTTTCCTGTTTTTGGATAAGACGCGAAATTTTGAGCAAAGGACATACCCTCCTCGGTGCCTTGACTCAAATAGGAATACAATTTTTTATAAGCGTAAGAGTTGGTCGCTTCCGCAAGAGATTCAAGAGATTCAACCAGAGGAATGCCTGTTTTAAGGAGGGTTCCTAAAAGATACCCAAAACGAGCCAGTTCTGTTTCCATGATAACTTTTTTTATTCCCGGCAGCCGGAAAAGAAACGCCTGTCCGAGAAATTTTGTTTTTTTGAAAACAAAGAGGAAAAAAATCCAAAAAAGCAAAAAGGCAAAAAAGGCGGGAATGGCAATTTTTCCCCAGCGAGTGAGAAACGTCCCGACTTTTATCAAGATGCGGGTGAGAAGCGGCAACGGAATGTTCATCTGTGAAAAAACGGACGCGAGGCGCGGCAAGATGAACCAGCTGATGCCCAGCCCCAAAACAACCGCCAAACACAAAACAAAGGCCGGGTATAGGGTAGCGGAACGTATTTTTGAGCGAAAATCGTGCTCTTTTTGCTCCTGGTCGCTCAAAATGTTCAAATTTTCAACGATTTTTCCGGTTTGCTCACCAATTCGCAGCAAAGTGATGTAGCGCTCGGCCAGAATTCCCGACTTTTGGAGAGCAAGCCAAAGCGGAGTCCCCTTTCCGATTTCACTTTGCAGAAAATGAAGCACTCGCTTCATCCGCGGGGATTTTGTCCCGGACTCGATTATCTCAAGAGCCGTATCCGGATTGATGTTGGCGCCCAAGAGCATCCCCAAATTTTCGATGAAATATTTTTTTTCTTCCCGCAAGCCAAATTTCGGAAAACGGATACTTTGTTCGACGCGCGAATTTTGTTTTTTTTCTTTGGGCATTTAGAATTTAAAATTACTGAAGAATTGCGAGTGACTTCTTGCCCCGCACCAATTTTTCGTTATTAAGACTTTTAGCTGATCCAATGGCACTAATATAAATAGCGGTAAATTGGTGCAGGCTGAAGGTGAGTGAAAAAATGGAATCTTCAGTGTTTTAGAAAATTCTCTACTCCTCCGGCGGCGTGGCCACCCGCAAAAGTTCTTTGAGAGTCGTCACTCCGCTTCGCACTTTTTCTATACCGTCTTCAAAAAACGAATGCAAGCCCTGCTTTTTGGCCAGAGCCGCAAATTCTGATGCCGCCGGTTTTTTGAGTATCAGTTCCCTGATTTCGCTGGTGATGGGCATCACCTCAAAAATGGCTGTCTGGCCCGCGTAACCCATCCCCTGGCAGGCATTGCATCCTTTTCCTTCATACAGCGTGGCGGTCGGACCAGGAAAATATCTCTCGGGATGCATAAGGTCGTTTTTCAGCTTTTCTTGGTCAGCCGTCAGGCTGTGGCGACAGGCCGGGCAGATTTTTCTCACCAGCCGCTGGGAAATGATGAGTTCGAGCGTCGAGGATAAAATCGAAGGCTCAATATCCATATAGAGAAGGCGGCTGATGGTGGTCGCCGCGTCAACAGCGTGGAACGTCGAAAGCATCAGGTGTCCCGTGAGCGCCGCGTTCACGGAAATCTCGGCCGTTTCCGTGTCACGGATTTCTCCGACGAGAACGATATTCGGATCCTGGCGGACGATGGACCGCAGACCCCGCGCGAAAGTCAGTTCGGTTTCAGTGTTCACCTGAATCTGGTTGATGCCAGAAATTTTGTATTCGACCGGATCTTCAATTGTGGTGATGTTCACCTCCGGCGTGTTGAGATTTTTAAGAATGGTGTAAAGCGTCGTCGTCTTTCCCGAACCGGTCGGGCCGCTCACCAAAATCATCCCGGCCGGTTTTTGGATGGCTTTTGAAATTAGCTCCTGCTTCTCGGGGGAAAAACCAAGATCAGAAAGGGAGAGGATGTGGACATGCCTTGCCAGTATCCGCATGGCCGCCTTTTCGCCCTCTACGGTGGGAGCAATGGAAACGCGGATATCCAGAAAATTCCCGCCTGTTTGGTATCTTATGGCTCCGTCCTGCGTCCGGTTGTGCTCGTCAGACCGGAGATTCGCCAAAACTTTGATTCGGTTGAGGATGTTGAGATAGTATTCTTTCGGAATCATACCGGCAACATAAAGAACTCCACTGATACGAAAACGGATAATGACTTTTTTTCCACGGGGTTCAAAATGAATATCGGAAGCTTCAAAAAGCAGGGCGTCTTTTATGATTTCATCGATGATTTCCGGCGCCACTCTTTCCTGCGTCCGGACAATTTCGGCGAAACGGGTGGTGAGCGGCCGGCGATAGAAAATAAAAAGCTTTTCAATGTCTTCAGGAAAAGAAAAAACGAAAGAAACGGTTTTCCCCGGAAAGACATTCCCGATCACCGCCACCAGTTCCTGATCCGGCGGAGCGGGAACGGCGATGAGAACCCGACCATCTTTCTCCGAAATGAGCGCGACCTTGAATTTTCTGGCGATCTCCTCCGGAATTTTCAAAACTTCTTCAGCGGCGGGACTTTGGCTCTCAATGTTGCAGAAAGGCAAATTGAATTTTTCGGCCAGAGCCTGGCCGAGATAGTCTTTTTTGATGAGATCAAGCGAAAAAATCGCCTCGGCAAGAGAAATGTTGCGGCTCTCGGCGAATTTATCGGCCTGCGAAACTTTTTCCTCGGAGAGATAATCGCCATCAAGAAGGGCTGATTTTATCGTCTGATTGTCCAGTTTCATTTTTGTTTTGAAGTTGTCTTCGTTTCCACCCTAGGGCTTGTCTTACGCTTGCGCTATACCAAGATGGCGCCTGACTTGATTTATGATTTCGCGGAAAGAAACATTGGCTTTCACGATATAACCAAGCGCCCCCGCTTCCATCGCTCTTCGCTTGTCCTCTTCTTGGCCCAGATTTGAAAGAACAACAACCTTGATGTCTTTCAGCTCGGGATCAGCTTTCAGCTCCTTGAGAGCCTGAAAACCGTCTTTCGCCGGCATAATGAGGTCGAGAAGGATAATATCCGGTTTGTTTTTTCGGGCAAGCGAGAGCGCTTCGTTGCCGTTTCCGGCGACAAGCACCTCGAATCCTTCTTTGGACAGCTTTTTTTTGTGGACATTTAAAAGAAAAACATCGTCTTCGACAACCAGCACCAGAGGTTTCTTCTTTTCCGGGATGTTATTTTCCATGTTATATAAAAAAATTAATTATTGAGAAGCAGGCATTGCTTCCAGTTCTCGAATTCTCTTTTTCAGCTCCAGCATCTTAAGCTCCCTGCCGGTGGTAAGCGTGTTATACCTCTCAAGTTCAACTATTTTATTCTCGAGCTGCTCCTTTGTTTTTCTTATTTCTTCCGCCTTTCTTTTCAACTCGGTCATCTGTTTTTGATACAAGTCAATCACTTCCAGGATATATTGGGATCTTTTCAGGGCGGTCTCCATGTCAGATTTCTGAAGAACCTTGCTCTTCACTGGCATGGCAAGATGCAGATAACCAATGTGCTTTCCTTTCTGGACGATTGGCGACGCCACCACATTGACAAGAAATTCTTTGCCCTCTTTGTCTAGATGCGTGTGGACTTCAACCGCCGTTTGGCTGGTTTGGGTCAGCTTTTCAATCGGGCAGGGATCTCTCGGAGGTTCACACTTACTCGTCCTGTTGTGCGTCATTGCGTAGCAAAATTTTCCCAGCACTTCTTCTTTGCTCCTTCCTGTCTTCTCCAGGAATGTGGCATTGGCAAAAAGTATCTCAAAGTCTTTCGAAATGATAAGAATTTCCTGGTCAAGGCAGTCCAAAACCAGTTCAGCTTCTATTTTCAAGCGCTTATCGGTTATCAAACCGATGGAATCACTTTGGATTTGCATGTTGTTGCCCATAATCTTTATCTTTAATGCTTATGGTACGGATCATTTAAATTTGAAAAATTGTTAGCCCATAGCGCCTCGAAACAGGCTAAGATGCCTTAGCCACCGGGAGCTCAACAAAAAATGTCGTCCCTTTCCTCTCCCGGCTCTCAAACCAAATTCGTCCTCCGGCTTCTTCTATGTATGATTTTACCACACTCAAGCCCAGACCGGAACCTTCGGTTTCTTTGAGCGCGGCGTTCGAAGCCCGGAAAAACTTTTTGAATATTTTGTCTTGTTCGTCCTTAGGAATGCCGATGCCGGTGTCGGAAACGCTGATGGTCACTTTATTTTCTTTGAAATCCACGGAAACTTTCACACTTCCTTCTTTGGGAGTGTATTTGACGGCGTTGGATATCAAATTTTGCAATACCTGAAAAAAATGCCTGGGTCCGATCTCGACTATAGGGTTTAGCGCGCATATTTTTTCGTAAGAAATGGATACGTGCCGCTCTTTCGCCAGTCCCGCCATACTTTCCGCTGCATCTTTGAGCTTTTCGCAGATATTGACGGAAATAGGATCTTCTTTTGATTTTCCCATGTTGATTTTGGAAACGTCCAAAAGGTCATTGATGAGGACAATCAGGCGCTGATTATTTTCATAAATTTGATCAAGAGTCTTTTGGGCTTCCGTGGGAAGTTCTCCGTCGTCGCCCTCCAGGAGCGACTCAATCATCCAGCGAATACCGGAGAGGGGGGTCCGCAGCTGATGAGCCGCGATTGAGAGAAAATCGTCCTTTTCTTTTTCGAGATTATGGCGCTCGGTGATATCCTGAAACACGCAAATGGCTCCCAGGTTTTTTCCACCCTTGGCAAACGGAGAGCAGATTCCATCAATAGGAATGTCTTTTTGTCCAGTACGCAGATAGCTGTTTTTTGGGAACTTGAACGAGCTGCTGTGCTCGAGAGAAGACATGACGGGATAAACAGGCTTTTTCTTGTTTCCTTCTTCCTCGACGAACTGAAAGGTGTCTTGGGCTTTTTGCAGTTCCACTTGATCCCGCGTCTCCTTTGGGAGCAATGATTTAGCGGTGCGGTTTATAAAGACTATGTTTTCCGAAACATCCGTGGCAAAAACGGCTTCGGCAATGGATTGCAGATAGTTCAATATGCTTTCCGCGCGCTCCTTCTGCAGAGCGACTGATTCGTGAGCGAGCCGCTCTTTTTCTTGCGCTTCCTTGAAATCTTCCAGAAGATTCAACATCGCCTTTTTTGAATTTTCCAGCTCTTTGTTTTTTTCCTCCAGGTTTTTCGTCCGCTCTTTCACTATTTTCTCAAGCTCCGCGCTCTGTTTCTTCAGCAATTCTTCCTTTTCCGCGTAGTAGTCGATTTTTTCATGGAGCTCTTTGGGCGTCAATTTCAGTTCGGCCGCCTTTTGAGCATAAAGCGCGGAAAGGTGCTCCGTTTCTTCTTCGCTGATCAATTTTTCCTCGGAAACGGCTACGTTTGCCGCCGGAGCGCCAATATAGCTGGACAGTGTTCTTTCCGTCGCGCTGTTGAACTCAATAAGCTCGTCAAGGGTGATTTCGCTTGTATTTTCAATATTTGCTTTTTCCCGGCATTGTTCCGCCAAATTCAGAGCCTCGCCCTCACTCACGTATTTTCCGAAAATAGAAGCAACAATTTTCTTTTTTTCTTCCAGATTGATTTTCTTTTCTTGAAGAGCGGCTCCTGCCAAAAAATAGTTCCTTTTTTCTCCGTCGCCGAAAAAATCGGGAATGGTTTGTTTTTCCTTTTCGCTCTGCCCAAAAAACAAGGACCCGACAATGAAAAATCCGACGTTGAAAATCATGCTCCAGAGAACCGTGAGCGCCAGAGGATCAAGACTGGTGATTCCAAAAAGGTTTTCCGGCCTCAAAAACCGGATTCCCCCGGGCCCGTCAGAAAGAATCGACATGTTTAGCCAGTCGCTTCTCACCAAAGCCGGAAAAAGTGAGGTATAGAACCAGACGAGAAATCCGGCGGCCATCCCAATGAGAGCGCCGGTCCGGCCGGATTTTTTCCAATAAAGTCCGCCGATCGTGGCCGGGGCAAACTGTAAAACCGCGGCGAAAGAAATCATGCCGATTTTCACCAGAACGTGGGACGACCCTATTTTTATTTCGAAGACATAAGCGATGAGCATCAGCGCGATGACCGCCAACCAGCGGACAAGCAAAAGACGATGGCGGAAGAAACTCAGCCATTTTGTTTTTTCAATGATCGGAGCCACTAGATAGTTGGTAGTCATTGACGCAATTGCGATTCCGGAAATCAAAATCATGCTGAAAGCGGCTGAGATCCCGCCAATGAAAACCAGAAGTGAAATCCACTGACTGCCGTGACTCAAGGGTATATGCAGAATAAAGTTGTCGGCAACACTGGCATCGTGCCCGTGCAGCAGACCGTGCATAGCTATCGGGAAAACAAAAACCGTGATGACAATGAGATAGAGGGGCAAAAGCCAGACGGCCGTGCGTAAGTGTTTTTTGTTCGAGTTTTCCACCACTGCCATATGAAACTGGCGGGGGAGAAACATAATGGCCGACACTGACAAAATAGTGTAAGCGAGAAAAAGGGACGGCGAAGGAGCGTTGGCCCGCAAGGAAGACAAAATTTTCTCATTGGCCGCGATCTGCGAAAATATGTCGCCAAAGCCGTTATGGAGAAAATAGGTGACGAATATCCCGACAGCTAGAAACGCCGCCAGCTTCACGACCGATTGGATAGCAACCACCATGACCAAACCCGGATGCCTTTCTGTCTGGTCCAGCTTCCTCATCCCGAAAGAAATGATGAAGATCACAATGATAGACAGCAATGCCCAGTCAATTTGCGCCCGATTGGTGTGGATGACGCTTCCGGTGGTGACAAAAGCGTAGGAAGAGAAAATCGCCTTGAGCTGAAGGGAGAGATAGGGGACGATTCCGACAAGAGCGATCAGCGTGGCTAGCACCGCGACGGACTGCGATTTTCCGTAGCGCAGCGACAAGAGGCCGGCGATGCTTGTCACGGCGTATTTCTCTTTCAATTTGAGAATTTTGCTGATTATTTCTTTCCAAAAAATGAAAAACAGGGTTGGTCCGATATAAACGCCCAAAAACAAAAAACTGGTTGTTGAGGCAAGGCCTACGTTTCCAAAGAAAGTCCAGGCCGTGCAATAAATTGCCAGCGAAAGAGTGTATACGACCGCGTTGTCAGTGAAATTTTTATCTTGGGTATATTTTTTCTCGACGAAATACGCGACCGCGAACAGCGCGGCGAAATAAACCAGAGTTATTTCCACTATGATCAACGGATTAATCATTTTTGTTTTTCTCGTTTTTCTCCACGCTCTCCAAAATCAAAAAAAGTTCCAGCGCTAGCCACACGGAGAAATAATAAACAAAATAAAAAAGGAAAGACCTGTCGCCTGCCCCTGCCAGAAAAGGCCACCCCAAAAGAAAAAGAAAGGCAAACAAAACGAAAAACTTGAATTCAATCCTCGCGAAGACGGAAATCATTCTCCGAAAAAAATTTTTTCTTTTTATTTCGTCCATCTCGTTCAGAACCTACGCTTTTGAGTGTGATTCGCGTAAGTCCTATTTTTCAAAAGGTTATGTTTTTCGCCCATTTTGCTCCAATCGCTGCTTCAACTCTTCGACCTCTTTTTTAAGCTCAATGATTCTCATTTCCCGTCCCATCATCAGCTCGTTTGCCTTTTTTAAATCCTCGGATTGTTCTTTTTCTTTTTCAGACTGCTCCCTGTATTGGGTGATATCGTTTCCGGAGCTAACCGTTCCGATCACGTTTCCTCCCCCGTCTTTCAAGATAGTATTGTGCCAAGCAATCAGCCTTTCCTCTCCTTTTTTCGTCAAAACCAGATTTTCATAATAATCGCTTTTCTTTTCCCCCGCGATTGTATCGTTGAACACTTTTTTCACTTCCGGCCGTATTTTTTGCGGAACGAAATTGTCAAGCCAATTCTTGCCGATGATTTCTTCGTCAGTGGCCACACCCAAGATTTCTTTGGCGCTCTGGTTGGCAAAAGAGACATTTCCGCTTGAATCCAGCGCCACAAACATGCTTGCCATTACCTTGAGGTAGGATTGGGCCTTTTGATGTTCAGCTTCGGTTTCGGAAGACGCTCGCTCGAGAGATTCAAGCATCGAATTGACATTGGCGGCCATGCTGGATATCTCGTCGCCGCCATTCACAACGATCCTCTTCGAAAAATTCTTGCTTTGGGCGATTTCGGCAATTTTCGCGTTGAAGTTGAAAATTCTCCCCAGCACCAAGACTCCCAAAAGCAGGCCGACTATTGCCAAAACAGTCAGGCCGCCGGCAGCCGAAATAATCAAAAAATAGCCAACCGCCTTTGAGCCCTGCTGATATATATCTCTCGAAAAATTGATGCCCAGAAGAAGCGCCGGCTGGTTGTAGATGTCTTTTATCAGCGAATATCCCCTAAGTTCTTTTTCGCTGATTTCGGAAATCTCGACCGGATTTTTCGCGACAATCAGGGCTTCCAACGCCTTCCTGTCTTTCTGCTCCGCGACTTGGGCGACAGGGTCAATATTTATGTCCAGCCTGGTCAACTGGGCCAGTTTTTCAATCTCTTTCGCGCCAAAATATTTCGCGAAAATCAAAGTTCCCCGGCTGGGACCTTCCGCGAGAGAATTCAGAATCGGATGAGAAGCAAAAACCACTGCTCCTCCGGCCGCCGAAATCAGCCCCGTTTTCGATTTGTTTTCGTCATAATCCGTGAGCAACTCGCCCGTTTTCAGATGTTCGGACCAGCCGCCAAAATCAGTGATTGGCTGGCCTTCGTTGAAATTATATCCCTTTTGGAAAACCACCTTGCCTTCAGAATTGGCAAAAATTATGAAATCGATTTTGAGATTTTCAAAAGTTGTATCCGTGAGATTGCTTTCGACATACTCGCTGTTTTCGTCAGTCACAAATTGGTAGGTGTCGTCCCAATTGGACCAATCAGAAACCACGGAACTCAAATTTTCAAGTTCGTGGTAATAGGCCTCCGTGACGCGCCCAACATTGGTTTTAGCCTTTTCAATCTCAATTTCCCTGAAACTGGGCAAGATTATTTTCCAGGAAAGAGCCATATTCAGCAAAACAAGGCCGACCAAAACAATGCTCAAGAGCAAAGGAATTTTGTAGCGTATGGACATGGGTTTTGTTTTTTATTTCTTATGCAAGAAGCGTCTTTTCCTGTTGCAATTATGTCATACTATCACGAATAGGTAAACAATAAAAAAACTCCGCCGATATGCCAGCGGAGTGTCATTGATTTTGGGAATTACTCACTTCCGGATCTTCTACGGAAGGCTCGGCGCGGTTTCCGGAAGTGAGATTGGCCACTTCGATGATTTTCCCGCTCGATGGCCGATAGAGCAGCACCATATTTATCTAAAATAATGAAAACATCAGCTCCGTTGAATAAGAAATCGGTAGTCTTCCCTGTATTATCTGGCACAAAAGATGAGAAGTTTATATCCGTGTTTCCATCCGGCCTCTTTTTATACTTATTCGTTATGTCTCGCGAGTCTGCCCTTAAAGTTTCTCTGCCTCTTTTGCTGAAAACAAAAAATAAAGAAAAGATAATTCCAATCCGCTGCCCGACAAAAATAGGCCTGCTGCTTAGTAAATATTCAAATAGAGAAAGAGAGATAAATAAGATCACGAATCCAAGAATTGTAAAAAAGACAAACCAAAAGACAAGAGCTGCCAGATAAAAAAATACACTCCGATAGCTTAACACCCCCCTATACGACAGGAACAAAGTCCTTGGAATACAATCTTCCATACTCTCTCTGCGAAAGCTTTTTTTTGTGAGAAAAAATACTTCTTACGCCCATATATTTATATTTGCTTTGTTATCACAGAACTTTTTTATAATAAAATCCTACGTCCCGGACCCATTTGGCTTCACCGCGCGCGCCGGATCGAGTACAAGCATCTCCGCACTTCCACATGACCATCTCGCGCGGAGTGTCCACTTTCTGGGCAACCAGATTTTTGATTCTTTTTCCAACCACGTTCACAGCGTGACGCGGAGAGGAAAAACAGCTGTATCCCGACGAAGTCGGATTTTCCGGACCCCGGTATCCCCAATAGTTATAACAGCTTTTTCCATTCTTTTCCGGAGAATATATGCCCCAGTTGCTCTCTTTTTTCGCGATGGCCACCAAAAAAGCGGCTGTTTTTTTGTCTTTTCTGGCAATATGGGATGCCATTTCCTCAATCGGATAGCCTTTTACTAATTTTCTGATGTTTTTTTCTTTAGCGGCGGATCCTTTCGCTTCTGTCACTTGAGGAAGGGAAACTGGAATTGCGGCCACACTTAAAAAACATAGAAAAGCAAAAACGAGCGAAACTGATACCAAAAAGCCAAAGAAAAAATCTTCGGGCGTGGAAGGCCTTTTTGGATTTTTTTTGTCTGCCTTTTTTTCCTTTTTGTTTTTCCCCTTTTTCATACCTGTCGATTCGCAATTTCCGCCAAAGGCGGACCAGCCTTTGGCTGGCGCATTATCATTTATTCACGGATTTGCACAGGATACAAAGCAAAAGAACGGGACTTCACCCGTTCCATTGCATATATTATAGCACACTAATTCATATAAATCAAGAAAATTTGAGCGGGTGAAGGGAATCGAACCCTCGTCCTCAGGTTGGAAACCTGATGTAATAGCCATTATACAACACCCGCTTATGCCAAAATCCTAATTGAAAAATTATTTTTTATCAACTTTTTCGGAGTGCTGGGAATCGAACCCAGTCAACGTGCTCCCAAAGCACGCGTACTGCCGGTATACGACACTCCGACAAAAACTTTGCCCCACGAAAAAAGCGGGGCAAAGGATATATACAAAAATTTCCTGAATCTAAATTCATTACTGCGTAAAAGCCGTTTCCGCTTGCACCGGAGCTGCCTCGGCTGTCTTTTGAGATCGCACTGCTTCCTTTAGGCGTTTTCCGGCCGTGAATTTCGGGGTGTTTACCGCCTGAATGGTTATCCTCTGCTTGGTTTGCGGGTTGATTCCCTCCCGTGCGGCCCGGTGAGTCACCTTGAAAGTTCCAAAGCCGGCAATCGTCACTTTTCGATCACCATGAAGCGCGTCTGTTATCGTGTCAACCACCGCATCAACCACAATTTCCACTTCCTTTTTTGTTTGCCCAATTTTGTTGGCCACCATCTCGACCAGCGCTTCTTTGTTTATATCAGTTGCCATTTTACACCCCGCTTTCTAGGTTATCCCTTAAGGTATGTATATTATAATATTTTCCCTCAAATAAGCCAAATTTATATTAACACCTTCGCCTTCACATAACACATACCATGGAACAAAACTTCTTCATGTTGTGTTATGTGTTACGTGTTTAATGTTACATGAAATTTTATCTCGCCATTTCCACGGCTCTTGTTTCACGAAGAACATTCACTTTGATCTCTCCCGGATATTTGAGTTCGTCTTCAATTTTATCTGCGATTTCCCGCGCCAGCTTGATCGCTCCAAGATCATCGACTTCTTCGGGCTTCACAAATACTCTGATCTCTCGTCCAGCTTGAATGGCATATGATTTTTCAACAGCCGGAAAGGATTGAGCCACATTTTCAAGGTCCCCAAGGCGCTTCAGATAATCTTCCAGGGTGTCCTTTCTTGCCCCAGGACGTGAAGCAGAAAGAGCGTCCGCTGCTGCAATGATCATCGCTTCATTGCTTTCAAAAGGGAAATCCTCGTGGTGTGATTTCATGGCGTTGATCACCGCGTTTCCAATGCCGAATTTCTTGAGAATATTCATCCCGATCTCGATGTGCGTTCCCTGCACTTCGTGATCAATGGCTTTTCCGATGTCGTGAAGCAAACCAGCTTTTTTGGCCACACTCACATCGGCTCCCAATTCTGCCGCAAGAGCCCCAGACAGATGCGCCACCTCAAGAGAATGGAGAAGAACATTCTGACCATAGCTGGTCCGGAATCGGAGCCTCCCCAAAATCTGGATGAGTTTCGGATCGAGCCCTGCTATTCCGACGTCATAGGCCGCCGCTTCCCCGGCTTCTTTGATTTTGTTGTTCACCTCCGTTTTGGCAAAATTAATCGCTTCTTCGATTCTGGTCGGGTGAATCCGGCCGTCCTCAATCAATTTTTCAACGGCAATCCTGGCGATCTCGCGCCGGACCGGATTGAATCCGGAAAGGACAATTGCCTCCGGCGTATCGTCAACAATCACTTCAATTCCTGTGAGGCGCTCCAGTGTCTTGATGTTTCTTCCCTCGCGGCCGATGATTCTTCCTTTTATTTCATCCGATGGTATGGAAACCGTTGATGTAGTCGTTTCCGCGGCATGGCTCCCGGCGTATCTTTGGAGAGCCGACGTCATGATATCGCGCGCCTTTTTCACCAGCTCTTCGTGATTCTGCTGCTCCATTTTTTTGATTTGTTTGGCCAGAATTTCCTTATTTTGTTCTTCAGCCAGCTGGAGCAGGACTTTTTTGGCATCTTCCTTGGAAAGATTGGCTATTTTTTCGAGTCTTTTGAGCTGTTCCTGGCGAGCCGCCTCTGTTTCCTTCCTGATTTTTTTGATTTCTTCCGCTTTTTTGATAAGAAGGTCTCTTCCTCGTTCAACTTCGTCCAATTTCCGGTCCAGATTTTCCTCGCGCGATTCAATTCTTTTTTCCAGCCGGAAAATCTGCTCCTGGCGCTTCTTTTCGTCTTTTTTGGCTTCCTCCAGAATTTCGACCGCCTTGTTTTTTGCCTCAAGCAAAGTAGACTGGGCCTGGGCTTCAGCGTCGGTGAGCAGTTTATTCACTTTTCCTTCGGCTGTGCCGAGCTGCTTCTTAGCAATTGACTGGCGGGCCAAATACCCCAGAACCGAGCCGACTGCTAAACTCAAAATTCCAATAAAAAGAAGGCTGAAACTTAATTCCATAATTTTTCGCGCTATTCAGCTGATAACACATAATTGTCATTCTTGTTGATGAACTTAGTTTTCGTAGTTTTTAGCCTATTTAGATAATGCCCAATAAAAATACTAAATACCTGCCCGAAATTGCAACATTTTTGCAGGCGGGCACAATACTAAATACTAGATACTAAATCTGTTACCAATTGAAGCTTTGTGATTAATTTAATAACAAAATAAATGATACCTTAAGATTGTTTTTTTGTCAAAGCCAACCATTTTGTGATAAAATTAGGAAACAATAATATATTTTAGCGGCTGCTGACAAAAATGATCAAACCTGTCTTTCTTATCGTTCTCGACGGCTGGGGAGAAAATTCCTCTTTTGAGGGAAACGCCATCGCGCAGGCCAAAACACCGACTATCGACAAAATCACGCGTTTTTATCCCGAGACGCTCCTTCAGGCCTCGGGAATTTCTGTTGGCCTCCCGTGGGGAGAAATGGGAAATTCCGAAGTGGGACATCTAACACTGGGAGCCGGCCGGGTTATATACCAAAATCTTCCCCGCATCACCCTTTCTATCCAGGATGGAACTTTTTTCAAAAACGAGGAGTTTCTGGCTGCCGCAGAAAACGTCAAAAAAAACGGAAGCGCCCTCCATCTTATGGGACTGGCCTCGGAAGGCGGAGTGCACAGCTCCCTTGACCATCTTTATGCCCTCATCGAGCTCGCCAAAAAAAGCGGACTGGAAAAAGTATTTCTGCATATTTTCACGGACGGGCGGGATGCCCCGCCAAAATCGGGACAGAAAATAATCGGCGACATCGAAACCCGAATTTCCGAATATTCCTGCGGGAGAATTGCTTCGATCACGGGAAGATATTTTGCCATGGACCGGAACGATAATTGGAACCGGACGGAAAAAGCTTACAATCTTTTTGTACTGGGTCAGGGAAAAAAAGAGAAAAGCGCCCTTGAAGCCATCCAAAAATCCTACAGTGCCAACATAACGGATGAATTTGTCGAACCGACTCTTATTGATGACGGAAAAGGGGAATTGGGAACAATAAAAGAAAAAGATTCGGTTATTTTTTTCAATTTTCGCGAGGATCGCGCCCGGCAGCTCACCAAAGCTTTTGTCCTGCCGACTTTTACCAAATTCAAAAGGGAGAATTATCTTTCCGATCTGGAATTTGTCTGTCTGACTCAATACGAAGACAGTCTCCCCGCCCGAGTCGCTTTTCCTCCCGTTGGCATAACCAACGGTCTGGGCGAAGTTGTGAGCCGGGCCGGACTTCATCAGCTGCGGATTGCTGAAACAGAAAAATACGCCCATGTTACCTATTTTTTCAACGGCGGACGAGAAGAACCTTTCCCCAATGAAGAGCGGATTCTCATTCCTTCCCAGTCAGTGTCCACTTATGACAAAATGCCGGAAATGAGCGCCCCGGCTCTCACGGAAAGAATCATCAAGGAATTAGGCAAAGGAAAATATTCTTTTGTGCTCGTGAATTTTGCAAATCCGGACATGGTGGGACACACGGGAAATATGCAAGCGGCAATTTCCGCGATTGAAACTGTCGACGTTTGCCTTGGAAAAATAGTTCCCCAAGTGCTGAAAATGGGAGGAAGCCTTTTTATCACGGCTGACCATGGAAACGCTGAGGAATTGGCCAATCCCCGAACGGAAGAGCCTGATACTGAACATTCTGTCTTCCCTGTCCCGTTTTGGTATGTCGCCCCCGAAAAACAACGCCAAAGGTCGGAATCTGAAATTATGGGAAGCAAAAACAACGTCCGAGGAATTCTGGGGGACGTTGCGCCAACCGTGCTTTCTGCAATGAATCTTCGAATCCCGCCGGAAATGACAGGACAAAATCTGCTCGAGATACTGAAGTGAGATTTTTTATTCAAGAAAAAGCAAACTTGCCATGACCGCAATTCCGAGAAGAATTGCTGCCAGCTGCCCGATTGAGGTAGCTATTTTAGTTTCGTGCTTGAGCTCGGGAATGAGGTCCGATCCGGCAATATAAAGAAATCCACCGGCAGTCACAGGAAGAAGAAAAAGGATTTTTTCCTGAAGATGCGGACCGGCTAAAAGGACCAGGAAAGCGCCCACTATCGCGGAAGTTGCAGAAAGAAAATTGAAAAGAAGCGCTTTTCGAACCGTAAGTCCCCCGAAAAGAAGCACTCCAAAATCTCCAATTTCTTGCGGAATTTCATGAAGAATGACTGCTATTGAAGTTGTGATTCCAAGCGGGATGCTGATCAAAAAACTCCCGGCAATGATCACCCCATCGATGAAATTATGGACAAAATCTCCGATAATATTCATGGAAACCACCGGATGAAGATGTTCCTCGGATCCCAGTACGTGGCAATGCCGCCAATGGATGAATTTTTCAAGAACAAAAAAGAAGATTATGCCCAGCAAAACAAGAAGGGAAACCGTGAAGCTTGATTTTATCCCCTCGAATGATTCGGGAAGAAGATGAATTATCGCATCTCCAAAAAGCGCACCGGCGGCGAAGCTGACAAGAAAAACAATCATTTTTCTCAACTTTTCTTTCCCAACAGACAAGGAAAAAACACCAACGAGTGAAACCAGGCTGATTATTGTTACGCTTGCCAAGGTATAAATCCAGATATTCATTTTATGAAATTGCTGATTAAATTATATTCGCTCTCTCTTTCCGGATGGCAGGAAATTTCTGCTTCTCCGTCTGGAATATTTTTCAAAAATCCGTCGAAATCTTTTGTCCAGTCCAGGCTCGCGAAATAATCAGAAGAAGAGATTCCCGACCGAAAGAACTTTTTTCTATTCGGCCAGTGCAAAATTTTCAGGATGAAATTTACGCTGTTCCGCTCTCCCAGAAAACCTTTTTTTCCAAAACGGATGGAATTGATGTCATATTTTTTTGCCAGATCAAGGGCAATTTTGAAGTAGGCCGGAAAATAGTGGGTATGTTCATGCGAACTTATTCCGTCTGGCGATCGGCCGAAAATTTTTCGAAATTTTTCGATCTGTCCCCTCCATTCCCGCTCGACAGAAACTTTCCCGCTTCGAGGATGCTCCGGAACCGGCCAATCGCCCCAAAAATAATTTACCAAAAAAACAATTCCCTGTCTCAAAGTGTTGTCTTCGAGAAGATTCCTTCTTCTTTTTTGCCAAATAAGCTCAAAATGAATGTCCAGTTTCACGCCCGAACCCAAAAGATTCTTGATTTCCTCTTCGCTGAAATCGCCTTCAATCATCACCGAAACTCGATCGAGTTTTCCCGCTTCAGTAAGGCGCAAAATATTTTTGTTCGCCTGCCCGCTTTTTCCAAAATCGTCAGCGGTGAGAATCAAATTTTTTTTGTTCGTTTTTTCCATCACTTCCAAATTCTATTTTTGTTTATCTCCTCCTTTTCACGAAAAGCTTTTTCCAGATCAACATCAAGATAATTACAGATATCAAGAAGATACATAAAAACATCCGCTATCTCGTGTTCAAGTTCAAAATTATTTGAATCTTTATGGCTCTTGATATGCTTATGTTTTTTTCGAATTGCCTTTGCCATCTCACCACATTCTTCGATAAACAACATAAATACTTCCGGCAATTTCTCATTGTCAAAACCTCGCTCTTTAACCATTTCAGCAACATAATTCTGAAAATCCCGAAGAGTGGGTTTCGATTTTAAATATAAATTGCTTTTAGTCATAAATATAAATAATCATCCCGAAGCGATACCAAAAATTTTAATTTTTACTTTTTCATTTTAACTTTGTGTGTGCCCGGGGTGAGACTCGCCCCGCACTATGCAAGCAAATGCGGGGTAAAAACTCACAACAAGTGCCGAAGGTGGGACTCGAACCCACATAGAGCAAGCTCCACGAGATTTTAAGTCTCGCGCGTATACCATTCCGCCACTTCGGCTTTTTAAATATCCCTCGTGCCTGCCCCGCACTTATCGCTAAGTGATATAGTGCTGGGGTATACCATTCCACCACCCGGGCAAAGTAATTTTGAGGCCGCGCCCGGAATTGAACCGGGGTACGAGGATTTGCAGTCCCCTGCGTAGCCACTCCGCCACGCGGCCATATATACAATCTAAAGTGAAAATGAGAAAATGTAAACCTAAAACAGCGCTTCTTGTTTCTTCTTTTCTTCGAATCTATTTCTTCCATCTTTTCTCTCCCGATTTTCCCTGTTATCTAAATTATTTTCTTTGTTCTTTTCAATCGCCTCAATCACTTTCGGGATTTTTTTGAAATCCGTTTTGAGAGTTTCACGCAGGCTGCCCTGATAGAGCGCAGCGGCCGGGTGGTAGAGCACATAGAAAACCTGCTTTCCAATCTCCAGAATTTCACGGCGCATGGCTTGCCCGTGAATCTTTGAAATTTTTTGGCCCGGAAGAAATCTTTCCATCGCATGCCGACCCAGAAGGACAACCAGCTTAGGCTTGATTATTTTTATCTGTTCCATCATCCAAGGCCAGCAAGCCTTGACTTCCTCCGGAAGCGGATCACGATTTCCCGGAGGACGGCACTTGAGGACATTTCCGATGAAAACGTCCTCGCGATTTTTTCCAATCAGAGAAAGCATTTCCTCCAGAAACTTTCCCGCTGCTCCGACAAAAGGGCGGCCTTGTTTATCTTCATTTTCTCCCGGGCCTTCGCCAATGAACATAATGTCGGCCTCGAAATTTCCTTCCCCCGGAACAACCTGCAGGCAAGTATCCCGAAGATGGCATTTCCGGCAAGCCTTTATTTTTTCTTCAAGGATTTTATAACTATTCATTTATTGAATATAAAATTCTGCAACTAATTATATCAAAATAAATCGTCCCGCTCTAGCGGGACACAATAATTTTGGTTTTTGATATTTGATTTTTGATTTATTTCATTCCACTTTCCAGCCATCTTTGCCCTTCACAAGCCTACCCTTAATTTCAAAACCTCCTGCCAGCCGGTGCCCGCCACCTCGAAGAAGCCTGGCAATTTCCGAAACATCCGTATTCTTATACTCCTCGCTACGAAGACTCCCTTTCAGTTTGTTTTCTCCCCGCTCGGAAAGAACCAAAGAAAACTTGGTTCCCGAAACGGTGTTCAGTATTTCCGCGACTCCTGAAATGTCCTCGGCATCTCCTTGCAGCTCCTCAAGATCCTGTTTTGTCACATAGGACACAATGGCTCCCGTTTTGGAATTGATTTCTGCCCGTTCCATAGCTCGCCCCCAAAGCTTCAGAGTCTTGAGATGTTTGTTTTTGAAAACTAAACGGATGATTTTGGAAAGCGAAGCCCCTTTTCTCATAAGATTGGCTGCTATTTCCATTACTTTCGGAGTGGTATTGGCATGCTGGAAGATTCCTGTATCCCCCAAAATTCCGAGAAGAAGATATTCCGAGATTTTCCTGCTTGTTTCAATGCGGTGAAAATCAAAAAAATCAAAGATGATTTCACAGACGGAAGAGTATCTTTCGTCACTTACAACAATATCCGGCTTTATTTTTTTCATTCGGAGCGTAGTATGATGGTCAAGCAGAATTATTTTTTGATTTTGTCCTTTTTCAACAACCACTTTTTCAAATCCCCGTTCGACAGCATCGCAGCCTAAGATCAAATCAAATTTTTCAAAATTTATACTTTCCGGAACTTCGATATTTTCTTTTCCCAAAAAATCCTTGAGATACTGCGGTAAAAAATCAGGACAGGTAACAGTTGCCCTTTTGCCCAGGCTGGAAACCAGATACTCCTTGAGAGCGAAGGAGGATCCAACTGTATCTCCGTCCGGAGCCGAATGCGCCACAATCAAGACCTCCTTGGATTTTTCCAGTTCTTTCTTGAGTTGGGTAAATTCTTTTGCAAATCCATAATTCATAATTTCTCACTCTCTTTACTTTATTTCTTTCAGCAATTTCTCGATTTTGTCAGCCTCGACTTCGGTTTTATCCGCCACAAATTCAATTCTCGGCAGTGGTTTCATGTGAAGCTTTTTATTGAGTGTTCCTTGGATCGAATATATCTTTTTTCTTAAAAGATCGATAGTTTTTTGAAATTTCCTTTCTGGGAAAACACTGACAAACACCCTAGCGTAGCGCAGATCCCTCGAGGTGTCAACCTTCACGACCGTCAAAAAAACGCCGGGAGAAATCTCGGCTTCTTCCTGAATAATCTCGGCTAGAGTTTCTTTGATTAGTTCGTTGATGCGATCAATTCTCGAATAGGTCATTGGGAAAATAGTTATGAGCTGTGAGACAAGTCATTGGTCTTGAGTTATATGAAAAATATCCATTGACCCATGACTAATGACCAAACCCACCGCCAATAACCTTGTTACCAAAGGCCTACAATGTTTTCTTCACAACTTCCTCGTGGAAACAAACCAGGATGTCGCCTTCTTTTATCTTCGCGTCTCCCAAAAATGTGATTCCGCATTCCAGTCCTTGTTTCACTTCATCGACATTCACTTTATTTTGCTGAAGATTGGAAAGCTTTCCGCGCCCAATACTTTTGTCGTCTCTCAAAATTTCGAGATTTTCCTCGTTTACCATTTTTCCGGAAGTCACTTTTCCGCCCACTATCATATCTTCCTTTCCGGTTTTGAAAACCGCCAAAACTTTCAGCTTTCCGAGATCCGTCCGGATGATGTCTTCGCCAAGCATTGCTTCGAGCCTTCTTTTGATATCTTCGACCAATTCATATATCACTTTGTAGGTTTTGATTTCTACATTGTTCACTTCCGCAAGACGCTTGGCAACCGTAGTCGGCTGGCTGTTGAAGCCGAAAACAACCGCTCCTGAGTTTTGCCCGCTTCGCCCCCGAGAAGACGAGGCGATTCCGAGCTTCACGTCCGACTCAGTGATGTCCCCCACGCCCTGTTTGACATAGTTTATTCCAACTTCTTCTGATTTGATTGTTCCCAAAATCTGGTCAATCGCTTCAAGCGACCCCTGAACGTCAGTCTTGAGAATGATATTCAGACGGCTCACATTTTGGTCTTCAATGCTTTTGAGCATTGACTGCGAATCAAATTTTTTCATGCCGCCTTCGTTTGCTCCGAAATCTTTCTGCATAGCTTTCGCCGATTTGAGATCAACCATCCCCTGCAAAACATCATTCACGTTCGGCGATTGGTTGAGGCCAATGACTGTCACCGGCGTTGAAGGCCCGGCTTCTTTCATTTGCCGGCCTTTGAAATCTTCGAGTCTTCTCACTCGTCCGGCGATTGTTCCTGCCAGCACGTCCTGCCCCTCCTTCAGGATTCCCGTCCGAACCAAAACCGTGGCAATGTTCCCTTTTTGCGGATCAAGATGAGATTCAATAACAACTCCAAGAGGCAGCCTTCTGTAGTCCGCCCGCAAATCCTCTACCTCGGCCACAAGAAGAATCATATCGAGAAGTTCGTCTATGCCAATATTTTGCTTGGCTGAAATTTCTGCCGCAACCACATTGCCGCCCCATTCCTCAATCACAATTTCTCTGTCCGCCAGCTCCTGTTTCACTTTTTGCGCGTTGGCATTGGGCTTGTCAATTTTGTTTATCGCTACCACCATCGGGATTTTTTTCTCTTTGAGATATTGGATTACCTCTTCCGTTTGGGGACGCACTCCGTCGTCTGCCGCCACGACTAAAATGGCAATGTCCGCAAAACTCACCCCGCGCTCCCGCATCGCCGAAAATGCTTCGTGCCCCGGAGTATCGACGAAGGTAATGATTTCCCCCTTCTTTTTCACTTGATAGGCACTGATGTGCTGGGTAATTCCGCCTGCCTCTTTTTCAACAACAGAAGTTTTCCGGATGGTATCAAGAAGTGTTGTCTTTCCGTGGTCAACATGTCCTAGAATTGTCACAACTGGTGGACGGTGCCGGAGATTTTTCCCTGATTCTTTTTCCTTTTTCAAAATTTCGTCAAGCTGTTCGAGCGTCATCGCCCCGCTTCCTGTCGCTTCAAGGTCAACCTCCGTTTCAAACCCAAGATCGGAAGCAATCACCGCTGCGGTGTCATAATCAATTTCATCGTTGATCGTTGCCAGAATTTTGTTTTTCATGAGTTCTTTGATGACATCTGTCACCCCCAAACCCAAAAGCTCCGCGAACTTTTTCACAGATACTAAGGAGGGAATCTTAATTTTTACCTTCTCCGTGGCTTCCATAAAATACTAGATACTAAAATTACGCCTTTTTCACGGCTTTATTGCCCGCGTCCGCTCTTTTGATAGCTTCCTGCTCTTCTTCGGTCAGCGGATATTTCACTGCACGCCCTTTTTCAACCGGCTTGGAATAGACCCGATTCCCTTCCCGCGTGTGAAGGGCAGAGAATACCACGCCGGAATTCTCTCCGTCAAGGAGCGCTACTGAAAAACTCTGGTCGCCTCCCAAATCTTTGAAAGGATTGAAGCGAACCACGCCGACTTTGTGAACAGATTTTTTGGCAAGATCATTTATCTGGTTTGATATTCCAAAGAGGTCTTGGATATCCTTGTCGAGCTCTTTGATATTTTTTGTGTGCTCAAGGATTGTTTTTTCGAGGTCAACTCCATTTTTTCCGGAAAAAAATTGCTGCTGGTTTTTTTTGATCCGGCTGATGTCCAATTGCAAAAATATGTTCCAAATCAAAAGCAAGACAGAGATCACAACCGCCCCAATCACACTCAATCCCAAATTGTCTTGGATGATAGCCGAAAAAGAGTTCATAAAATTATTCGTATATTCTTTGAGAAATCCTTATATAAACTTAGCACTGAAAAGCGAGTATGTAAAGAAAAACTCCCGTGAAAAGGGAGTTTTATGCAACTCACGAGATAGACAAAAAAAGCATTTCATAATTTTCCTTCCCACTCTTTGAAAAACCTGCCTAGAAATTCTTCCATATATTTATGTCTTTCTTCTGCCATCACTTGACCTGTTTTAGTGTTCATTAAATCTTTCAGTAGCAGCAACTTTTCATAAAAATGATTGATTGTTGAACTTTGGCTTGATTTATACTGCTCGAACGAGCTGTGCATTTCTGGTTTTATATCCGGGTTATACATCTCTCTTCCTTTCGCTCCGCCAAAAGCAAATGTTCTTCCTATCCCGATTGCTCCTATGGCATCCAGCCTGTCTGCATCCTGAACAATCATTCCTTCTTTAGTTTTCATTGTCGAATCAACCTTTGCTCCTTTAAACGACATCGTTTCGACTATTCCTAATATATTGTATATTATTTCCTGGCTTACTTTTTGTTTTTCGAGCCATTCTTTTGCACGCTTTGGCTCGTCTGTTTCACCCCCCTCACGTAGTTTATAATCGTCTAGATCGTGCAATAAAGACGCAAGTTCGATTAAAAATGAATTACCCAGCCGCAGCAAGCTGCGGGGTATCCTGTTAAAATTTAAACAGCCTGAGTTGATTTGATTGAACTTTTTCCTGATGGTCGCCC
>MFSH01000019.1 GCA_001784875.1 Candidatus Moranbacteria bacterium RIFOXYB1_FULL_43_19
AGTTCAATCAAATCAACTCAGGCTGTTTAAATTTTAACAGGATACCCCGCAGCTTGCTGCGGCTGGGTAATTCATTCTAAAAATATATTTTTGGCTACTCTTTTTGATGAATAAATATATTTTACATATTGTCAAGAACACTTCTTAATAAAATATCTCTGTTGACAATATTTTCAAGCGTGCTAATTATTATTCCAGAAGTACTATGAACAATCTCCCTTGGGGGAGGATATTTTTTGCCAAATGGCAAAAGATTTTTTTGCCAAATGGCAAAGGAGGAAGTGGCTATGAGGCGGCATTGGGTAAAAGTGATATGCGTGATGATTACCACGATGTTTCTGGGAGCCGGCACGGTCGGTGCGGGGGTGTTCCCCGATCTGGACGCCAAGATGGCGGCGGCCAGGGCGAGAAGCGCCGCGGCTGACCAGCGGGCCGCTGCGGAAAAAACCGTGATCGATTTGAGGTATTCCCTAAGCCGGCGGGATCTCGATCGGCGGGCTGAGGCTCAATCAGCGGCGATTCCGGTGGCGAATGCAGATCGTGGACTACCCAGTCCGGTGAAAACGGCAATTTTAACTCCTTTTGTCACGATAGGCACCGGCATCATGGCCCTGGGGGAAGGATTTAAGTATGTGACCAAATCCAAATTCGAGACCCCCGTATCCCAGGTATGCCGGGCCGGCAACACGGCCAAGAGCCAGTTGCTCTTCCATCCCTACAACGTTCTTAAGGAATTCTTCACCGGCTTCACGGGTAACACCCAATACTACGACCCCAGCAAACTGAACTATCTGGGTGAACGGGCCCAAAAGCGTGGCCCCATTGCCCAAATGGCCGAGATGGCAGCCAACGTGATTCCGCCTGTTGCTGCGTCCACCGGCATTGTGGCGCCCTTCCTCGGAATTGGTGTTCCCGCGATGGCAGGGACTCAAGCGGCCATCGGCGGCATAGGCGGTATCGGCGTGGGAGAGGCGTTTGACCAGGCCGAGAAGAAGCTGGTGAAATAATCCAGCCGCGGTCAGGAACAAGTATGGGGCTTTCCGAGATTTTCCTCTCACAGAGAGTGAACTCGGGGAGTCCCGTTTTTTATTTTGACTTGGAAGTTCGGTTTCCAAGTAAACTCCTTGATGATATAATTCAAGTATGAGAAAAGCACAGCTGGCTGAAGGTGAGTATTATCATATTTTCAATCGTGGAGTGGACAAACGGGAAATTTTCAGCGATCATTTGGATAAGCAGAGATTTTTTCGCAGTATGGACGAATTTAATACACTCGATCCGATCGGCAGTATATACGAAAATTTTTTTCGCGACAGAAAAGAAAAAAACAAATCCAAAAAGAAATTGGTTGGTTTCGTGTGTTTTTGCCTGAATCCGAATCACTACCATTTCATTCTCAAGCAAACAGCTGAACGAGGCATTGAAAAATTCATGCAACGCCTTGGAACAGGTTATACAAAATATTTCAATAAAAGGCATGAGCGGGCAGGCGTTTTTTTTCAGGGGGCCTTCAAGGCTGTACATATAAAATCAAACAGTTATCTATTGCATTTGAGCGCCTATGTGAATCTTAATAACCGTGTTCACTCACTTGGAAGTTCGACTTCCATGTCGATGTCGAGTTGGAGGGAATATACGGATAATTTTTCAGAAAAGACGTTTTGCGTTGGAAAACGTGTTATTCTAGATGATTTCGAAAACGGCGAAGATTACCGAGAATTCGCGGAGGAATCACTGACTGCCATAAAAGATAAAAAAGATTTAGAAAAATTGTTAATTGAATAACGACTTGGAAGTTCGGCTTCCAAGTGGAGCGTATGCCGTTTGAAAAATCTGTCGGGGCGGTTGTGTTCCGGCGGCCCCGCGCCTTTTCGCAAAAGACAAAAAGGGGCTCAAAGGTGAGGAATAAAGAGAAAAAGAAAATTTTATATTTAGTCCTTCTTAAGACACCGCGAAAGCCAAATTCGCCGGACTACTGGGGATTTCCGCAAGGACATATTGAAAAAGGAGAAACGTGGCAGGATGCACTCAAAAGAGAGGTGTGGGAAGAAACTGGAATAAAAATCGTAAAAATAATTCCCAATTTTTATTCTTGGGTGAAATATTTCTATCGGGCGGTTGGGGGAGAAGCGAAAAAGAGAAAGAAGAAAAAAATTGGCCTCAATGTTTTCAAAATTGCGACTTTTTATCCCGCTGAAACGAAAACTGAAAAAATAAAATTATCCCATGAGCATATTGATTATAAATGGCTGGAATATAAAAATGCCCATGAACTTTTGACATACAAGCAGACAAAAAAAGTTTTGGAAAAGGCGAATCGGTATCTCATATCTCGTATTTAGTATGTTGTATTTGGTATTTATTTTTTCCTCCGTCCGTGCTATAATGAAGGTGTTTCATCCCTCACCATTTTTTGTTTTTTATAATTTGGCGAGGGAATAATCTAAATAATACGAACCATTCAGCATCTTTCTGGAAAAGATGTAAAATGGTGAGGGATAAATGTCCATCCGGCGAAAAATCTGGGTAAAATTTTTTCTGGTCGTGTTGCTTTTTGCATTGGCGGCGCTCATTGCTTCCCCAAAACCGCTTCCAAGACCGGCCTGGCTCGGAAATTTTTTGGCTAAGATGAAAATCAATCTCGGCCTTGACCTTCAGGGTGGAATACATCTCATCTACAAAGTTGACACGGGCGCGGTGGAATCGGGAAAAGTCGCAGACGCGCTCACCGGCCTTCAGGATGTGATTGAGCGGCGCGTGAACGCTTTCGGCGTGGCGGAACCCTTGATTGAGACTTCAAAATCGGGCGGGGAGCAAAGATTGATTGTGGAACTGGCGGGCGTGAAAGATATCGAAAAGGCGAAAGAAATGATCAAAGAAACTCCTTTTCTCGAATTTAAGAAAGTGGAAGAGCAGGCTCCGCCGGCTGAAATACCCCCGCTTTCCGAAGAAGATCAAAGATACAACGGAGAGCAGAAAAAAAAAGCCGAGGACTTGCTCGCGCAAACCAAGGGCGGAGCTGATTTTTCAGAGTTGGCAAAGCAAAACTCGGAAGATCCGGGCTCAAAAGAGCAAGGCGGAGACTTGGGTTTTGTGAAAAAAGGAACGTTTGTCCCAGAATTTGACAAAGTTTTGTTTGACAGTAATCTCCAGCCGGGGCAAATTTATCCGCAAATTGTCGAAACGCAATTTGGGTATCATATTATAAAATTACTGGAAACTCGTGGTGAGGGTGATAATCTTGAAACCCACGCTCAGCATATTCTTTTGGCCATAAAGGTCCCGCCGCCTGTTCAACAACAGCCGATATTTATTGACACGGGCCTCACGGGAAAAAATTTAAAAAATACTGCACCTGTTCCAGATCCGCAAACTGGAAAATGGCAAGTGAGTTTTGAATTAGACAGCGAAGGAACAAAAATTTTCTCTGATCTTACCAAAGAAAATATCGGAAAAAATATAGCAATTCTACTCGACGGTCGGGTTCTCTCTGCTCCTACTGTCCAATCTCATATTGCTGATGGAAAGGCGGTTATTACGGGCGATTTTACACCTCAAGAGGCAAAAGATCTTTCACGACGTATCAATGAAGGAGCATTACCGATGCCAATTTCGTTGATTGGGCAAGAGAGCATAGGAGCGCCATTTGCCCATTCAGAACTCGTTAGGAGTTTAAAAGCTGGGGCAATCGGCATCGTTCTCGTTATGATTTTTATGATCTTCTACTATCGCTTTCTTGGTCTCGTCGCTTCGATGGCGCTCCTCATGTATACCTCTTTCATGGTGGCTCTTTTCAAAATGTCTGCCGGAACCCCCTGGTCGGTCACCTTGACGCTCGCCGGTATCGCCGGATTCATCCTTTCCGTCGGAATGGCGGTGGACGCGAATATATTGATATTCGAGCGGACAAAAGAAGAAATTCGAAAAGGCCGTTCTCTCAAAGGGGCAATTGACGAAGGGTTCCACCGGGCCTGGCCGAGCATCCGGGACAGTAATATTTCGACAATGATTACTTCACTAATTTTGATTTGGTTTGGGACGGGATTCGTGAAAGGATTTGCCGTCACGCTTCTTTTGGGTGTGCTGGTTTCAATGTTCACGGCGATTATTTTGGTGCGGACGATTCTCACAGCGATTATCGGGGATTGGGCGGAGGAACGAAAGAATTTTATAATAGCTGGGAATAAAAGAAATAATTTTAATAACGGAGAAGATAAAATAGATATATAGTCTTTGGTAACAAGGTTGTGGGCAGTGGGTTTGGTCTTGGGCCATGAGTCTTTGGGTGTTATTTAACCAATGACCCATAGCTTAACTCACAACTCACCGCCTTGTTACTCACTGCCTAAAAGTCATGTATAACATAATCGGCCAGCGCAAATACTTTTATATCTTTTCAGGCATACTGATAATTTTGAGTGTCATCAGCCTTTCGACGTGGGGGCTGAAATACGGAATTGATTTCACGGGAGGAACTTTGATGGAAGTCAAAGGCGAAAAAACGAAAGTCGAAAGCGGAGAACTGAAAAATTCTCTGAAGGAAATCGGAATAGAAGACGCTGTTATCACCCCGGCCCAAAATGGGTCCTTTCTGATCCGCTACGGAAATTCTGACGATGAAAAAAACAAAGCCGTGCTCGAAAAGCTCAAAGAAAAATATCCGGAAATTAAAAACACGCGTCTCGATTATATTGGTCCCTCGATTTCGTCGGAACTGAAAAGGAAGGCTGTTTGGGCGCTTGGCATCGCCATTGTCGGCATCGCCCTTTATATCGCTTACGCTTTCCGCAAAGTGTCGCGGCCAGTAGAATCATGGAAATATGGAGTGGGAGCGGTGGTAGCGCTGGTTCATGATATCCTTATTACCGTTGGTATATTTTCCGCTCTCGGTCATTTTCTCAATGTGGAGGTGGACACCACCTTCATCGCGGCTCTTCTCACAATTTTGGGCTTTTCCGTCCACGATACAATTGTTGTCTATGACCGGACGCGTGAAAATCTTCTGCGGGGAAGCTCCAAAGAAGAATTCAGCGAGACTGTCAATCGGAGCCTCAACGAAACAATGGCCCGTTCGATCAACACCTCGCTTACTGTCATTATCACGCTTCTCGCCGTTTTCATTTTCGGCGGAGAAACTATCAAAAATTTCACCCTGGCTCTTCTCATTGGCATAACTTTTGGAACATATTCTTCAATCTTTGTTGCTTCGGCTCTTATGGTTGACTGGTGGAAATGGGAAAAAACTAAAAACTAAAAACGAAACCTGCCAGCCAGCAGGAGTTAAAAGTTTTGGTTTCGCCCTGCAGGCGATGAATTATTCGTAGGCTCTTTAAAAAATCCTAAAACTACGCCATTTTCTTGACAAGTCTGAAGCCCTATGTTATGATTGCGTATCAAGATTAATCAGACTATAATAATCATTAGAAAGGCAACGATGTTTACATCAAGAAATATGGTAAATATAAAGGAAAATACCGATTTTTCCCAAAAAATCCCCGTGAGGGGGACAGATTTGAAATCAGTCGTGGAAGATCTTTTGGACAGCCTTAGCGCCAAGCAGAAGCTGGTTCTTTCCAGCCGTTTCGGAATTGGCAACGGAGAGCCAAAAACTCTCGAAGCTATCGGCAAAAGTCTCAATATAACCAGGGAAAGAGTCAGGCAAATCGAAGGTGACGCCGTGAAAGCCCTCAAAAAGTCCGAAAAAATCAAAAATCTTGGCGATCTCGTGGCTTGCGTGAACGATGTTGTCCAAGAAAACGGGGGAATCATCAAAGCGGGAAAAATTGCCAAGGAAACCTACTCAAAATATTCGGGAAAAGAGGAATTTTCCGCCCAAGAAGCCAGGCTTCTCGAAATTGTTTTTCTCATGACCGGGATCAAAAAAATGAGAGCCAATCGGGAAGTGGAAGATTCCTGGGCTCACAATGATTTCGACAAAAAATATTTCAAGGCGGCTGTAGACGAGCTGGAAATGATTTTTGACGCCGGGAAAAAAGTTTTGACCGCAGAGGAAGTTCTCAAAAAAATGGACAATAGCCAGTTTTCTCAAAAATTTCCGCGCCGGAAACCGGAGCATATCTTGAGTTTTCTCGAAGTTTCGAAAAAGTTCGGACAAAATGTTTTCGGAGACTGGGGAAAAGCCCGGTGGCCCCTCATTCGGCCGCGGGGAGTGCGGGAAAAAGCCACACTGGTTCTCATGAAAAAAGGAAAGCCCCTCCACTTCCGGGAAATCAGCCGGCTCATTGAGGAAATGAAACTGAGCGAAAAAAAGGTGCATCCCCAAACAGTTCACAACGAACTTATCCGCGACAGTCGATTTGTTTTGGTCGGCCGGGGAACCTATGCCCTTCGCGAATGGGGCTTCGAAGAAGGGACCGTGAGGGATGTTATCGTCAACCTTTTGAGGTCGGCCGGCGGATTTCTGAAAAGAGAAAAGCTTTATGAAGAAGTTCTCGGAAAAAGAAAAGTGAAAAAAGCGACCATTGCTGTCAATCTGGCCAACAAGAAAGTCTTTGAAAAAAAGGGAGACGGATATCAGCTGAAAAGAAGCTAATTAAAAATTTTTTATAACTTCAAGCATAAAAAACAAAAACCAGTGACCGGAAATATTTTTCAACCCATAATTGAATATTATCTTCAGATAAAAATGGCCGTTTCAGCCACCTGGTGGTTTGTTTTTCCTGTTGCCTTATATTATACGTTTTACGAACTTTATTGGCGGCAGCTTTGGAGAGATTATTCCTCGACCTTGAAGTGGACCGTCCTTGAAATCAAACCTCCCCGAAACATCGAGCGAAGCCCGAGAACAATGGAGCAGATCTTCACCGTTCTTCACGGGATCTGGTCAACGCCCAACTATTTCGATATGTATTTTCAGGGAAGGTTTTTTCAGTCGATTTTCTCCTTCGAAATTCAGGGAGTGAACGGCGAAATGCATTTTTATATCCGGACCGAATCCCGATACCGGAATTTGATCGAATCGGCGGTGTATTCGCAGTATCCGGAAGCCGAAATCGAGGAAGCGGAGGATTATGCCAATTCAGTGCCTTCGAACATTCCCAATCCCGAATGGAATATGTGGGGGACAGACTATAAACTCGCGAAAGACGATGCTTTTCCCATCCGGACTTATCACAAATTTCAGGAAGAAGTCACAAAAGGAATGATTGAACCCCTGGCGCCCTTGGCGGATGTGATCACGACTCTCCCGCCAGGCCATCAAATCTGGCTGCAGATACTGGTGAGGCCAGTCAAAGACAAAGAGTGGGCGCCGGAGGTCAAGAAAATAGTGGCAAAGCTTGCCAATCGGGAAATAAAAAATGAATCATGGGCGATTGCGCACTTTTTCACGGAAGCAGTTGATATTCTGGTTTCTTCAATGAAGAATATTTTCGGCCCGGTTGAAGAAAAAAAAGAAGAAAAAAAGGACGAGCCGCCTTTGCAATTCAGGCTGACGCCGACGGAAAAAGATGTCCTTCAAGCGGTTGAAGAAAGTCTCAACAAAAAGGCCTTTAGGACAAAATTGAGGCTTCTTTACGTTGCGCCCCGGGAAAGCTTCAAAAAAGTTTTTTATCAGGCGCCGGATGGTTTCACCCATCAGTTTGGCGACCCCAATTTGAATTCATTTACCAAAGACAACGAAACAAAAACCTATGCCAACTATTGGTTCAGGGCTTATCGCATGAAATGGGCGCAGAGAAAAATTTTTCGTCGCTATATCACTCGCGACAATGACGGGCCGAATATGTATCTCAATACCGAAGAGCTGGCAACAATTTGGCATCTGCCGGATATGTCGGCCATGTCGCCGGCTATTGCCCATATTGAAGCCAAAAAGAGCGGCGCACCGCTCAATTTGCCGGTGGAATAAGCCTCAAAAATTCCTAAGTTCTCTATTCAAAAATGAACGAAATTACTACTTTTGCCAAAACAAATTTCCGAGGCCAGGACAGGGTGTTTGGAATCAAGGCTGATGACCGAAGGCGGCATTTTTATGTTGTCGGAAAAACCGGAACAGGTAAAACCACCATGATCCAAAACATGGCTATTCAGGATATCCACAGTGGCCGGGGAGTGGCGATCGTTGATCCGCACGGAGAATTTGCCGAAACCGTCATCAAATCCATTCCCTCCAACCGGATAAACGACATCATCTATTTCAATCCGGCCGATCAGGAATACCCCATTGCCTTCAATGTGATGGAAAAAGTGGACACGGAATATCGGCATCTCATCGCTTCAGGGCTGGTTGGGGTCTTCAAAAAAATATGGGCGGATTCGTGGGGGCCCAGACTTGAATACATACTGCGGAACGCCATTTTGGCCCTTTTGGAATATCCGGGCAGCACTCTTTTGGGAGTGACCCGCATCCTGGTCGATAAAAATTATCGGGAGCGCGTCGTTGAAAAAATTTCCGATCCCGTTGTCAGGTCTTTCTGGGTGGATGAATTCACGAAATGGAATGACAGGGTTCTCCAAGAAGTGATTTCGCCCATTCAAAATAAAGTCGGGCAGTTTCTTTCGAGTGCCCTTATCCGGAACATCGTCGGGCAAACAAAGTCGGCTTTCAATATCCGCGAACTTATGGACCAGGGAAAAGTTATCGTCATGAACCTTTCCAAAGGCCGGATCGGCGAAGACAACAGCGCTCTTCTGGGAGCGATGATGATCACCAAAATCCAGCTGGCCGCCATGGCCCGGGTGGATGTTCCAGAAGAAGAGCGAAAAGATTTCTATCTTTATGTTGATGAATTTCAAAATTTCGCGACTGATTCTTTTGCCAATATTCTTTCCGAGGCGAGAAAATATCATCTCAATTTGATCATCGCCCATCAATATATCGGCCAGCTGGTAACGGACACTTCGACGAGGGTCAGGGACGCGGTTTTCGGAAATGTCGGAACGCTTTGCGTTTTCAGGGTCGGGGCGGAAGACGCCGAATTTCTGGAAAAGGAATTTGAGCCGGTGTTTGTCATCCAGGATCTTGTGAACCTTCCCAATCGGCATATTTATATCAAGCTGATGATTGATGGACTCACGGGGAGCGCTTTTTCGGCCACGACCCTTCTGCCGTTTGATCTTTCAGAAACATCGGAAAACGAGGAAAAAGTGATTCGTATCACGCGGGAGCGTTATGGAACGAGTCGGGAAATTGTGGAAGATAAAATCGCCCGCTGGAGCGGGATGGTGACGGAAAAAGATTTGGCCAGCCAAAAAAATATCATCAGAGAATTGAGAACAATAGACAAACAAAGAACTTCAATCTCAAAAAGCGTGAAAAATCCTGTCGCCAGAAGAGAAAGCAAACCAGCCAGAGCGGAAGAAGTCATCCGGATCAAAAGTTCCGGTGAAAATCAGGAAGTGGCTGTCGCGGGCGGCGACCGGAAGATGTTCGCGGCCAAGTGCCATAATTGTGAGATTGACATAGAAGTTCCCTTCAAGCCTGACGGGTCGCGGCCGACTTTTTGCAAAGAATGCCTCAAAGACTATCAGCGCCAGCAGGCTAGAGTTCAGCAGCCTCAAGGCGGCAGAAACGAAAACAGGCAAAGTGCTTCCCGCCGCGAGGAAAGAATGCTGGATTCCAGAACCGTGACTCTCCGTGAGGCGGCCAAAATGCCGCCCAGGCAGTTTAAAAGCGAAAGAAGCGAACGGCCGAGAAAAAAAGTGAACCTCGCGGAAGTGAGGAGCCTTATTAAGGAAAGTTTGGATGCGAGGAAATAATGCTTAGACATCCGACGGCTAAATTAAGTAGATATTTACAAATATATAATTTTGATCTATTATTATCTGAAAACTCTTGGCAGAGAGGATTATGACAAAAAACCAATCGATTGGAGGCGAGATGGACAGAGAACCCAAACCCGTTGTAGAAACATGCTCAACCTGTGGAGAGGAGAGAGCAAGATCCGGCGGGCCCCGTAACCCAATGTTTAGGATTGGGAAAACGGGTTTTACCCCCAAGTCGGCTGGTGATCTCAGGGAGCCTAAATGCGAGGAATGCAGGACCTGGAAAAAGCATGCCCTCTTGATGGCAGAAGCCGACACTGTGATCGCCAAATCCAGGGTTGAAGCCGTAATTGGCTGAAAAAAAGGATTTGGAAGACGCCGGACCCGCTGGGTCCGGCGAATTATTTTCAATATTTTCAATGAATTCAACGAAAAAGAATAATACTCGCCACAATAAAATTCTTGTCGCTCTTTCCGGCGGAGTAGATTCGGCGGTTGCGGCGGCGCTGCTCAAAAAACAGGGATACGAAGTCATCGGTGCTTATTTCAGGTTTTTTGAATCAACTTGGAAGCCGAACTTCCAAGTGAAGAAAATCGCGAAGAAATTGGGAATTCCGCTAAAAATTGTTGACGCGAGGAAAGAATTCAAGAAGCGGGTGATTGATTATTTCCTTGATGCCTATGAAGCCGGTCTTACTCCCAATCCCTGCGTAGTTTGCAACAAGGAAATGAAATTCCGGTTGCACTTTGATTTGATGAAGAAGTATGAGGCGGATTATGTTGCAACTGGGCACTATGCGAGGATAACAAAACAAAGCTCGGCTTTTTCCTTCCGAAAGCTCAACTTTCGGAATTCCTCAAAGCCAAGCTTTTTTTATAAATTATTGGAAGCTACAGATAAAACTAAGGACCAGTCGTATTTTTTGTATAGGCTATCCCAAAAAGACCTGGCGAAGATTATTTTTCCGTTGGGGGAATATCAGAAATCGGATGTGAAAAGACTGGCGAAAAAAATGAAATTGCCCACTTTGGAAAGTGAGTCACAGGACATTTGCTTTGTGGCGCGCAATGATTTATATACGTATTTAAATAAGTATTTAAAATCATCCCGAGGCAATGTCATTGACGCGTCGGGAAACGCCGTTGGTCTTCATCGAGGGTTGCCATTTTATACCATCGGACAGCGGAAAGGAATCGAAATCGGAGGAACTGGGCCATATTGGGTAGCGGGGAAAAATATTCGAAAAAATGAACTTATCGTGACAGATAATCCGAAAAATTTATTTACGAAGAAATTTTTGGTTGGCAAAGTAAACTGGATAAACAAGGGGATAAAATTGCCGCTACAGGCCAAAGTCCAAATTCGCTACCAATCAAAGAGGATATCTGCTAGAATAGCATTAGGCAAATCAGGAAAATTAATTGTCGAAACCAAAAAGCCTCTGCGGGCAGTAACGGCGGGACAGTCAGCGGTGTTTTATAAAGGGAAAGAAGTTTTGGGAGGAGGGACGATAATTTAAAATCCCAAATCCGAAATCCTAATTTCTAAACAATATCAAAATCCAAACTACTAAAATTCAATACTGTTTTGAAAATTTCAATTTTGAAATTTTGATTTATTTAGGATTTAGTAATTAGAATTTAGAATTTATGGAAATTTATGACTTTACTCGATGAATATCTTCAAAATAGCGGCGACTCTTCCAACCCGGGCGGCCTGCGGAGGAAAAAAGAAGAAATCAATCGCCAGGTTGTGATTTCGGAATCAAACCTCAAGAAAGTCCTTCGCGAAAAGGTTGATCTTGAAATTGAGCAAAGAAGGCTCAAAAAAAGCGAAGAGCGTATCCGGGTTGAGCGCGACGCGCTTGACTTGAAACTGAAAAAGGTTCAAAATAACCAAAGGCTTTTGGAAGAGGAAATCAATGGCCTCAAGAAAAAGATGAAAGTTTTGCGGTAATTCGGAGTAAAATCTTTTTTTGGGAAAAAATCTGCACAAAGTGCAGTTTTAAGTTGGGAAAAATAAAGGAGGGGAACACGTGGCAAAAATTGTTCTTATTGAGCATGATTACGGACTACTGGACGCAATAACCGGAAAACTTCGCAAAAAGGCATTCATAGTGGAACCTATTTGTGCCGAGAGTCCCAAAGATTTTCTGATGGAAATTGCCGAGACTATTTATGAGCATAGGCAAAGTCCCGAGAAAACAATCATACTGATTAGTGACTATCACCTTCCGGGAATCAAGGGGACGGAACTTATCAAGTATGCTCGGGATGTGGCCTCGTATTTGGGCTTTAGGGCAATTGGCTATGGTATCATGACGAGCGATCATAATGTCCATTTGCTGCCGGAATTGGTTGCATTTCCCATAGCGCTAAAAGATTCCGGTCTCCATAACATCATTGGGTTTGTGGAGAGTCTTGTTTCTCAGCAAAGGTCTTGTTGAAAAGCAGAAGAATTCCAGAAAATAAATCATGCTTGACGCACTGTGCCCGGAGGATTCCTCTGGGCTTTTTCTTTACAATTTCATGAGAATAAGCTATTTTAATAAGCGTTAAAACGATAAATTGTTTTCTGCCCTGCCGATAAGACAGGCAAGCCTTAGATTGAATACTAGATACCATATGCCAATCTGATGAATGCGAAAGCACTTCGACCCGCCGTTGCCAAAGCCTTGGCGGGCAAGACTCAATCAATTTGCATTTCATGCACTAAGCAGATTTATTTTTGACCAGATGACATCAAAGGAGCTACGACAAAAATACCTCGATTTCTTCAAGGAAAAAGAGCATGCCATCATCCCGTCGGCGCCGGTGGTGCCGGAAAATGACCCGACGGTGCTTTTCACAACGGCCGGAATGCATCCCCTGGTGCCTTTTTTGATGGGCGAAAAACATCCCAAAGGAAAACGCCTGGCGAACGTGCAAAAATGCGTCCGGACGGTTGATATCGACGAAGTGGGCGATAATCGCCACCTCACTTTTTTTGAGATGCTTGGCAACTGGTCGCTGGGAGACTATTTCAAGCGCGAAGCCATCGAGTGGAGCTTTGAATTCATCACCTCCGAGAAATGGCTCGGCCTTGACCCGCGCCGGCTCTATGTGACGGTTTTTGAAGGCGATGAGGACGCGGTGCGCGACGAAGAATCAATCCGGATTTGGCAGGAACAATTCGCAAAAGTTGACATAAAGGCCGAACCAGTCGGCGGGGACAAAATTGTCACCTACGAAAAAAGGATCGTCCCTCTCAAAAAAGCGGACAATTGGTGGGGGCCGGCCGGCGAAACGGGGCCGTGCGGACCCTGCACGGAAATGTTCTATGATGTTTCGCCGGAACTTGGGGAAATCAAAGACACTTTTGAAAATCTTGTCAAAAATTTCCGCCTGATGGAGATTTGGAACGACGTTTTCATGGAATTCAATAAGAAAGCGGACGGAACTTTTTCCAAAATGGCTCAGCAAAATGTTGATACGGGAATGGGGCTGGAACGGACACTGGTTGTCATGACCGGAAAAGACAATGTTTTCGACACAGAATTTTTTCAGCCGATTATCCGGAAAATAGAGGAGCTGTCCGGAAAAAACTATGACGAAGAAGAATCAAAAGTGCCCATGAGAATAATCGCCGACCACTTGAAAGCGGCCACTTTCATGGTGGCGGACTCCGTTGTGCCGTCCAATGTCGAGCGGGGCTATGTTTTGCGCCGGCTTATTCGCCGGGCGGTCCGGCAGGGAAAAATTTTGGGGATTGAGGGCGCTTTCGCTTCAAAAATAGCCGAGGTGGTGATAGGTGAATACAAAGATGCTTATCCGGAGCTGGAAAAAGAAAAAGGGGAAATCATTGAGGAACTGGACCAGGAAGAAGTGCGGTTCCGGCAAACTCTAGAAAAAGGGTTAAAAAAACTAAAAGAAATCGTGAAGAAAAAAGAAAAATCTTCTGGATTTGCCGCAAGGCACAGGAAAGATTTTGGTTCAAAAAGCATAGATTTCAACAATCTTATATCTGGTAAAGAAGCATTTGATTTGTATCAGACGTATGGTTTTCCGCCAGAAATGATTAGAGAGGAATTAGCTAATTTCGGAATGGGATATCACAAAAATGAATTTGATGAAGAAATGAAAAAGCACCAGGATCTTTCGCGCACAGTCAGCGCGGGAATGTTCAAAGGGGGCCTTGCCGATGCGGGAGAAAGCGCGGCCAGGCTTCACACGGCGACGCATTTGCTCCTGGCGGCTCTCCGGAAAGTATTGGGCGAGCATGTTTCACAAAAAGGCTCAAACATCACCGGCGAGCGCCTGCGGCTTGATTTCTCGCACGACAAAAAAATGGCGCCGGAAGAAATTTTGGAAGCGGAAAAATTAGTCAACGCCGCTATTGAGAAAAATATTTCCGTGAAATGCGAAGAAATGACGCTCGACGAAGCCCAGAAATCAGGGGCGCTGGGGGTTTTCGGCGAAAAATACGGAGACAAAGTGAAGGTTTACAGCATATTTGATTTCTCAAAAGAAATATGCGGCGGCCCGCACGCCAATGCGACGGGGGAGCTGGGAAAATTCAGGATAAGCAAAGAAGAAGCGAGCTCTGCCGGAGTGCGAAGAATAAAGGCAGTATTGGAGTAAGCCCGCTGGCCGGAAGAATCAAGACCATGTTCGAATAAGGAGAATAAACACTTTTTATATATATAAATACGGCAAATCTCACTTGGCCGGGCAAATTTTTGCGCCCAAAAGCGTATTAACAAAAAGACAAACTCCCCCAGTTTCAAATGAACAATTTGGAAGCAAAAACTATTTCCGGTGGTTTTCAGCAATTTTCCTTTCGCAAGGTGCTTTTTCAGCTTATCCTCATTTTTTTCGGGTTTGCTTTTCTTTTTTTTATCACCTTGATCAAAGCGAGAGGAACGGCCGGAATTGCGTTCGAACCCTTTCTTTTCGTCTACACAATTTTTGTCACGGCCTTCCAGATTTCGAGGCTCATCGCGGCCATGTTTTATGAAAACGCCTATCGGGGCAGCGTTCTGGCGCCGCGCGCATACAACGGGGCTTTGCCGGCCAAAGGAAAAAATATTCAGAAAAAAAATACGAACCCTTTGTGAGTTTCATTGTGCCCTGCAAAAACGAAGAAAAAGTGATTGCCAATACAATTTCCAATTGTTTTCAGGCCGAATACCCGAAAGAAAAAATAGAAGTGATTGCCGTAAACGACGGCAGCACCGACCGCTCGGGCGAGATTATGAAATCAATGGCACAAAAGCACAAAAATCTGACAGTGATCGATTGGGAGAATAACCGGGGAAAAAAACATGCCATGGCGGAAGGATTCCGCCGCGCCCGGGGAGAAATTGTGGTTCAGCTTGACAGCGACAGCTTCATTGACCCGGCGACTTTCAGAAAAATCGTGGAGCCTTTTCAGAATCCAAAAATTGGAGCGGTTTCCGCCCATACCGATCCCAAAAATGCCGACCGTAATTTTCTTACCAAAATGCAGGCGGCCTATTATTTCATGTCTTTCCGGGTTCTCAAGGCGGCCGAGTCGACTTTTCTCACTGTTTTTTGCTGCAGCGGGTGCGCTTCAGCCTACAGAAAAAGCATCGTTCTTCCGGTTCTTGATGAATGGCTCGAAGAATCATTCCTCGGACATCCGGTTCCTTGGGGAGACGACCGGGCGCTCACCAGCCGCATCCTGAAAGCCGGCTACCGGACGATATACTCGAACAAAGTGAAAGCGGAAACGATTGTTCCGGAAAATCTTCGTCAGCTTGCAAAACAGCAAATTCGCTGGAAAAAATCCTGGCTGGTGAACGCCGTGTATAACGCCCGTTTCATTTGGAAAAGCCATCCCTTCGTGGCTTTTACCTATTTTTTCCCGCTGGTGGGCGTGACCTACCTCTCGCCCATAATGGCAGGCAGAGCCTTGTTTTACTTGCCAATTGTAAAAGGTGTTTTTCCCTACTATCACGTTATCGGAATTCTTCTTCTGGCCGCTCTTTTTATCGCCTATTACCGTTTTGTGGCGCCGGAAAACAAATATTGGATCTATTTTTTTCCCTGGGCCCTGTTCAACCTATTTATTTTATCATTTCTTACCATTTACGCCCTTATGCGCATCAACGACCGGGGATGGGGGACAAGATGATCTCATAAAACACATAGCTCATAACACATAACATTGATACTAATAATATAAATTTCCGAGGCTTGTTATGTGTTACGTGCTCCATGTTATGTGAATATATGGCTGATTTTAACCTGAAAATGATAAAAATTTTCTTTCTGGTGGTGATTGCCATGCTGATTTTGGCAATGACAAGCGGAATGAATATTCTCCGCAGTGACAATTTTTTCAATTGGCAAAAAGTGAAAATGGAAGCGAATTTTTTGAAATACAAAAGAGCGCTTGCTGCGCAGGGAGAAAATTCGGGCGGCGAAGCCTCAAGAGGTGGGCTCAAATACACAAAATCAGTCCCGGTTCTTCTTTATCACGGCATAATCACCGATCGTGATTGGAAAGAAGACGGAACCAACATCACCCTTGATATTTTCGAAGGCCAGATGCTGGCGCTCAAAAAGTCCGGATACCATACGATAAATTTGTCAGAGTTCAGCGAATACATGCAGGGGAAAAGAGATCTCCCGGAAAAATCAATCCTGATCACTTTTGACGACGGAAGAAAAGACAGCTACTACCAGGCCGATCCTATATTCCGGGCGCTCGGATTCAACGCGGTCATGTTTGCGATTGTGGGAAGGTCTCTTGGCGAAAAATCGGAAGGGGACAATTTTTATCTCGGAAGGCAGGAGCTCAAAGATATGCTGAAAAGCGGGCGCTGGGAGGTTCAGTCTCACGGAGACTTTGACCACAACTGGATGCCGATCGACGAGGCGAATGACCAGGGGCATTTTATGAGCAATCTTCTCTGGCTTCCAAAAGAAAATCGCGTTGAAAAACCCGAGGAGGCAAAAAAAAGGATTTTGGCTGACCTTGAAAATTCAAAGAAAAAAATTGAAGATGAGCTTGGCCAAAAAGTCATTGCTTTTGCCTATCCCTTCAACGACTATGGACAAAGCGGAAAAAATTTTCCCGAGGCTCAGCAATTTTTGGCAGAGAATATAAGCCGTATCTATCCTCTCACTTTTTTCCAGGAGGAAATAAGGGAGCCGCTGGCGAATTCTCCCGATCCCCAAAGATATATGATAAAAAGAATCAACGTTGATTCGGGCATCAAGACGGAAGAACTTTTTGATATTTTGGACGACAACCGGGAAAAGGCGCTTCCCTGGCAGGACACATTTTGGGAAGACCACGGCTGGCGCGTTAAATGGGGAGAAACAAAAATTTGGGGAGATCTCACAATTAGCGAAAAGAAACCGTTGGACGGGAACATGACCATTCTTCTGGGATCCTCGCGCTGGGAAAACTATTTCTTCAAAAGCCGAATATACTTGACCGACGGAAATTCAATTTCTCAAGTGGCGCGTTACCAAGATGATAAAAATTATGCCCGTTGCAATTTCGACGCCGGAGAAGTTTCAATTTCTCAAAAAATAAGCGGACAGGATTCCGTTTTGGCATCCAAGCCGGGAAATTTTTCCGGCATATCTGATTCGGACAGGGAAATTGGCGCCGAACTGAAAGGAAACTCGATAAGCTGCTACCTTGACGGCCAAAAAGAGATTGAAGGGAATCTGGACAGCTCACTTTCTTTCGGCGGAGTAGGATTTTATCTTTGGGACGATCTTCCCCAAAATGCCGCGGCAAGGATCAAAAAAATGGACGTGGCGCCAATCTAGGCTGAAAAAAGCCATTTGTGATATAATAGAAATTAATCAATATTAAAATGGAAAAGCAAAAGTCGATCAAATTTATCTGGCTGATTTTGGTATTCGGGTTGCTTTTGGCGGGCGCGACAGCAGTTTTTTGGAGAACGGCGCTCAAAGAAAAAGCGGCCGGAATTTTTTCTTCCCCGGATGCCTCTTTCAATTCTCCAAAAAAAGATTTCAACGAAAATTTTCAAAAAGATGAAGTTATCAATGAAACGGCAAAAATGTCGAGGAGCCAAAGCCCGGACTGGTGGGTGAATTCCGGCGGGAAAATGATCATCGAGGAAGGCGTCGGAAAAACAATCCAGGGAGAGATTTCTCCCGATTCCGAATGGTACAAAAAATACAAAAGCAGCAATTCCCGCGATACGGATGGAGGAGTCCATCCGCAGAACATATTCCGGCTGGTCACCCGGACCAAATGGCAGAATTTTATCCAGCAGGCCCATTTCAAAATAAACGCCCTGAATTTCACCGAAAGCGAGAACCGGAACGAATCCAACGGCATTTTGCTTTTCAACCGCTACGAAGACGGGGACAACCTCTATTACACCGGTGTTCGGGTGGACGGGCTGGCTGTCATCAAAAAAAAATACGGCGGGAAATATTACACAATGAGCGAAAAGGAAATATTTCCGGGAGAACCATATGATCGCGAAAAAAATCCAAACCGGCTGCCCCTCGGCGAGTGGATCGGCCTCAAGTCAGAATTTCAAAATACGCCTGACGGGGACGTCGAGATCAAGCTTTTTGTCCGCGTCGGAAAAACGGGAAATTGGCAGCTGGCAGTGAGCGCGGTTGACGACGGACGGAAAGATTTCGGAAAAAATATCCTTTCCGACGCGGGCTATGCCGGTATCCGGACTGATTTCATGGACGTGGAATTTTCAGATTACAAAATTTCAGAAACAAAATAATATTTTTCAGGAACCCGATGGGGGATCGCAAAAACAAAAAAAAGAAAGTGTATGCGCATTTTTTTGTAGCGGCGGCTTTGGGCGGGGCGTTCTTTTTCGTTGCCCAAGCCGAAGCAAACGCCAGCACTTTTTTTGAAAATTTCGGAGGAAAAGGCGCTCTCAACGAATCGGGAAGTATAGAAAGCAGCGCGAGCTCCGACTGGTGGCTCAATTCCGGCGGCCAAATGAAATTTCGGAAAGGGGAGGGCTGGACAGTCCAAAAAAAAATATCTTCGCGCTCAAGCTGGAAAAAAATATACCAAAGGACAAATTCTGCAGATACGGACGGAGGAAAACATCCCCAGAATATTTTCCGGCTCATTACCAGGACAAGCTGGCAAAATTTCAGCCAGGAAGCGCATTTCAAGGTCAAAAAATTCAATTTGAGCCAAAGTTCAAATCGAAACGCGTCCAACGGGCTTCTTCTCATGAGCCGCTACGAGGACAGCGACAATCTCTATTATGCCGGGGTTCGGGTGGACGGTTACGCGGTCATAAAAAAGAAAAAAAACGGCGAATATTTTACTTTGGCCTACGACCGCTATTTCAGCCGGAAAGAATACAGCCGCCAAAGCAAAAGCCGGTCGCATCTCCTGCCCAAAAACAAGTGGATCGCCCTCAAGACCGAAATTCGCAATCTTGACGGCGGAAAAGTGGAAATAAAGCTCTTCATCCAGAAAAAGAAAAATTGGGTTTTGATAGCTGAAGCGCTGGACGAGCCGGGAAAATACGGCGGCGATGCCATCTTGGGGGAGGGCTACGCCGGAATCCGGACCGATTTCATGGATGTGCAGTTCGACAAATACAGGATAAACGGCCTTTGACCTGGTTTTGTTTGGATATTTCAAAAAAGATGCCGCGGCTTTTCAGAAAGCGCGGCATTTTTGCGATGATATTGGAAGGGTTTTTCTGCTCTTTGCCTAAGGATTTTTTGAAAAAGTGAAAGAGTTCAGGAGTTTTCCCCTGGGTTTGTATAAATTGGTCGTAATTTGGGTTCCGTCAACGTTCACAACAAGATAGCTTTTGGGGCGGAAATAGTATTCGACGCTTTGGGCGAGAGCCGGAATAGGATAAGCGTCGGTATTTCCGACACCAAATTGATAAATCTCGCTTTTGGCGCCTGGAAAAACCGTAGAGTCAATGAGCCGGCGCGAAAAAATGTGCTCGTGTCCGGAAAATACGGCTGTCACGTCATGATCATCGATGATTTGCCAGAAAGCGTCCCGCTCTCCCGGATTTGAATCAAGGCTGTTGGCTATTTTTATGCCTGCCGGAAAGGCTGGCGCGTGAAAGAAAACAAAGACGTTTTCTTTGGTGTTGGCCGCGAGATCTTCTTCGAGCCAAGCCCTTTGGGCGGAATCAATGACGTGCCACTGGGTGAATGATGTGCTCAAGACCACGAAATGCGAGTTTTCGAAATCAAAGGAATAGCAAATTCCGGAAAAGCCGGCCGGCCCGTTTTGAGGAGGGTTGAAACGGGTGTTCCAGAATTCAAGCGAAACCAGGTCGTGGTTTCCGTGCGCGGGATAAATCGGGACTCCCACGGTATCGACAATTCTTTTCCATTTCCGAAGTTTTTTTTCGCATTTTTTTCCGGAACACATGTCTCCGAGAGCGACCAAAAAATCGATATCCTGATATTTTTTGAGGCTTTTGACCGATCTTCCCAGTTCGCTTTTTGTCCCCTTGTATTTCTGGGTGTCGCCAAAAACGGCAAAAGAAAAAGCCCAGGCTGGCTGGAAGGCAAGGAGGAAGGCGGCAAGTGAAAATGTGGCTAACAGGAAAAATTTTTTCATGGGAGTGGATTTGCGCGTGAATTATAGCACAAAATATTTTCCGGCGAAAGATATCGCATAAAAAAGGAAATTTTGACAGGAAAAGCAAATGGAAATATAATAGAGAAAATAATCCTTCATTATAAAATAAAAAAATGCGAAAAAAACAAACCCTATTCCTGGCCAGCCTTTTTGTTGTTTTGGCGATGACGGCAGGTTTTGTTCTGGTGAAGTCGGAGAAAGCGAGCAGCGCCACTCCAAACGTCAATAGCCAAAGCCAGGGAAATTCTGTCCAAGCGAAAGATTCAGCGCCCGGAAGCGCCAGCCAAAACCAGAATCAGGAAAAGAACAAAAACATGAACCAGGGCGATGAAAATCAGGAGCAAGAGCAGAACCAGGAGCAAAACATTTCTCAAAAACAGGAGAAGCCAAAAATCAAGACGAATACGGGCCAGGCCAATGCTGATTCGCATCGGAGCGTGGTAGCCAATTTCGTGAAAAGCCTCCTCGAAGTGGCAAAAAATGAAGGAAACGGAGACGCCAACGGGATAGGAACCCAGGTTCGAAACGTGGCTATGCAGCAAAACCAAGGCGAGACCCAGACAATCACGGCTATGGAGCAGATCCAGACTCGCAGCAAAATCAAGACTTTTCTCATCGGCTCAGACTACAAAAATCTTGGCGCCCTTCGGAGCGAAATGGTCCAGACCCGAAACCGGATCAGGCAGCTAACGGAGCTTATGAATAAAGCCGAAGGCGAGGAGACAAAGCAGCAGCTTCAGGAGCAAATTCAGCTGTTTGAGCAGGAACAAGCGAAAATAAACCAGTTTATCACTGAAAATGAGAGCAAAATCAGCCTTTTCGGGTGGCTGGCTAAACTTTTTCAATAAAAAGCTCAAAAGTTGACATTAGGTAGAGAAATAAATTACTATTATTTTGCTAACTATTAATTCTTCACTAAAAAAGGGTAAAAATGGTGAGGGAAAATAATTATGAAAAAGAAGCTTCTTATTGGGGTTTTTGCAGCCGCTTTCGCCTTTCTGGCCTTTTCCGGCGCGGCGATGGCGAAAAAACAGGATATTCCTGAAAAAAACGGGGTTTATGACGTTCCAGGAAAGCCGGATATGAAAGTGAGGGTTTTTGTGCACAAGGTGAAACCGTTTTTCAACGGCGAAACCGCTTTGCCAGTCTGCAATGACTATGACTCAACATCGGTTGTCAAATCAGCCGGGTGGAAATTGCCGAAGGGGACCTGGGACTATTATGTAAATACCGCAGATGCTCCGGATTTAAATGGCGGAAACTTCAAAGATATCACAGTAGATTCGTTTGCCCAATGGACGATCGGAACGGATTTGAGCGGCCGCACAGATTTTCACTACGTTGCTCCAACCGATCAAACAACATACAAACAGGACTTTAAGAATATAGTCACCTGGGGACCGGTTTCCAACAGTAATACAATTGCTGTCACATACACCTGGTATAACCGAAGAACGAAAGTGGTGGTTGAGAACGATACAGTGATGAACGCCGCGCTCAATTGGAGCTGGGCTGATTATCTTGGCAAAGGCGTTTGCGGCATTACCGGGTTTGACGCCCAAAATATTCTCACTCACGAACTGGGACACTGGGTTGGCCTCAATGATCACTATACTTCCGCCTATCAGCACAACACGATGTTCGGTTATGGCTCACCGGCGGAAGTCAAGAAAGACACCTTGACAGCGGGGGATATCGCTGGTGTGAATAAGATTTATTAGAACACAAAAAAGGCGTACCTGCTTAATTATCCACAGAAAAACTTGCCGATTTCTGGAAATGTTGCTTAAATTCAGCTAATAAAAAACAAAAAACAAAAAAATAATGGGGCGAATGAGCCAAGGCTTTTTCGTTTTATCTAAACGCAAAAAATCCAGCAGAATATTTACGGTTAATATATAACTGAATAAGAAAAATACGGGTGAGTTGTTTTTTTATTACAAAAAAACATAATGTTTTTGAGAACCAGCGCGAAAAGCTGCTCTTTTGAGCGGCGGTTCACGTTGGTTTTTAATTATTTCCCCCACACCAATCCCAATCATGTTTTTTGAATAATTCAACGAAAGAAAGCGAAGCGGCTTCGCTTTCAAATATTGAATAAATCAAGCACGTGGCTTGGATTGGTGTGGGGGTGCACTTCAAAAATGGTCAAAATGAAGAAAAAGACTCTAAGGAGGGTCAATAAGGGGCTAAACGCGTTTGTAGCCATTCTGCTTTTGATTCAGCCGGTCGGCACGCCGGGCATTCTGGGGGCGATTGCGTTCGCTGACGAGACTGGTGCGCAGAGCTCCGATGTCCAGGCTCCGGCTCCAAAGGAAGAGCCGGCTCCCGAGCCTGCTTCCGACCCGGCGCCAGCTCCGAAGGAAGAGCCGAAAGTTGAACCGACTCCGGCGCCCGAAGTTCCTGCTCCAACAGAAAGTCCGGCGGTGGAGCCCGGCACGGAAATTCCGGCGGACGCAACGCCGGCTGATACTCCTCCGTTTGACAGCACCATTCCAACGGATTCTTCTTTGAATATTGATAATACAAATACCAGCGAAACAACCGGCACGATTTCTCCCGACGCAGCCTCGACAGAAGCTCCTGTGGCTGAAACAAGCGGCAAAATCTGCCTTGAGAACGGCGCGAATATAGTCTCGAGCCAAAATAGCGACTGGAATGTGGACGGCAGCGCGGCGGAAACAAAAAACAAAGTGGAACTCGGGGTGAAATACGTTTTTCCGGGGGATGACAAGGTTTCCGTGACTTTCACTTGTCTGCCGGCAAACAGCGCCGACCGGACGACCCTCAAGATTGAGCAGATAAATAGCGCGGATATAAATCTTCCTGATGGTGTCGCACCGGCTTCTGAATTTGCCTATGACATCACGACAGGAATGAAAGACGGGGATTTTGAATATGATTTGACTTTGCCAAAAGCCGATGTTGCGAATGCGGAAGTGAATTACATCGAAAAAACGGCCGATGAAGCCAAAAATCAAGAATTAGCCCCATCTGATCTCAATGCCGTTGAGGATAGCAAAGTAAAAACGGAAAATAACGAAGTAAAAGTTTCAGAACTGGATCATTTTTCTGTATATTTGATGATTTCCAAAAAAGATTCTGAAAAAATATCTACGGATAAGAATAATTATAAATCAGGGGAAACTGTTGTTATAACAGGACAAAATTTTGATAAAGATATAAGTGTCGAGCTCAAAATTACGGATCCAAATGGCACAGAAACGACTTATTCTGTAACGGCCGACAATAACGGAGAATTTTCCAATAGCCAATATGTTGCGCCTGGATTTCCAGGCAAATACACAGTCGACGCATTGATCGGAGGATTAATTATCGCTTCAGCTCATTTTAGTGATCCTAGTCCGGGAGGAAATCCTTCTGCTGATCTTGATCAATGCGCCAATGGAGGCGTGGGAGATCCTGCAGTTCCGTGCACGGGTGCTGCATGGCAAAATGGAAATTTAAATGGAAACCAAGCTCATTATTTTGAAGGAGACTCAGTACCTTATAGAATGAGATTTTCGAATCTTGCCACGGCAGGAACCCACACCGTTACTATTGAATGGGATACTACTCAAGGGGGAAAGCACGCCCTTGACTATATTACAAGTTTTGATAGAACAGAAACCACAGCCAATCCATGTTCAGGCGTAGCCGGTTGTACTCTTGGGGGACCTAAAGATAATATTTCCATAACGGCAGATCCAAATGTAACTGGTGCTGGAGTTACTCCGGTTTCTGGAAATATTACATTATTTAATGGGGATATAACCGGTCTTTCAGCATATACATTAAGTGGAAATTATACGGGAAATAGTTCAACAGCTATAACAATTACTTTCACCACTTCAGTTTCGAATCCAGTACTTGCTTGGGGTGGACACATCGCTACCAGAGCGGATTGGGGCGTGAATAATTCTGCAATTGCGATCCCCGGATCGCCATACCATACGCGCTTAATTGATCTCGACGGCTCTGGAGGAAACCAAGATCGATCACTTGCTTCAGAAGCAGTTGTTTTTCCCGGCTCGATTACAATCGTAAAGCAAGCAACACCGGAAGGGGACACATCATTTCCTTTCACTGCGTCTCCGTCACCACTTTCAAATTTCCCTTTGGTAGACGATGGCACTTCCTCAAATACGAAATTATTCAGTAATATAACAAATTTTCAAACTTACTCTGTTGCGGAAACCGTTCCTTCGGGCTGGACTCTCAACGGAATAGCTTGCAGTGTGACGAGCGCCAATGGCGGATCTCAAACAGTAAATCTTCCTGGTGTAAATATTGACCTTAAAGAAGGGGAAAATGTTACTTGCACGTATACGGATACCAGAAACCAGGTTGCTCCGAATGTTTCAACCGCAATCCATGATTCAAATCACACTGTCATAACTTCTGCCGATGCTGGCTCGACAGTTCATGATTCAGCATCTGTTTCTGGAAGTTTGGGAACACCGACAGGCGATGTGACTTTTGATTGGTTCAATAATGGAACCTGCACCGGAACCCCGAATTCAACTTCGGGAACATTCGCGCTTTCAAGCGGCGCTGTAGATGCAACTACGTTTACCCAAGGTCCGCTTAACGCCGGCTCTTATTCATTTCAGGCGCATTATGCCGGAGATTCAAATTATACGGCAACCGACAGCCCTTGTGAGCCTTTGACTATAAACAAGGTCACGCCTGCAATATCCACCACTCCGTCGGCTGGCGGAATCGTAGGAATACAAATTTATGACACAGCCAATGTAACGGGTGGCTTAAACCCAACCGGAACAGTAACTTTCAATCTATACGGAGTGAGTGATACTACTTGTTCAGGCTCTGCCATCTTCACTGATACTGCAAACCTCGTCGGCGGTTCGGCCACATCCGGAAATTACACAACAACTGCAGCCGGAACATATCACTGGAAGGCTACTTACAACGGAGACAGCAACAATAATTCCGTCACTAGCCCTTGCGCTGACGAACCAGTGACAACTAATAAGGCTACCCCAACCTTAACCACTGATATCCATAACGACGCATCTCATGCCATAGTAACTTCAGTTTCTGCCGGTTCGACTGTGCACGACAAGGCTTCCATCAGTGGCGGACTGAATCCATCGGGATCGGTTGATTTCACATTTTATTCATCGGGTGATTGCACCACTGGTGGCGCGGCGGCCGGATCGGGAATCCCTCTCGTGAGCGGAGTGGCTCATCCTTCTTCCAGTGAGGGTCCGCTGAACGCTGGTTCATATTCCTTCAAGGCTCATTATAACGGAGACGCGAATAATAATGCCGTGGACAGCGCCTGCGAACCGCTGACAGTCACAAAATTAAATACGACAACTACAACCCAAGTCCACAACCCAGCCCATGCCGACATTACCGGACAATCCGTAGCTTTGGGAACAACTATCCACGACAGCGCGACCGTTGCT
>MFSH01000020.1:0-23992 GCA_001784875.1 Candidatus Moranbacteria bacterium RIFOXYB1_FULL_43_19
AGCTTGCTGCGGCTGGGTAATTCATTTTATAAAAAAGTTTTTATTTTTGATTTACAGTAGCCCGACTTTTTCCCGGACTTCCTCTATTTTCTCTTCTGCTATTTTTTTGGCCTTGGCTTGGCCCTCTTCCAATATTCTCAATACTTCCCGGTCTTCGATATCGTTGTATTTTTCCTGAAATGGCTCCAAAAATCCGACAATTACTTCGGCGAGGTCTTTTTTGAACTCGGCGTAGCCTTTCCCTTGGTAGGATTCAACGATCTCTTTCGGCTTGGCGTTATCGAGCAGGGCAAAGATGTTTATCAAATTCTTGATGGCGGGCTTGTCGGCGGAATATTTGATTTCCTTCCCGCTGTCAGTGACGGATTTTTTGATTTTTTCGCGGATTATTTCAGGAGTATCGGTGAGGGAGATATAATTGTATTCGGAAGAAGCTGATTTTGACATTTTTTTCTTCGGATCATCAAGTCCCATAATCCGCATACCTTCTTTGACTGCGAACCGTTCGGGAACGACAAAAGTTTGTCCGAACAGGCTATTAAATCGGCGGGCAAGTGTGCGGGCAATTTCCACATGCTGAAGCTGGTCTTCGCCAACGGGGACAAGGTTCGCGTCATAAAGAAGAATATCAGCAGCCATAAGCACCGGATAATTGAAAAGTCCGGCGTTGAGGTGCTGCCTGAATTCTTTTGACTTATCTTTAAATTGGGTCATTCGCTCAAGCTCCGGAATTTTAGTGATCGTATTCAAAATCCAAGCCAGCTCCGTATGCTCGGGAACGTGCGACTGGACAAAAATGAGCGATTTTTCCGGGTCAATGCCAGCGGCGAGATAGGTTTTCGCCACTTCGAGTGTTTTCTGGCGAAGCTGCTCCGGTTTTTGGGGAACGGTGATAGCATGAAGGTCAACCACGCAAAAAATAGGGTCGTACCCGCCTGCATCGCTATGCGAAGCATTGCGGGCAGGTTTCTCTTGGAGAGCAACCCAGTTTTTGATGGCTCCGAGATAGTTCCCTAAATGGAGCACTCCTGAAGGCTGAATGCCGGAAAAAATCCGCTGTTTCATATGTATTTGATAATAGATTATTCTAGAGGTATAATAGAATCGAAGGGAAGGATTGTCAAAGGTTTTTTGATTTGACCAAAGCAGTATTAGTTGCTAATATTCTCCAAGCTTTCAATTTGCTATGCTTCGACTTATAATTCATATTCTTTCTAACGCTCTTGGAATTTGGGCGGCGGCAAGGCTTGTGCCAGGTATATTTTTCGACGGCGATTGGAAATGGCTTATTTTGTCGGGAGCTGTCCTGGGACTGGTTAATTTTTTCGTAAAGCCAATCGTGAAAATAATCTCCCTGCCGCTGATTTGGCTGTCGCTTGGCTTGTTTACGATAGTCATCAACGTTCTGATGCTCAATCTCGCGGCCAAAATCGTCGGGGCGCTCATTATCGAAACCTGGACAGCCGCCTTTTGGGCTGTAGTCGTGATAAGTATAATAAACTATATTATTTCCTCTTTTTTGCAGGAGGAAAACTAAAATATTCGTATGGAAAAAGTGCTAATCATTGGCCAAATAGTTGTATCGGTTTTCCTCACGGTCTCCATTCTTCTCCAAAATCGGGGCGCGGGATTGGGATCCACTTTCGGCGGCGATTTTGGAGGTTATTACACCAAAAGGGGATTCGAAAAATTTCTTTATTGGGCCTCAATAGTCTTGGGCGCCGCGTTTATCGGTATTTCAGCGACAATTTTTTACATAACCTCGCAGGGAATATAGCGAGCCTAATATGAATACTTTTCAAAAAATATTCCAGACGTTTTCCAGTCGAGAAAGGCTGACGGCGAATATCCTCATTCTTGTCATTATTGCCTCGCTAGCAGGAACGATTTTGGGTTTTTATTTCCACTTCACGAAAGAAATTCCTATTCCGGGAGGTGAATATATTGAAGGAGTTGTCGGGCAGCCTCTTTATGTCAATCCGGTTCTGGCCGGTAGCAACGACGCGGACGCAGATCTTGCGGCGCTTGTTTATTCCGGCCTTTTTAAATATGATCCGGAAGGAAAATTGACTGCTGATCTTGCGGAAAACTTTGAAATTTCAGAGGATAAGCTCACTTATTCCTTTCATCTCAAAAAAGATGTGAAATGGCATGACGGAGAGCCTTTCACAGCTGATGACGTGCTTTTCACAATCCAGGCGATCCAAGATCCGGCTTACAAGAGTCCCCTTCGCCAAAGTTGGCAGGGAGTCGGAGCAGAAGCCGTTGATGAAAATACAATTCGCTTCATACTTCAGACTCCTTACGCATTTTTTCTCAACAATCTGACGGTAGGAATCCTGCCGAGACACATTTGGGAGGCAGTGGCGCCCGGGAATTTTCCTCTTGCGGAATACAATCTGCGTCCTGTAGGAACCGGTCCCTACAAATTTTCTGATTTTGAAAAAGACGGGGATGGGAACATCCTTTCCTACAACCTGGAAGCGAATGAAAATTATTACGGCCAGAAGCCGTATATATCAAATCTTCAGTTTTCTTTCTATTTTGATGAAGATTCGCTTTTTCAGGCTTACAATGACAAGCAAGTTTTCGGAATGAGCTACATTTCCCCGGCCAGACTCGCCGACGTCAAAAGCAAAAAAAGCAGCAATATAATTTCCATAAACATTCCCCGCTATTTCGCTGTTTTTTTCAGCCAGCAGAAAAGCAAAGCTCTGGCTAGCCGCGAAGTGAGAAAATCTCTTTCTCTCGCGACTGACCGGCAAGCGATCATACGCAACGTCCTTTCCGGAGAGGGAAAAGAAATATTTTCTCCGATTACTCCGGGAACTTTCGGTTATACCGATGACGTGAAAAAATTTGAATTTGACGTAGGAAAAGCCAACGAAACTCTTGACAGTGACGGATGGAAAAGAGGCAACGACGGTTTTCGGAAAAAAGATGACGTTCCTCTTGAATTCAGCTTGGTTACGACCGATTGGCCGGATCTGGCTGAAACAGCCGAAATTTTGAGGCAGCAGTGGGAAGCCGTTGGCGCAAAAGTGAATATAGAATCTCTTCCCGTAGCGGATATCCAGCAAAATTATATCCGCCCTCGTGAATACGAAGCGCTTCTCTTTGGCCAAGTTTTGGGTGTGGATCCGGACCCCTATGCTTTTTGGCATTCATCACAGACAAGAGATCCCGGTCTCAATTTGGCTCTCTATTCAAACCAAAATGTTGATAAAACTTTGGAAAAAATCAGGCAGGAAACAAATGAGGAAAAAAGGGCGGATCTTCTCAAGGAATTTCAACAAGCCATCACCGATGATATTCCGGCGCTTTTTCTCTATAGTCCAAACTATCTTTACCTTGTCAACAAAAAAGTCAAAGGCATAAGTATCCGCTCAATGGTGACTCCCGAAAAGAGATTTTCCGGAGTGGAAAATTGGTACGTGAAAACGAAGAGAGTAAAAAAGTAAATAGTAATTTGTAATTAGTAATTAGGATTACTTATTTTTATCCGAATTACGAATTACCGAATTACAAATTACATAGATGCAAAACAAAATTGACAAAGAAAATCTTTATTCCGTCATAGAAAATATCCCCAACCAATTGGTTGAAGGCCTTGAAATTGCGCGGGGCGTGAAAACCGCGGGAAAATTCAAATCCATTATGATTTCCGGAATGGGAGGGTCGGCTCTTCCGGGAAATTTGCTCCGGATTTATCTTCACGATCTTTTCGGCCGGGATCCCGGAAAGAATCACCGCTTTGGAATTTTTCAAAATCGTTTCTACAGTCTGCCGCCCGAAGCTTTTGACAATTGTCTCAATATCATTTCATCTTATTCGGGAAATACGGAAGAAACAGTTTCGTCTTTCGAAGAAGCCCTTGAAAATAAATTGCCTTGCGTCGGAATTGCGGCGGGCGGGAAAGTGGTTGAAATGGGCAAAGCGAACAATGTGCCGCTGGTCCTCATGCCCCCGCCGGAAAAAATTCTTCAGCCGAGAATGGCGACTGCCTGCAATTTTGCCGCGGTTTTCAAAGTACTATCAAATAGCGGCATGATTGAAGAAAAGGACGAAGAATTCAAAAAACATTCAGAAGAGCTGAAGGCCAGTCGGGAAAAGTTGAGAAAGCAGGGCGAGGAAATAGCAAAAGCGATAAAAGGGAAAACCCCGGTTGTCTATTCTTCAACAAAGTTCAAGTCCCTTGCCATGATATGGAAGATTATGATAAATGAAAATGCGAAAACGCCGGCCTTTTGGAATTTTTTTCCGGAGCTCAATCACAATGAAATGGTTGGATTCACAAATCCCCAAGGGAAATTCCATTTTTTAGTCCTGAAAGATCCCAGCGACAATCCGAGGAATCTCAAGAGATTTGATGTGACCACAAATATTTTGAAAGACTACGGGATGGATTCCACAACCATCGAAATGCCTCAGGGAGATATGCTTTTCCGAATATTCGCCACTCTTCAAATTGGATGCTGGGTGTCCTATTATTTAGCGCTGGAATATGGCATTGATCCGACACCAGTGGAAATGGTAGAAAAATTGAAAACTCTCTTGACAGAGTAGAATATTGGTGCTAGAATACTTTGATCGTATACTACTTTTTTCAATAAAAATCAAAGCCGAAAAATTCGGTATTTGCTTCAAATTGCGCTATTTATAAGCCTTTTTTAGGCGCTTAATTTCTTCTTGGGCTATCCAGCACCAAATTCGCTTTGAGAATTGGTACGGGGCAAGGTGGTGCGAATAATATAACCCTTGCTGGCGCCCGCCTTCGCTAAAGCGTTAGCAGGGCAAGGAAATGGAAAGAAAGTATGCCTTGGTGGCGGAACTGGTATATGTTCTCCCCGCACCAATTTTTAAAAATCTTGGGGATGTGGCGGAACTGGCAGACGCGCTAGCTTCAGGAGCTAGTAGTAGCAATACTGTGAGAGTTCGAATCTCTCCATCCCCAAATTAGACACATAAAATATAAGAACTAAAATTGGTGCGGGCCAAGTGATTCAGGATCATATTCTCGCAAGAGATTGGGAGTTCGACTCTCCCCAAAGGCACAAATTTAATTCACCCTGTTAAATAATTTCGCTCTGTGAAATTCCTGCTCTGCAGGATTTAACAGGGTAAATCTTTAATTTAATTCGTTATTATCTAGTGACTAAATAATAACCACTAGCTACTAACTACAAACTGCAAAAATGATTGCAACAAGAAGGCGCCATTCGCAAAGGGGAGGCGTCAAGAACAATTTGCGGGTCATCCCGCTGGGAGGACTCGAAGAGGTCGGACGCAACATGACTGTCTTTGAATATGGAAAAGACATCGTGATTGTCGATATGGGGCTCCAGTTTCCGGAAGAAGACATGCCGGGAATTGATTATATCATTCCGAATGCGGAATACCTGCGCGGAAAGGAAAAAAATATTCGTGGGGTTATCATCACCCATGGCCACTACGACCATATCGGAGCCATTCCCCATCTCATTCCGAAACTGGGGAATCCGCCAATTTATGCGACGGAACTTACCCGCGGCATAATCGCAAAGCGGCAGGAAGAATACAAAAATCCGATTACGGTCAAAATAGTGAAGAAAATTGACCGGCTGAAGCTCGGAGTTTTTGACATCGAATTTTTTCACGTCAATCACACAATTCCCGATGCGGTAGGAGTATCCATCGGCACTCCGGTTGGAACAGTGGTCGTGACAGGAGACTTCAAATTCGACCACAGCCCGGTCGGGGATGCGCCGGCTGACATTGCCAAGATAGCCCGCATCGGATCAGAAGGAGTCTTGGCTCTGTTTTCCGATTCGACTGATAGCCAAACGCCGGGATATTCGATTTCTGAATCAACCATCAAGAAAAATCTTGACGAAGTCTTCGAGCACACGGAAGGTCGCATTATTGCGGCGACTTTTGCCGCCCTTATCAGCCGTATTCAACAAATCATCCAGCTTTCGGAAAAATATGGCAGAAAAATCGCCATCGACGGGTATTCCATGCGAACCAATGTTGAAATTGCCCGGACGCTGGGTTATCTTGAAGTGAAAAAAAATACTTTGATTCCGATAAATGAAGTGAACAATTATCCGGACAACAAAGTGACGATCGTTTGCACGGGGGCGCAGGGCGAGGGGAAAGCGGTCCTGATGCGGATTGTGAACAATGAGCACCGCTTCGTGAAAATCCATAAAAATGACACAATAATCTTTTCCTCCTCGGTCGTTCCGGGAAATGAAAGAACTGTCCAGGGACTAAAAGACGGGCTTTACCGCCGGGGCGCGAAAGTGATCCACAATGATATGCTTGATGTCCATGCCGGAGGACACGCGAGACAGGAAGATCTCAAAATGATGATCAACCTTATGCGGCCGAAATATTTGATTCCGGCCCATGGGCACTACTACATGCGCCGACTTCACGGAGAACTGGCCGAACAGGTCGGGATGAGTCTTGAAAATGTTTTCATCGGCGGAAATGGCCAGGTGATTGAATTTGATTATCGCGGGAACGGGAAATTGACCGATGAAAAGGCGCCCTCAAGCTATGTCATGGTGGACGGGCTCGGAGTCGGCGACATCGGCCAGGTCGTTCTTCGCGACCGCCAGGTTCTGGCCAAGGACGGCATGTTCACGATTGTGACAATAATTGATTCCAAGACCAAACGGGTTATTGGCGAGCCGCAAGTGACAAGCCGGGGATTCATCTACGTCAAGGAAAATTTTGACCTTGTGAACGCAACCAAGAAAAAAGTGAAAGACGTGGTCCATAACGCGACTTCGAAAAACGAAAAAGTGAACTGGTCCTACGTCAAAGATGAAATCCGCGACGTGGTCGGGCAGTTTCTCTATTCCAAAACGGAACGCCGCCCGATGGTTTTGCCGGTCGTGATTGAGGTGTAAAAAGCTTGGCTTTGAGGAATTGCGGCAGCTTTTTTTGCCGCAAGGAAAAAGCCGAGCTTTGGAAAAATAAAACGTAGCCGATAGTTCGACTTTGGAAAAAAGTATCTTATCCTAGAGCTTGGCTCTAGGGTCTAAAAAAATTGAAAACCCGGGAGCGAGGCTCTCGGGTTTTGTGATGGATGCGCCATGACTCAATTTTGTCTGAGTTCATAGCGCACCTTAGTGATAACATCTTCAAAAAATTCTTTTTCCTCCTTGGCCAAGCGGGGTAAAATTTCTCCAGGGAATCTTTTGAAAAATTCCGGACCGAAGTCTTTGTTGATGTCGTAAAATTCGTTGTTGAAAGTTGCGAAGGGTCCGTCCTTCTTCACGCATATTCTGAGAAAATTGGGGAAGAAGCGGATCAAATGGTCGGTATTTTCTTCGCGAAGAATGCGGTAGCAGATGAGAAGATAACGTTCATCCGCGATGTCCCGCAGGGCCAGTTCTTGTAAAACGGGATATTGCTGATGATAATGGCCGAAAGTTTTCCAACAGACCGTGTGCGCGTCCTCATGAAAGAAGGAACGAGCCGGAAGTCCAGGCAAGCCCTTCAGACTTTCATTTTTCAGCCAGTTTATTATGAAGGGATGGGCCTCTACCATGTCTAACATGGCTACCTGATACAGCAGCTCGCTTAAGTAAGCTGTTCCCTGTGCGTTTTCCCAAGATGACACCAGCCCGAGGACCGTTTTTTTGATTTTCTCACCAATTTGAGGAGTCAGCCCGAGATCCATCAGAAATTCGTCTGGCTCCGTCTGTCCGGGAAGCAGGATAGGAGAAGTTGTCCTATCGGCCAGGACTCTTTTTGCCCAGGCGGATAATTGTTCCGGGGTTAAGTTATTAAGGTACGCAATTTCTTCCTGTGGGCCAGATATGAATTTGGGCATGGTTTCCTCCTCTGAATTTGTGTATATAGATAAGCAATCGGGTAGCAATTTGTCAATTGTGTGGCAAGACTTTGTTTTTTTATTTTACTACGATATATAGTAGTGAAATATTTGGGATATTATGCCCCCTTTATTACTAGTGTAACAAATGTCCATTATGATATACTACGATATATCGTAGTATAAGAGTTGAAAATATTCTTACTTTTTGAGATTGAAAAGCTTACTACCATATATCGTAGTAAACATTAACACAAAATTTATGAAAGTGAGATACAATGAACTTTCGAATATTGAAAAGAAAAAATATCTGGGGGAATTTTATTCCGTCATCGCCCAGCTGAAAAGCCGGGACGAAGTGAAAAAGTTTTTCAAGGATCTTTTGTTCTTGAGCGAGGTGGTCATGCTTTCCCGGAGAATCCAGATTGCCAAGATGCTTATGGAGGGCGAAACTCATGACGAAATACGAATTAAGATGAAGGTTGGATTTGGGACGATTGCTGGCGTGGAAAGATGGCTAAAGCAAGGTTTTGGGGGATATAAAGAAATGATTGGGCGATACAACAAAAGCGAAGGAAAGAAAAAGCACCGCTCGGGCGGCGGAGATTTTCCCTATTCCATGAGTTGGCTTCGCAAAAAATACCCCCTTCATTTTATGCTTGCGAACTTGATTCAAAAAGACTAAACATTTTCTGCGGTTACAGTGAAAATAATTTTTGCATTATTTGGTTTTTACCGGAATATTCATACTACGATATATCGTAGTATGAAAGTTAAGGATATTTTTATTTTTTGAGGCTAAAGAAATTACTACGATATATAGTAGTAAAATATTTCTATTGAAAACTCAGGAGCGAGGCTCTCGGGTTTTTGGTTTTATAATTGACACTAGCCATTATCTCTGTTAACATCCCGTGAAGAAAAGGAAAAAAATCTTATAAGGAGGATAGACCAATGAGAGGAGGGATAGATCTTTTAGAAGCTTGTCTAGAGATAGAAGAGGCGAGAAAAAATATACTGCAGCAGCTTTCTTTCGGTCAAAAGGAAAGGGCTAAGTATATCTTCGGAATACTGGATGCACTTTCCGGGAAAAGCAATTCCTTTATTCATTCACTTTTTCTTGGCGGCGCTATCTTTTTCTTTATGACGGCCCAATATTTGGCCGAAAAGAAACTGGATTTTGTTTTTTTCCTTGTTTCATTAATTTCTGTGGCAATTGGAATTATTTCTCACAAAACTATCAATTATCTTTATTATGATAGGAAATATGTCCAATTTTCTAAAGAATTGGCCGGCAAGATGGCAGTTGACGTTGAACTGAAAGAAGTCTTCTGGAAGATAAGGCGGGATTGCCATCCTGCCGATCTCAAGCTCACGAATTGGGTCTGGAAAGAGGGGATTTCTAAATGAATTATCCAGTTTTCCAGCCCGTAGGCTCTGCTTAACCGCGGGGCTTTACCCCCCACACCAAATCTTGAAAAAGTTTCTTCACCAGAAGAGGCTAAATAGGAAATTTGGTGTGGGGGTTTACTTTTTTTAAATTCTCTTGTAGAATACACGCTTAGTCCAGCCCCAGTTGCGAAATTATAAATAAGCGCTTCCTGATTAAAGTTTCGTGCTTATATCTTCAGTACAGATTATTGCTTGGCAACTGAAGCTGGATAAACAGTTTTCTTTTGCTTCAAAATGAACAAAGCACATCTCATCATCAAAGGCGCGCGGGTGAATAATCTGAAAAACATCTCGGTGAAAATTCCCCGTGACAAAATCGTCGTCATCACGGGCCTTTCCGGTTCCGGGAAAAGCTCGCTCGCTTTTGACACCATTTTTGCCGAAGGGCACCGAAGATATGTCGAAAATCTTTCCGTCTATGCGCGGCAATTTTTGAACGTCTCCAAGAAACCGGACGTCGACAAGATCGAAAACCTTTCACCGGTGATTGCCATTAACCAGGTGAATGTCAACAGAAGTCCGCGCTCGACGGTTGGAACGATGACCGAAATTTACGATTATTTCCGGATATTGTTCGCCCAAATCGGAAAGCCGCACTGCCCGAAATGCGGCGTAGCGCTGACTCGAAAAACAGCCGGAGAGGTGGCAGAAGAAACAATCAGTCTCGCGCTTGGCGAAGAAGAGCAAATTGCGGTTTTGGCGCCAATTCAAATTGGAAAAGAAAACGCCAGGGAAAAGTTATCCAAAATCAAACAATCCGGATACGCGCGCCTTCGAGTAAACAAAAAAATAATGACGGCTGACCAGCTTCACCCCGCACCACAGAACACCGGGAAATCCTTTAGCAGTAATGACCTAAATATCACAGATTCAAAGATGTGGTGCGGGGTTCATCTTGCCGGGGCGGATACCCAAATTGAAAGTTTGGAAATAGTTGTGGATAGAATTGCCATGAAGAATAATTTTCAAGACAAAGAAAGATTGATTGATTCAATCGAGACGGCGATGAAATTGGGCAAGGGGGAAGTGATTATCGCCTCGACTGGAAATGGCCGTCTGGAGAAAAAATATAACCGGTATCTCGTCTGCTCGGACTGCCAAGTCACTATTTCGGAAATTACTCCCCGCCACTTTTCTTTCAATAATCCGGAAGGAGCCTGCCCGGCCTGCAGCGGGCTTGGGACAAAGCTGGAAGTTGACGTCAGCCAGATAATTCCAAACAAAAAACTGACTCTCAAAGAGGGAGCCGTGAAGCCTTGGAGCGGATTGGGCCTTCGGGGTGGAATCCAAAATGGCTACCACAAAGCGCTCGAAGCCCTTTCAAAAAAATACGGTTTTTCTTTGGATAAACCCATCGAGGATCTTCCCAAAAATGCCTTTGAAATTCTTTTCAAAGGTGACTGGGAGCTGGGATATGAAGGTATTGTTCCCAGCCTTGAGCGAAAATACCGCGAGGCTAATTCTGAATTTGTCCGCTCCGAAATCGAAAAATACATGATTTCCAAAATTTGTCCGGTCTGCCAGGGAAAACGTCTGAAACCCGAGTCTCTCTTCGTGAAAATAGGCGGAAAATCAATTGACGACATCAGCCGGATAAGCCTTGATAAATTCAATTACGAAATCAAAAAAATAATCGAAACAGAATCTCTTTCGGCTTCTGAAAAAAAATTATTTAACGAAATTTTCAAGGAAACGGAGAAAACCGTGGACCATCTTGCGGAAACGGGACTCGGATATCTCAATTTATCTCGAAATGCCAACTCGCTTTCCGGCGGAGAAGCCCAACGCGTGCGCCTTGCCACTCAAATCGGTTCAGGACTTACCGGAATACTTTATGTTCTCGACGAGCCCTCAATCGGGCTTCACGAAAGGGACACCGAGAAGTTGGTAAATGCTTTCCGGAGGCTCAAGGAGGAAGGCTCCAGCGTCATTGTGGTCGAGCACGACGGAAAAATCATCCGCTCGGCGGACTGGATTGTTGACATGGGGCCGGGAGCGGGAGACGCGGGAGGCGAAATAATCTTTGAAGGGTCTTCTCGGAAACTCTTAACTTCCAAAACATCAACTGGGGAATTTTTGAGGGGGAAAAAGAAAGTTTTCGAAAAGAAAAAATTCAGAAAAGGGAACGGAAAGAAAATTGAAATTCTCGGCGCAAGCGAAAATAACCTTCGGGACATCAGCGCTTCTTTTCCACTTGGTAAATTTGTGGCGATAGCCGGCGTTTCCGGTTCTGGAAAAAGCACGCTGGTTGAAGATATATTGGCGAGGGCTCTCCGCAAATATTTCTGGAAAACCAAAGACGTTCCCGGTGCGCACAAAAAGATAAAGGGTTTTGAAAGCATATCCAAAGTGGTGAGTGTTGACCAGTCGCCGATAGGCCGCACGCCCCGCTCGAACGCGGCGACATATACCGGAATATTTTCCCATGTCCGGGATATTTTTGCGGATACCGATGAGGCCAAAAAACGTGGCTATGCTCCTTCGCGCTTCAGTTTCAACATGAAAGGCGGGCGCTGCGAAGCCTGCCAGGGCGAAGGACAGAAAAAAATCGAGATGCATCTTCTTCCTGATATTTATGCCCCTTGTGAAATATGCAATGGCACCCGGTTCAACGCCAAGACGCTTGAAATTGAATATCAGGGGGTGAATGTGGCCGAAGTTCTTGATATGAGCGTCGATTATGCTCTGCGTTTTTTTCACCGCTTTCCGTTGGTAGTTGAAAAACTTCGGACACTTTCCGAAGTTGGGCTCGGATATTTGAAACTCGGCCAGTCGGCCATGAACCTTTCCGGCGGGGAAGCCCAAAGAATCAAGCTTTCAACAGAGCTCGCTCGCCGGACGAACGGGAAGACCTTGTATATTCTCGACGAGCCGACGATCGGTCTTCATTTTGAAGATGTGGCGCGTCTTCTCAAGATTCTTGATGAGCTGGTCGAAAAAGGAAATACAGTCTTGGTGGTCGAGCACAATCCGGATGTGCTGCGCGCGGCGGACTGGGTGATTGAACTCGGACCGGAAGGTGGGGAAGAGGGAGGCCAGATTGTTTTTGAAGGCACGCCGGATAAACTTGCGCGTGCGAAGACGTGGACAGGGAAATACATGGGTCGTAGGTAACAAAGTTATTGGCAGTGAGTTTGGTCATTAGTCATGAGTCATTGGATATTGTTTTCTAACAGCCAAAGACCAATGACTTGTCCCACAGCTTATAACCAATGTTACCAATGATCATTAAATTATGCCTCTTTCTAAAAATATTTTACTGACAATTATCTATTACGATATTTTTAATTACCCATTAACTTCTTTCGAAACTTGGGAATATCTTTTGTCAACGAACAATGATCAAGGATCAGTGATCAATAAAAAAGTTGAAAGTTCTACTTTAGAGGAGATTATTGAAGCACTGGAGAGTAAAGAGATAAAAAAATATGTTGAAGAATTTCAGGGTTTTTATTTTTTTAAAGGGCGGAAAAACTTGGTCGAGCGGCGGATTCAGAATGATAAAAATTCGATTGCGAAATACAAAATTGCCGGCCGGGTTACGGGGTGGCTAAGATTTCTGCCGTTTGTCCGGATGGTGGCGGTGACAGGAACGCTCGCGATGAAAAATTCAGAGAAAAATAGTGACATTGATTTTTTTGTCGTTTTGGAGACAGGAAGGATATTTACCGGGCGGCTGCTGGTTACATTATTGGTGCATATATTGGGTAAAAGGCGATACAGGAAAAAGATAAAAAATAGGGTTTGTTTGAATTATTTTATCACCAACGGTAGCCTCGAAATCAAGCGCCAGGATCTATTCGCCGCGAACGAATATTCCTTTATATATCCTCTTTTCGGCTTCAAGATATATGAGAAATTTGGCGAAGCCAATATCAACTGGATAAAAAGACATAAGCCAAATTTTGAATTTTCCAAACTGAAACCGGCAAAATATTTCGTAGAGGTTAAGCCTCTACAGAAAAAAATACAAGCTATTTTTGAAGCCTTGATAAATTTGCTTTGGGGTGATAGAATTGAACTCTGGCTGAAACGAAAGCAGATTGAAAAAATAAAGCGCAACCCACTCACGTATAAAAAGGGAGGATACGTGGAATATACGGACGAGAATCTGGTGTTCCTGCCGGAACCGCAGGGTGGGAAGATCTTTCAAAAATTTCAAGAAAAGCTAAGAAGCCTATAGGAGGATTAAGACATGGCCAAAAAAGTTTTTTGGAGTGTGCGTGAGGCAGGGGAACGAATTATAAGACATGCGAATCAATTCAAGCCGCAATATCCCGAAAACTTTCTGCGAATCATCCCCAGATATCTCTTTGAAAACATAATAACCAATGAAAACCAAGAACGCCTGGCCAGCATAGTCTGGTGTTGCGAATTTTACAGAATCGGTTATCTTGCTGCAGTTCTGGGTGTTCCGGTCCTGGAAGATAGTAATCTGTTCAAGCTGGGTGGGCCAAGTTGCGTTCTGCAACAAACGATAAACCATCCGCATCCGGAAGATCTTCCGGAACAACGAAGAGAACTTGTTCGGGAAATCAAGTTTCTTTTCGACCTTAGGACGCACATCGCGCTTCTTGGCAAGAGCCGGAGTCGAGTGGAGTTTCTGGGCGAGGGGAAAAAGATGTGGGCGTGACTAAGACCGAGCTAAGCCTGACTTAGCTCAATGGGGAGGGGACATGGCTGAAAAAATCGCGAAGGTTTGTGCTGACGTACCCGCCGGAAGTATGGCAGAGGATAAATCCCGAGCTGGAAGCTATGACGCTTGGAACTAAGGGCTTCTGGTGCGTGACTAATCTCAAGAAGGGAATTATCAACGCCATTCCTTTGAGCGGAACGGATCCCCAAACGGTTTTCAATGAAAATATAGTCGCAAGGCTTAAACAAATGGGGATTGGAATTGAATTTAAATCGGAGGAAGTCCAGCAATATTAAAACGGGTGGCCTGGCACAACGCTGGGCCTCCCAACTCTTGACATCAATTTATAATTTTCTATAATGTCTATTGCGATTAGCAGTCGGGCATTGTGAGTGCCAATTTTGAATTCTGAATTTTGAATTTCGAATCAAGCTCTAATGATTGAATTCAAAATTAAGTAATTCTATATTTATTCAAAATTAGAAATTAATAATTAAAAATTCCAAAGTTATGGCAAAGCAAATCTTGTTTGACGAAGACGCTCGTCGAAGAATCAAATCGGGAATCGATAAGGTCGCCGACGCGGTGCGGGTGACACTTGGCCCCAAAGGGCGCAATGTTATTTTGGACAGGGGATTTGGAAGCCCTGTTGTCACCAACGACGGTGTGACAATCGTCAAAGAAATCGAGCTCGAAGACAAATTCGAAAATATCGGTGCGGAATTTGTGAAAGAAGTGGCCAACAAGACGAATGACGCGGCTGGGGACGGGACAACGACCGCCACAATTCTCACGCAGTCGATTGTTGAATCGGGCGCGAAATTCATTTCCAAAGGCATCAACGTAATCGAACTGAAAAATGCTCTGGCAAAGCTTTCTAAGAGGGTTTCAGACGATCTCAAAAAAACTTCCAAAGCGGTTTCCGGAGATGCGATTGAGCAGGTGGCGACTATTTCAGCGCAGGACGCAGAAGTGGGAAAAATGATTGCCAAGGTGATTGATAAAGTCGGAAAAGACGGCGTCATCACCGTCGAAGAATCGCAGACTTTTGGGCTTCAGGACGAAGTAGTTGAAGGAATGAAATTTGACAAAGGATATATTTCTCCGTACATGATCACGAATGCCGAATCAATGGAATCCGAACTTAAAGACCCGCATATTTTGATAACTGACAAAAAAATCTCGGCTATCAATGAAATTCTTCCTCTTCTTGAAAAACTGGCCCAGACCGGGAAGAAAGAAATGGTAATTGTGGCCGAAGAAGTGGAAGGCGAGGCGCTTGCCACGCTTGTGGTGAATAAACTCCGCGGGATTCTGAATGTTTTGGCTGTAAAAGCGCCGGGCTTTGGCGACAACCGCAAAGCAATGCTCGAAGATATTGCGATTTTGACTGGCGGGCAAGTCATTTCAGAAGAGCGGGGAATGAAAATGGAAAACGTGACCCTTGAAGACTTGGGACGGGCCGGAAAGGTAATTTCGACCAAAGACGATACGACCATTGTTGACGGTAAAGGCAAGAAAAAAGACATTGACGCGAGGGTGGCCCAACTCAAAGCCCAGATTGAAAAAGCAACCAGCGATTTTGACAAAGAAAAATTACAAGAACGTCTCGGCAAACTTTCCGGCGGGGTGGCCGTTATTAAAGTTGGCGCCGCGACAGAAGTCGAGCAGAAAGAAAAACAGCATCGGGTCGAAGACGCGGTCGAGGCGACGAAAGCCGCGCTCGAGCAGGGAATCGTGGCCGGTGGTGGAATCGCACTCCTCAACGAGTCAGTGAAACTCTCTGCGGACCTTCATAAAAATTTAAGCCACGAAGACCGGATTGCAACTCAAATTCTGGTTGACGCGCTCTCGGCTCCGATCAAGCAGATAATTTCCAATGCCGGACAGTCTTCGGAAGTAGTGATATCGCGCATACAAGATCTTCAGGACACTTTTCTTAAAAAGACTACCAAAGGGAAAAAAGTTGATATTGCCACTGGAACAGAAGTGGAGATGGAATATCATATGAACGAAGTTAATCCGAAAGCCAATCTTTTGATGGGGTACAACGCGGATAACAATACCTATACCGATATGTTCAAAGCCGGCATCATTGATCCAGCCAAAGTGGTCATCAGCGCGCTTTCGAATGCCGTCTCTGCCGCCGCGATGCTTCTTACCACCGAAGCCGTCGTCACCGATATCCCGGAAAAGAAAGAAAAAGGCGGCGCAATGCCGGATATGGGCGGTATGAACATGGGCGGAATGGGGATGTAATTTTGTTTCTAGCGGCTGGTATTTAGTCTTTGGTATTTTTTTAACGGGGACCGCAGGAGCGGTTCCTGTTTTTATTGATTTTTTATTTTCAAAATGGAATAATAAAGTCATGAAAAAAGTCGCATTGGTATCTGTTTATCACAAGAGAGGAATCGAAAAATTTGCCAAAGATTTAGTTGGCCTCGGTTGGGAGATTATAACTTCGGGCGGGACGGCGAAATATTTGGCGGGGAACGGAATAAAAGTTCGCGACGTGGCCGAATTGGTTGGAGGAAAGGCGATTCTTGGGCACAGAGTCGTGACGCTGTCACGCGAAATTCACGCTGGGCTTTTGGCGCGGGCGGATGTTAAAGAGGATATGGAAGAATTAAGGAAATTAAAAATTCCATTTATTGATTTAGTTTGTGTGGATTTATATCCGTTGGAAGAGGCTATTGCCAAAAAGGATGCGAACCATAAATCAGTGATTGAAGCGACCGATATCGGTGGGCCGACGTTGATCCGATCGGCGGCCAAAGGCGGGCGGATTGTGATTTGTGATCCAGGCGATCGGGAAAGAGTTGTTGAGAAACTGAAAAATAACAGCGATTTGGAAAAAGAAGAAAAGACAGAGCTTGCAGCAAAGGCTGAGTATGTCGCGGCAAAATATTGTTTGGAATCGGCGAAGTTTCATTCAAAAGAAAAATATACCGGAATGGTGGGCGAGCAAATGGCGGAAACTTTATACGGCGAAAATGCCTGGCAAGTGCCGGGAAAAATGTATTCTTCTAAAAACAATGACCCGCTGGCGCTTGACAAATTTCAGGTTCTCACTGAAATGGCGCCAAGTTACAACAATCTTTGCGATATTGACCGTCTTCTCCAGATTTTGACGCATATCGTCTCGGGATTTAGGAAAAATAATATTTCCATTGAATACTTTGGTGTGGCAGTGAAGCATGGCAACTCTTGCGGGGCGAGTTATGGCGACGATAAAATCGAAATCATCAAAAAGGTGGTCGAAGGCGACCCGCGGGCGATTTTTGGAGGACTTGCGATGTTTAACTTTGAAATTGGTGAAAAGGAAGCAGAAAATTTGCTTACGCATCTTATGTACAAGGGGCAGAGAAGATTGCTTGATGGCATTGTCGCGCCTGCGTTCACAAAAAAAGCGGTTGAGCTGATGCGGAGAAAAAAAGACAAATGCCGTTTGATGGTGAATCCGGCGCTGGCAGATATGAATAAGGACAGCCTGGATGACGCGAAAAGATTTCGCTATGTCCGCGGAGGATTTTTGGCTCAGCCGAATTATATTTTTCTTCTTGATTTTTCAAATCAGAATCTCAAGATATACGGCGATTTAGATGAAAATACCAGACAAGACATACTTCTAGCCTGGTCTATCTGCGCCACTTCCAATTCAAACACTATTACGCTGGCGAAAAATTCTATGCTAGTCGGGAACGGGGTTGGCCAGCAAGACCGGGTTGGCTGTTGCGAGCTAGCCATAAAAAGAGCTAAAGACGCAGGTCACGATATAAAAAATGCTGTAGCGGCGAGCGACAGCTTTTTTCCTTTTCCTGACGGCCCAGAAATACTAATAAAATCTGGGATAAAAGCCATTTTTTCTACTTCCGGATCGGTAAAAGATGACGAAACAAAAAAAATTTGCGGGGAAAACAAGGCAACTCTTATTCAAATCTCCGATAAATTAGGTCGAGGCTTTTTTGGGCACTGATTTTAGTATTTTGTATCTAGTATCTGGTATTTTGCGTTTAGCATTGTAGGATATATTTCAACGCTTTTTTATGGGGGTGCGTTATTGTGCCCTTTTTTGTTATTTGTGGTATAATACGGCCATAAACCCCGCGCCACAGTCAGACGTCTCGGACTTCGAATCAATCAATCTTTCGGGATATATTGTGGTCGTCCAATAAGTCAATAATTTCCCAAGAGATGTTCTGTGGTGCGGGGTGAATAATTCGCATAAAACGGAAAAATTATGTTCTGGAAATTTCTTGATGATGTAAATTTTATCGCCCGGTGCAAAAAATATAATATTGGCCTTTGGCAATGTCCCAACTTCCTTTTTCTGGCCATGGGGTTTCTCACCGTTGTAGCGATGTTCGGTACATATTTTGCTTCAAAAAGCTTCGATGATGAAACAGTGACTATTGTGAGCGTGACTATTGTGGCCGCGATCATTCTTACCATTGGCAGCCTTATTATTCGCGGAGTTGAAAGGATCGCCGAAGCAAACGTGATGAAAAATGAGTTTATTTCTATTGTTTCCCACCAGCTTTGCGGTCCGCTCTCGGCGATCAAATGGAATATGGAGGTTCTGGAAAATGATGAATTTTCAGATCATCTTAAGTTGACCTCAAAGCAGGAAGTTTTTTTGAAAAATATAAAAGACGCCAACGATAAAATGCTGAAGCTTGTAGGCCAGCTTCTCGAAGTAAACCGGATTGATGAAGGAAGGGCTATTCTGAAAAGTGAAAATATTGATCTGGGAGAGATAGTTGACCAGACGATTGCTGAATTGAACGAATTGATACTGGAGAAAGAGATCGAAGTGAAAAGAAGAATTGCTCCCGATCTGCCGCTAGTTTTTGCGGATGCGGCCGGGATGAAGACGGTGATCAAAAGTCTGGTGAGCAATGCAGTGAAGTATTCCCGCCAGAAAGGGAAAGTGGAAGTTGACTTGAAATCAACTGGAAGAAAAATAATTTTCACCGTAAAAGACTGGGGGGTTGGAATTCCTCGCTATCAGCACCGGAAAGTTTTTGAGAAATTTTTCCGGAGCGCCAATGAAGCCCGTTACCGGACGGACGGGATAGGGCTTGGGCTTTATCTTGCGAGGTCTATTGTTGAAAATTCCGGCGGAAAACTTTGGTTTGAAAGCGAAGCCGGAAAGGGGTCAACTTTTTTTATAAGTATTCCGATTGCCCAGAAGCAGTTTTGAGCATATGCGAAAAATAGAATTAGAACTTCTATTAATATTAAAAATTTAAGAAAAAAATATGTCGAATCCAGAAAAAAAGAAAATATTGGTTATTGAAGACGACCGCTCTCTCCAAAACGCCCTGCTTGAAATCATCAGCCAGGAAGGATTTGAGTCAGAAAGCGCCTTAGACGGAGAGGAAGGGATTGCTAAAATCAAAACCTTCAAACCCGATCTTATTCTTCTTGACATTATACTTCCCAAAAAAGACGGGTTCGAAGTTCTGGAGGAAATAAAGAAAGATGAAACACTGAAAAATATTCCGGTGCTTATCCTCACTAATCTGGAAGAAGTTGATAATGTCCAGAAAGCGCTGGATCTCGGGGCGACCAATTATATGGTCAAATCCGATTTTAGCCTCAAGGACGTTGTGGAAAAAATAAGAGCAGCCATGAAATAAACTTGCGAACTTGCTTTTTATCCTAATCCAGAAACAAAGAAAAAATGTTTGTTGATAATGAGAGATTTAAAAGCTTCATATTGGATTCAGGGCTTGTCCAAGAAGATACCATAAACCAGGAGATGGAGGAAAGCCAAAAAACCGGAAAACGCCTTGGGGATATTTTAGTTGAAAAGAAAATTCTCAACAGCAATCAGATCCGGCAGCTTTATTCCTATATCCTGGGAATACCTTTTGTGAACCTTGAAAAAGAGCTTATCCCGAAAGAAGTCCTTCAGGTGATTCCGGAACCCATTGCTAAAAAATACAAAATAGTTGCTTTCAAAAAGACCAATCTTGAGCTCAAAGTAGCCATGCTCAATCCGGAAGATATCCAAACCATCGACTTCATCCGCAAAAAAACCGGACTCAAAATTTCACCTTGTATCACGACGGAAGAAGGAGTCACAAACGCCCTCAAGCAATATGAGCAGAGTCTCAAGGCTGAATTCGGCGATATCATTGAAAAAAACAGCGGCGCAATTTCTGGAAAAGACGATCTCGAAAAGGCGGCCCAGGATCTTCCAGTGATCCGGATTGTCGACACGCTTCTCAAGCACGCGATTCTCCAAGAAGCCAGTGACATTCATATTGAACCGGACGAAAAAGAAGTAAGAGTGAGATATCGGATCGACGGAATTTTGCATGACGCGATGTCGCTTCCAAAAGTTGTTATTGACGGCATAGTTGCCAGAATAAAAATTCTGGCCAATTTAAAACTTGACGAGCACCGACTTCCGCAGGACGGAAGATTCAAGATAGATCAGGACAGCCATCGCGTGGCTTTTCGTGTTTCGATTCTTCCTGTTTATTCAGGGGAAAAGGTAGTGATGCGTCTTCTCGACGAATCGTCAAAGGGGCTCACACTTGAAGCCATGGGGCTTTGGGGGGCTCCGCTTGAAAAAATCCATCAGGCCATCAAGCGTCCCAACGGGATGATTTTGGTGACCGGGCCGACCGGATCAGGAAAAACAACAACTCTCTATACGGTGATGGATATTCTTAATACGCCCCAAGTGAATATTTCGACCGTGGAAGACCCGATAGAATACAAAATGTTTCGTATCAACCAGACCCAGGTCAGCCCCCAGATCGGTCTCACCTTTTCCCAGGGACTCCGGGCACTTCTTCGGCAGGATCCGGATATCATCATGGTTGGTGAAATCCGCGATAAAGAGACTATGGAAATTGCTATTCACGCGGCGATGACTGGGCATTTGGTTCTTTCCACGCTTCATACCAACAGCGCAGCGGGGACAATTCCGCGGCTTCTTGATATGGGGGCCGAATCTTTTCTCATTGCTTCAACAGTCAATGTCGTGATGGCCCAGAGGCTGGTGCGCCGGCTATGCTCCGATTGCCGTCAAAGTTATACTCTGGACAAAGAGCTTCTGGATTCGCTTCGCGGCCAAGTTGATCTTGAAAGAGTTCTCGATCTGGCTCGCCAGAACAATATTATGGAGAAATCGCTGGCCGACAGCAAAGATTGGTCGAAGATCACCTTTTACCATCCGGGAGGATGTTCGCGCTGCCGCCAGGAGGGCTATAAGGGTCGCATTGGAATCTTCGAAGTCCTTGAAATATCTGAAGTGGTTGCCCAGATGATTTCAAAAAGAGCCACCAGTGATGAGATTGAAGAACAGGCGAAAAAAGAAGGAATGATCCAGATGATGGAGGATGGAATGATAAAGGCTGTGCAGGGAATCACCTCAATCGAAGAGATATTGAGAGTAACAAAAGACTAATTGGTATCTGGTATTTTGTATTTGGTATTTGAATTTAAGATACTAAATGCAAAATACTAAATACCCGCCCGACTCACTTTGCGACTCAAAGCGGGCGGGTCAAATACAAAAACGTGCCGACTTATATCTACGTTGCCAAAAATTCAAAAGGCGAAGTGAAAGGCGGGGAAATGGAAGGAAAAGATGAGCGCCAGGTTGCTGAAAATCTTCGAGGGGAAGGTTATTTTTTGACGGCGATTCACGAAAAAGCAACAGAAAAAGAAACGAAATTCAAAATGCCTTCTTTTGGGGCGGTATCGCTCAAAGATAAAATGATGTTTGCCCGTTATCTGGGCATCATGCTTTCCTCGGGTCTTTCTCTGCCCAAAGCCCTAGCCGTTATTTCCAGTCAGACGAAAAACAAAAAATTCAAGGTTGTTCTTGAGGAATTGGGGGAAGAGGTGAAAATGGGAAATAGCTTGGCTGACAGCCTGGCAAAACATCCGGTTTTCGATGAACTTTCCGTGAACATGATCCGGGTCGGGGAAGTGGGAGGAAACCTTGAAGAAGTTCTGAAGCTTTTAGCCGACCAGCTGGAAAAAGAACACAACTTGATGAGCCGGGTAAAGGGAGCCATGTATTATCCATCGGTTATTCTCCTGGTTATGCTTGGAGTGGGAATTGCCATGATGACTTATGTCGTGCCAAAATTGACTACTGTTTTCGAGGACATTCAGACAACACTGCCTCTTTCCACCCGGATAATAATTGCCGTCAGCAGCTATATGGCTGCTCATCAAATTTTAGTCGGACTGAGTCTCGCCAGCGCCGTAACCGTTCTGATATTTTTTTTCAAGTCGTCTTTCGGAAAAAAAGTGGCCAGCGCCGTGTTTGCTAAAGCGCCAGTGATCAAGAAAATGATAATCAAAGTCAACAATGCCCGCTTTGCAAGAATCTATAGTTCTCTCACCAAGAGTGGCGTGTCAGTTGTCGAATCCCTGAAAATTATTTCCCGGACGCTCACAAACGATCTTTATAAGAAAGCCTTTTCTGAAGTTGGTGAAGGGGTTCAAAAAGGAAAAACTTTGAACGAAGAGCTTGCGAAATTTCCCAAGCTTTTTCCGACTCTCACCATCCAGATGGTTGAAGTTGGAGAAGAAACCGGAAAAACCGCCGATGTTTTGACGAATCTCGCTGATTTTTATGAAGAAGAAATAAGCCAAATCACAAAGAACTTATCTTCTATTATAGAGCCGGTTCTTATGGTTATCATCGGTGTAGCGGTCGGTTTTTTCGCCATTTCAATGATTTTGCCGATGTACTCAATAATGGATCAGATGTAATTTTTTTCGGAAAACATTTTGCGAAACAAAAAATCAAAATGCAAAAATCAAAATGCAAAATTAGGGAATCGCTTCGCGATAAATTAGACATAAAAAAAGGATTTTCCATTCTTGAGGTCGTTGCTACTGTTTTTATTTTTTCGATTGTTACAATTTCGATTTACGGGTCTTTTTCGGGAGGTTTGAGATCGCTCGCCCAATCCAAGCACCGGATTGCGGCGACCCAGCTGGCCAACGAAAAAATGGAAGTAATTCGGAATCTTCCTTACAGCCAGGTTGGAACCGAAAGCGGTGTTCCCAGTGGTTCTTTGCTGCAGGAAGAAACAGTTTGGCGAAGCAATCAGAAGTTCAACGTGCGGACAACCATTGTCTATGTCGACGATTCCCTCGATGGGATCGAAGGCGGGGAACCGGACGATGAAATTCCCCTTGATTACAAAGAAGCAAGGGTTGAAGTTGATTGGGGAAGCGGCGGGTCGACAAACAACGTTGTTCTCGTTTCCCGTTTTGTGCCCGACGGAGTGGAAACAGACAGCGGAGGCGGAACCTTGCGCCTCAATGTTATTGACAGTACAGGAGAGGGAGTTTCGGGCGTGAGCACTCATATTGTGAACAACAGTACTGATCCAGCGATTGATCTTCCCGAAGAAACTGATTCTTCAGGCAGCATTCTTCTTCCCGGAATGCCGGCGGCTGATCGGACTTATGAAATTTCTGTTTCAAAAAACGAGTATGAAAGCATTTCCACTTTGCCGCCTTATCCCACAACCAGCTATGCCCCGACGGATATTCATGGTTCAGTCGTTGAAGGAGCTCTTAACAGCAAGGTTATCATCCTGGATAAAGTAGGAGCAATCAACATCACAACAAGGGATTTGAATGGAAATGTTGTGCCGAATATGAACTTCAACCTTGAAGGAGGAAGAATTCTGGGTCTTACCATGACTAGTCCCAAAGTATCAGTTTTTGGCTATGACCAGGATGTTGCTACGGACAGCGGTGGAAATCTTTCTCTTTCGGCAATGTCTCCGGGGAACTACACCGTGAGCTTCGTCGGTCCGGGATATACGCTTATTGGAACCGAAGCGCCTCTATTCCCATTTTATCTTTATCCGGCCCAAGTCTTGAGCGTTACTCTTCTCGTGGCGGACAACAGTGTGAATTCCTTGATAGTAACCGTGAAAAATTCTCTTTCCGATGATTCTGTCAGCGGGGCCAGCGTACGGCTTTATAATGGCGATTTGAGCTTTGATGAAACTCTCACCACAGGCACTTCAGGAAGAGTATATTTTCCTCCCAACGAAGATCCGCCTCTCGTGATGAACGCC
>MFSH01000020.1:24100-31173 GCA_001784875.1 Candidatus Moranbacteria bacterium RIFOXYB1_FULL_43_19
AAATGCTGTCCAGCACAGCCTTAAAATAATGATCGAGGAAATTCGGGGAGCCTGCCAGTCGGACAGCGGGGCTTATCCGATCCAGGAAGCGGACGAAAACAATGTCACTTTTTTTGCCGATATTGACGAAGACGGGGTCACTGAGAGAGTCCACTATTACAAAGAAGGAGAGTCCGTCAAAAAAGGAGTAAGCCGCCCCAGCGGAAATCCGGCTGTCTATCCGGAAGGGGATGAGACAGTGACGACAATAACAAACCATGTTGTGAACACGTCTCTTGAGCCTCTTTTTTACTACTACAACACGAATTATCCGGCGGATCAGGAAAATAATCCTCTTTCCGCGCCTGTTTCTCCACTCCTGGATATTAGGCTTGTGAAGATCGATTTATTCTATAATCTTGATCCGCTTCGGGCGCCCGACAATATCCGGCTGGAATCATTCGTGGAGCTTAGAAATTTGAAAGATAATTGGTAATAAAAACTAAAAACTATAAGCTGAAATTTAAAAACCATGGTATCGCTTCGCGATAAATCAAAAAATAAAAAAGGCTCTGCTCTTATTTTCATCATAATCACCTCTGCTATTGGAGCGACGATTCTTTTGGGCTTGGTGACGTTTATTGTTTCCCAGGACCGAAGCAGCCGCAACACAAGCGCCCGAGAGCAGGCTTTTGGAGTGGCGGAAGAAGGGATTTATTGGTACCGCTGGTATTTGGCCCATATGGTGGAAGGAAAAACAGCCGGCGAGATCGACGAATTTTGGACTAGCGGAAGCCCGGTGGGAGTGGGCGAACCATATGAAGTAGAGGTAAGCGACCCTCAAGGAGGAACGGTTGGCAAATACAAACTGGAAGTGACTGCTCCTTCGGGGGGCTCTTCGATTGTGACAGTCAAATCGACCGGCTGGACATATAAGCGCCCGAACACCAAAAGAATCATCCAGGTCCGTTTCAGAAAGCAAGCCTGGTGCGAATATGTGGTGCTCTCAAACAGCGATATCCGTTTTGGCGAGGGCACAGAAATATACGGCCTTGTTCATGCAAACGGGGGAGTGCAGTTTGACGGCGTGGCTCATCATCTGGTAACCAGCTCGGTCGAAGAATATACAAGCAGTGATGAAGATGTCGAAGGAGTCCATCCTGGCGTTTGGACCAACAATTCTCCCGAAGAAGAAAGGTTTCTAGCTGGAAGCTTGTATCCGGTCCCCAGAAAAGATTTCGATGCCGTGATTGCGGACCTCAATCTGACCAGAGATTATTCAGGAGGAGTGGCAGGCGGTCTTTATCTCGGGCAGGATAAAGCCGATACGCAGGTTTGCGATTGGGTAGAACAGGGCGGAAAACAAATGTGGAAATGCTGGCAGGAGAACAAAAAAGTTCGGGGATATCACCTGATTTTCAATCCGCAGTCAGGAGAAGGGAATGACACAATTTCCGTTTCGATGGTGCTGGAATACGGATTCAAGAGTTATAAAATTGAATATGAAACCCCGGCCATAAACTATGCGGTGCCATCCAATGGTCTCATATTTGTTGAAAACCACGCTTGGGTGGAGGGAAGAATTCAAGATGAGCGCCTGACGGTTGTTGCGGCTGACCTTTCTGAAGCGACTGCAGATCCGGAGCCTCCCGGCCATGACAAAAATATTTATATAAACAACGATATATTGTATACTAACAAAGACGGGAGCGACATTTTAGGGCTTTTGGCCCAGGACGATATCACAATTGGTCTTTATAGCGAAGATGATCTTGAGATTGACGCGGCAGTTTTGGCTCGGCGCGGACGGGTAGGAAGGGATTTTTATGACGCTAGCGAGCCGACATACTACAAAAGAAATACAGTCATTGTTTACGGCGCTTTAGTCACCAATGACCGCTACGGTTTTTCCTGGCTAGACACGGGAGGGAACTCGCTTTCCGGATACGACACCCGAAACATCGTTTTTGACAACAATCTTCTCTATTATCCGCCGCCATTTTTTCCAACCGGAGACAAATATCAGATAGATTTATGGGAAGAACTGTAGAAAAATCAAAATGCAAAATTAAGGAATCCTGCTGCGCAGGATGAGCAAAAATAAAATGAGTTTGTTGCTCTACAATTTGCTGGGGAAAAAGCCGAAGGGATTTGGACTTGAAATAGAGGACCGGTCGCTCAAAGCTTTTATGATTGAAAAAAAGCGGAAAGGAAAATGCCGGGTCCTTTCGTGCGGAATGAAAAATTTGAAAAAAGGGATTATGCAAGACGGTCAAGTTTTTGACACCGAGGCCCTTGCTTCCGAAATAAAAGAACTTTTGAAGTCGACCAAACCCTACCCGATTAAAAATAAATTAGTGGTTTTTTCTGTTCCGGAAAACAAGGCTTTTATCCGGACGATATCCATTCCCAAAATGAGAAAAGAGGAAGCCGACGAAGCCGTTAAATGGGAAACGGAAGCCAATATCCCCATTGCCGTGGAAAGAGTTTATCTCGATTGGCAGATTATCCAGGAGCGCGGAGAAAATAACGAAATTCTTGTAACAGCTGTTCCCAAAGAAATAATCGACAAATACAGCGAAGTGATGAAATTGGCCGGCCTTGATATTTTGGCGGTTGAAGTTGATATCATTGCGACCGTGCGGAGCCTTACCGAAGAAAAGGATTCATCTTCATCTGGAAGGCCGGTTGTTATTGCGGATGTAGGAGAAGGTGTCACAAGCCTTGCAATCGCGAAAAATCAAGTTCCTTATTTCACTTCCAGTCTGCCGGTGGGAGGAGTGACTTTTACAGACGCGCTTCAAAAAGGATTGGGCGTAAGCTATGAAAAAGCGGAAGAATTGAAGCTAAAATACGGTCTTGGAAAAATGAGAGAAGACGACATACTTTACAAAATATATAATCCAATAATCGAAAACCTCGTGACAGGAATAGAAAAATCAATCCGGTTTTATGAAGGTTCGATCAACACCAAAGAAAAAGTTGAAAAGCTTATTCTTTCCGGAGGGGGGTCGTTGCTTCACGATATCGTTGACTATCTGGCCATCAGAATGAAAAAAGAAGTAATCACGGGTGATACTGTGCAGAGTCTCGATCTTCCGGGCAATTTTTCAGAGGAAACCAAAAAAAGCCTAATTCCCTTTGCTACGGCCATTGGCCTGGCAGAAAGGGCTATAAATTGCGATGATTAGAATAAACCTTCTTTCAGACAAAGAAAAAAAAGAAAGACTAACCGACAAAAAAGTGGGCGATGTCATTCGTCTAGGTCTTTCGGTTGTCTTCTCCCTTCTGATTCTGGCTGCAGTGATGTTTTCTGCATTAGTTATCTTGGGCATAAACCTTCAATCGGTGAAAGAAGAAACAAAGACCTATTCGGCCGGTTCAGTGAAAGAGATAGAAGAAACAGAAAACCTTCTTAAAGATGTCGAATCACTTTCAAAAAAAATAGAAAAAAATTCCCAGGACGTTCCTCGCTGGGGGAAATTTCTAAAAGTAATTTCTGATATTTCTCCAGAGGGAGTAAAGATGACAAATATTCACATTGAAAAACAGCATGTGAGATTGACCGGTTTTTCCAAAACAAGAGAGGAATTTCTGGTTTTTCAGGAAAACCTAAAAAGAAATTCTTTTGAAAATTTCAATTCTCCGGTTTCAAACCTTGTTTCTCCGAAAGACTTTTCTTTTACGGTTGAGTTTGATGTCGAAAAAAATTATCTTAATCAGCTCTAACTTCTCGTTTTATGCAGCCAAAGTCAGACAAAAAAATAATAGTAGCCGTTTTAGTGACAATTTTTGTCGTTTTGATTTTATCTTGGCTGGTGATTTTCCTGCTAGGAAGCAAAACGAGAGATTCTTTTGAAAATTTTCAGAAGGAAAAACTAAATTCCTTTGTGCTTGAGGAAAAAAGAAACAAAATTTTGAAACTAAAAAGGGAATTTTCAGACCTAGAGGATGAAAGAAATAGTTTGGACTCAATGCTTATAAAAAAAGACATGGCTGTTCCATTTCTGAGAGCCTTGGAAAAAGTTGCAGGCGATACCTCTTGCCAGATAAAGATCGAACCGGCAGATATAAACAAAATAAGATTTGAAAAAAAGGTTTCCAGCCCTGCCCAAAAAAAGGAAGAAGACGATTCAGCTTCGGCCGATGAAAAAGACGAAGCGAAAGATTCCGAAGCAAAAAACAAGAAGGTGGATGATCTGGCTCCGCTCAGAAGTTTTCCAACCTTTTCAGTCGAAGTCACGGGCCGTTTCTCTCCCATGGTTGATTTTTTTGAAAAAATTGAGAATATGTCCTATTTTGTCCATCCGCTAGTCATCGACATCTCTGCGGATGATAAAAAAAATACAGCGGCGGCAAACGCGGGAGCGCTCCCGACGGGAATTCCAGCTCTCACAGGAGACGAAAATTTGGAGGGGAAGATTCTTAAAATGACAATGACTTTTGTTGTTTATGGGGAATGAAAAAAAAGAAAAAAAAGAAAAAGTGTCCAAAATAGGCGGATGGCTTCAAAAAATATTCAGCTTCTTTTTGCGCTGGTTTTTTCTGGCAGCGATTATTGCCACATCCCTATACGCGGTGTATATCTGGAAAAAATACATTCTCAATGCCGATTGGAGCGAGGAAAAGAAAAAGGCCTATATCAGCGAACAGTCGGTTTTGTCTTTCGATGAGGATAAATATAAAAAAGCCCTTGAAATCATAGATATTCGGCGAGAAAAATTGGAAAACAGCGAAAAGTTCTCAGGCCGGGACATTTTCTTCCCGGAATAAGTTTTGACCTTGAGGAATTCCCCGACTTGTCAGGGAAGAAAAAGGTCGAACCTTTAAAAACTCGACAAGTAAGTCGTTTTTTGTTAAGTTAGCTTGGCATGCGCCCTTAGCTCAATGGATAGAGCGTTTGGCTTCGGACCAAAAGGCTCCAGGTTCGAGTCCTGGAGGGCGCACCAATAAAACCAGCTTTTTCAGAGGCTGGTTTTTGGTTTCTTGTTTCGACTCTCGATTCTTGAGTGATTGCCTGCTTGGTGATAACATAAAAGCATAGAAAAAATTTTGCTGGTTCCGGATAAAAGCAAGAAGAAACGGGAAATACGCCCGCCTGCTTTGAAAGGCTCTACTATGAAATTAATTTCCCAAATACTTTGAATGCGACTGCCGCGAAATAAAATCAAAGCATTTCGGGCAGGTATTTAAATACTTACTCGGAATATATGTCCGTCAGAAAATTCACCCCGTCAAATAATTTCAAATAATAAAGATGTTTTACACTTACGTTTTGCTGTCAAGTAAAGACGGGAAATTCTATACGGGATATACGAAGGATTTGAAATTAAGATTTGAGCAACACAAGAAAGGACAGATTGCTTCAACCAAAAACCGAAGACCGCTGAAATTGATATACTGTGAAGCCTGCCTGGATCAGCAAGACGCCACTCACAGAGAGAAATATCTGAAAAGACATTACGGAAAGATGTTTCTGAAGAACCGGCTCAAATCTTATTTGATGGGGAAATGAAGAAAAAAATATCAGAAAAATAACGAGAGTAGGCAAAACCAGCCTCGCCGTGACCCTGCCCGTCGAAATGACGCGGGAATTGGGGTGGCGGGAGAAGCAGAGAGTTGTGGTCAAGAGAATTAAGGGCGGGGTTGTGATTAGGGATTTTAGGAGAAAATAAATTAGCGGAATGAATTATGAAGCATTATTTTTATTTGGATGAAACGGGCGATCATGGATTGAATTTTGTCGATGTGAATTTTCCATTATTCCTACTAGCGGGATGTTTGTTTGATAATAGTGAACTGGTTAAGCTGGAGTCGCGGATTGATGAATTCAAGATAGACCTATTTGGGACAACCGAGGTGATTTTGCATTCTCGAGAAATAAGAAAATGCGAGGGATCGTTTCAAATACTCTTTGATTTGGACAAGAAAAAAGAATTTTATGAAAAACTGAATAAAATAATGTCGGAAGCTAAATTCACTATTATCGGCGCCGGCGTTGACAAGGAAAATCATATCAAAAAATACGGAAAGGGGGCTAGGGACCCTTACTCGATCTCTCTTGCTTTTATAATTGAAAGGTTAATTTTCTGTTTAGATAAAAAAGACGCCAATGGTACCGTTGATATAAGAATTGAAAAAAGAGGCAGAAAAGAAGATCAGCAGCTTCTCGATCAATTCAATACGATACTCGACAGGGGGACGTATTATATAAGTTCCGAAAGAATAAAAAGAAAAATAACTTCGTTTGAATTTTTTCGGAAAAGAGACAATGTTAATGGACTTCAAATAGCAGACTTATGCGCCTATCCGCTGGCAAGACATGTCCTTAACACCGAAGAACCATACATTCCTTTTGAAATAATCGAGAAAAAAATATATTGCGATGACAAAGGAAAGTATGAAGGCCGCGGGTTAAAAATTTTTCCATAAATAAAAAGTCCTTTTCAGGACCCTTTACCGACCGGGAGACACCCCGATCCTATGATTAATACTAGCACAAATAGGAAAATATTTCAACCCGGCTGTGGATAACTTTGGAAAATTTGCTTTATTTAAGGGATATTATAAGATATATTTTAGGGGAGAAAATCATTGGCGGAGGTAATGTAAAATCAATATGATCCATACGATCCAGCAACTAAAACAAAAATGGAATAAAGAAGAAGATTCTTACCTAAAAAAAGAAATTGGTGACGGCGTGCAAAAATTTGTGAAGGACTGCTTGAAATCAGCAGAACTTTTCAATTTGAAAGATGGATTGAATTCGACACCACTTGAAAAAAGAAAAAATGAATTTACAGAAGAAAGTAAAACGAAAGCGGCGCGAAAAGCTGACATCATTATATATGTTAATCGGGATATAGTTATTCCAGTCGAAGTGGAAAGGCATGAAAATATAGACGCAGGACTTGGACAACTTTTACAATATCAAGCTGATATTGATAAAAAATACGGAATTCTAACTGATGGATACTTATGGCGTTTTTATAACAACGCCTATTTATTACGAAGTAATAATACCCCGCAGCTTGCTGCGGCTGGGAATATGTTAGAATAGATGCATGGAAACAAAATTTGCCAGCCATGCAACC
>MFSH01000021.1:0-23407 GCA_001784875.1 Candidatus Moranbacteria bacterium RIFOXYB1_FULL_43_19
CCAAAGAAAGAACCACAAAAAGAAGAATTGTGGTGAGAAGAAGGGCGGAACCTCGTTTGTTTTTGCTCATAGTTTTTTGTTTTAGAGATTATTATATCTAATTATAGCGTTATTCTTAAAAAAACACCGTAAAATTCGCTTCGCGAATTTTATATTTTGTAATTCCTGCCTGCCGGCAGTCAGGTTGAACTTTGATTTTTGAATTTTGAATTAATTACACCCCCAATTCCTTTTTCACTTTCTCCGTCAAATCTTCCAACTGCCGCTTGGACTTGATGAAATAATATGACGGCCCGCTAGCCATGATTTCGTTCAAGGTTTTATCGTCCGGATTGAGTTTGGTGAGGATGATAATCGGCACCTTCTTTCCCCATTCGTCCTCTCTCAGTTTTTCCATCATTGCTTATTCGCAGCTTGCAGATTGGTATATATTCGCATTATCAGCATAGTATATTATATCCTACGGATTGCGAAACATTTCTATTTTCTTCTCCACCACTCTTTGCACGGCGTCCCGCGCCTCGGCCATGACTGTTCTCGGGTCAATAATGGTGCACTTGTCATGAGTAAACTGGCAAAGAACCGTGTTGAATGCGACCCGGAGATCCGTGTCCACATTGAAGCAGACTACTCCCCGTTTCACGGCCTCCGTCACCTTGTGGTTCACCCAATCACTGGCGCCGTGAAGGATAAGAGGCGTATTCGGAATAAGTTTGTGAATTTCCTCTAGGCGCGCCCAATCCGGCTCCGGCCTCTCCCGGAAAAAATCATGGGCGTTTCCAATCGCAACTGCCAGCGCGTCAACTCCAGTCTCTTCCACCAGCCACTTCGCATCGAGCGGATTGGTCATGATTTTGTCCCAGTCGGGATTCGGGTCCATCCCGCCCAGATACGGAACTTTTCCTATCTCCGCCTGAACGGCAACATTTTTTGCATGGGCGAAGTCAACCACCCTTTTGGTGATGGCCATATTTTCCCGAAGGGAATGCTCAGAAGCATCGATCATCACCGAGCTCATCCCCGCCCCGATTGCCCTCATGACAACATCAAAACTGTGGCCATGGTCAAGATGGAAACCAATAGGAATCGAGGCCGATTCTTTCTCAACAACGTTTTTTACAACATCATAGATCACTCCGTCTCCGGCATAGTTCATTGTTTTTTCAGTGATTTGGATGATAACTGGATTGTGTTTTTTTACCGCTGCCCGCACCACCGCCTGGGCTTCTTCCATATTGAAAACATTGAACGCCCCGACGGCGTAACCATTCGCTTTCGCTTCTTCCAATATATTTTTTACACTAGCCAACATGAAAACAAGCCTGGCTACGAAATACTAATCACATACCAATATACGAATTAGTATATCAGTACTCGATTCATATTTCGTAGCCTTAATTATTTCTCATCAATTATTTTCGCAATCTTTATAAAATCATAGGGTGTAAGGCTCTCTCGCCCAATAAGAGCTCCATCCATCGCCGGATCGACGCAAACTTGTCCGGCGCAATGAGATTTTACCGACCCCCCATAAAGAATCCTCATTTTCTCGACCGCTTTTCGTGAATAAAGCTCTGTCAGAATCTTTTTTATGATTATTTTTGCTTCCAAAACTTCGTCCGAAGATGGAATTTTGTCCGTCCCGACTGCCCAGATCGGCTCATAGGCAATGGTGATATATTCCGATTTCCCAACTCCGATTCCGGCAAGAGATTTTTCCAGCTGTTTTTTGAGGACTGGCGCGGTCTGATTGCTTTTTCTTTCTTCTCCGCTTTCCCCGATGCACAAAATCGCGTTGAGGCCGCTTTTGAGAATAGCTTTCAGCTTCAGGTTGATGATTTCCTCGTTTTCCCCGAAATACTTCCGCCTCTCGCTATGCCCGACTATCGAATATTGCGCTCCATTGGCTTTCATCATCCCGGCCGAAATTTCTCCGGTGAATGCCCCCTGGTATTCCCAATAGACATCCTGCGCGCCCAGTTTCACGTCTTTCATTTTCCGCTCGACAAATTGCCGAAAATATACCGCCGGCGGGCAAACCACAATTTCCGTTTTCTCAAATCTTTTACCTTTCATATCTTTTTCCAGCCCGTCCAAATACCGCCCGAATTCAGTCGGCGTCAGCGGATTCATTTTGAGATTTCCGACGATTAGTTTTTTGTGCATCCTAAAGTTTAGCTTTAGGAATTTCCTAAAGCTAAACTTTAGGAAAAACCGAAACTCATTTTAAAACCATATAGTTAGACCGGTCACAATCACTCCCGCCGCCATGCAACCAAGAATCACGAGCGGGATGGATTTTTTGAGCTTGATGTTGAACACAAATGCCGCGAGAGGCCCTGTCCATCCGCCGAGAAGCGGAATGGGAATGGCTGTCAGGATAAAAACGGCGAACTCCCCCCATTTCTCAAATTTCTTTTCACCCCGGTGGCGCGTATGCCGAAAGAGCCACTCGAAAAATTTCTGGAAAAATTTTATATGCCTCGACAAAAAATCGGCTACCGGCGCGATGACAAGAACAATCAGAATCATCGGCACCAGGTTTCCCAAAACCGACCAGAGATAGGCCGACCAGACTGGAAGCTCATAGATTTTGATGGCAATTGGTATCGAAGCCCGCAGTTCCGAAATTGGCACCATCGCAATGAGAAATGTCGCGAGCTCCGGCGGAAAATTCGAAAACCAGGTTGAATAGTCAATGTGTAGCATGTATCGAGTATCGAGTATTAAGTATAGTGTATTGTGTATTTATTGAATAATTTATTGGATACTCAATACGCAATACTTGATACACTATACATTTCTTCTTAATTCCTCTGCCGCTTTTTCCGGCTCAATCGTCGAAATTTCAATACCCGTGGACAATTCAAACCCCGCCCATATCGCCGTATGCGGTAAAATTTCTATGTGCCAGTGGTAGTGCGGATAATCTTTTCCATCGCAGGGCGAGGTATGGATATAAAAATTATAAGCCGGGTCTTCCAGCGTTTTGAAAACCGCGCCGATTGATTTCTGGAGAGCTTCACCCAGATCAATTTTTTCCTCGTTCGTGATTCGTTCGAAATAGGGCTTGTGGGCTTTGGGCATCACCCAGACTTCGAAGGCCGCCCGGGAAGAATACGGACAGAAAGCCAAAAAATTGTCATTTTCAAAAATAAGTCTCTTTTTTTTCTCGATTTCCCAGCCCGCTATGGAGCAAAAGGCGCACTTGCGATTCGATTTATGATATATTTCCGCGCCGTCGAGTTCAAGCTGGATGCCCGGAGAAACAACTGGAATCGCCATCAGCTGGGAATGGGGATGCTCGATCGAGGCTCCGGCTTCCCGCCCGTGATTGTGAAAAATTTCGATATAATTCACGGACTTTTTGCTCATCAGATTGATGTAGCGGTCTTGATAGGCATCGACTATTTCAGCCACTTCAATCGGGTCCAGAACCGCGATCTGGCGCAGATGGTCACGGGTGATGATGACTTCGTGGTATCCGACCCCGCTCATCCCAAAATACGGCCCTTCTTCAAAATTTTTCACTGGCTGGTTTCGGGAAAAGGCCGGATATTTGTTCGGCATTACCCGAAGGCTCCAGTCCCCGTCGCTGCGCCGAAAAACAAGAACATCTTTTTCCTGTCCCGTTTCTTCCGGAAAACAAAAAGGGCATTTGTCCAAAAGCGGCGGATAGGCTTCCCGCTTCTTCACAAATTCTCCCGGCCGTTTTCCCCGCCCCAAAGCAATAACAACCCAGTCACCGGTGACAATGTCCTGGCGCAGTTCGGATATTTTTGTTTGTTTTTTTGATTTGTTTTCCTCCACCAATTTGTATCTGGTATTTTGTATTTAGTATCTGGTATTTTTATTTTCTAGGAATATTTTGAAGAAAATAAAAATCAAATACAAGATACTATATACTAGCTACTAATTTTATATTTCCCCGTCATGAGCCTCCATTTTGTCTTGAAAAGGTCGAGGATGACTTGGAAATATCCGTTGGGACCGGTCAACGTGACGGTTGAGCCGGCTTCATTGAGCCACCGGACCGGCATCTGCTTGATATGAAATCCCAGTTTTTTGGCGAGAATAATCAGCTCAAAATCAAAACCAAAGCGGTCCACCACCATCCGGCTGGCTACTGCCTTGGCGGCCTGGGCAGTGAGCATTTTGAATCCGCACTGCGTGTCGGGATAGCTCCACAGTCCCAGGACAATTCGGATCAGCCAATTTCCCATGTCGCCCATAATCTCCTTGTATTTGGCCTGGTGGACTTGGATATAGGCACCTTTGATGTCACGGGACCCGATAACGACGTCATATCCTTTTTTGAATTGCGGCAAAAACGTGTTGAGATGTGTGATCGATGTTGATCCATCCGCGTCAAAAAAGAGCCGGAGATCCCCTTTGGCTTCCAAAAGCCCCTGGCGAACGACGTATCCCTTGCCATGGTTTTTTTTGTTGTCGATGACCCGAAAATTTTCAAATTTATCTTTCCAGCTTCGGGCGACTTCGGCCGTATTGTCGGGAGAACCGTCCACCACAACCAAAACCTCATAGCTCAATTTCTTGTCACTGAAATATTTCTTCACCTCTTTCAGGTTTTGTCCAAGTCTTTTTCCTTCTTTATAGGCGGGGATTATAACGGAGAGATAGGGTTTGTTTTTGTTTTCAGACATCGTTTTTTAGTAAATAGTAACAAGGGTCATTTGCTGTGGGACAAGTCAATAGTCATTGGTTATCAAAACTAAAGTCCAACGACTCATGACCGAACTCACTGCCAATAACCATTGTCCCCAATAACCTAACGTAATTCTATCACAAAATCCAGACAAACAAAACACTCACTCATGCTTATCAAGCCATGATTGCAAAATAATCCTTGCCGCTTCTTGGTCGTCGTATTTCTTGATTCCTTTCACCCCTTTTTCGATGAGATTGCGCTGAGCTTGTTGTGTCGTGAACATTTCATCCTGATATTCGACTTCGACGCCCGTCAACTTAGAAACCGAACTTCCAAGTGATCGCGGACCGTCCGCCTTTAATTTTAGAGATTTAATCTCTTCAGATGAATTACTTGGAAACCGAACTTCCAAGTTTGAGACGCCGATTATCACCTTCGAAATATTTTCTTCTTCGATAATCTCCGCCAGTTTTTGGAGCAAATTTTTGTCATTATCGAGCGTTCCATACCCGAAAGCCATCCGCGTCTCGCTGTCCCCGATTGCGAGACCAACTTTAGACTCTCCATAATCTATGCCCAAAATATGGCTTGCATTTGGGTTATTTGGGGTGGTTATTGACATTTGGTTGGATAAATAATAAAATAAATAGTTGCGACTGCGTTCGCACAAAATATATTAAGCTCATTTCCAAAGGAGAACTGGCATGGTCTCAATGATTTGGTCGCTAGCTATAAGCATGTGGAATTGGAGCCCGATTCTCGCTATTGTAGCTCACCTGTTTATTGGATTCTTTGTTATCGGACTTCTGATTCGATACGATGAAACCTTAGCTCCTTTCCTTTTTTGGTATCTTGACGATCCTAAATTAACCCTTAATTTAGGATATTTCGTTTTCTTTGTCTTTTTATGGCCTGTCATCGTCGGGATATATATTTTCTTTTTTATCTTGGCGATTCTCCACCAATTCTTTATTGCCTTCAAGGAAATTCTTTTTTGGGGACTGCGTGGATTTCAGTCATCTCCGTCTAAACCACCCCGTCCTTGATCGTCCCTCGAAGCATGCTCTCGCACACGTTGCGCGAGCCTCTGCTTCGGGGCCCTTTTTTTATATGAGAAATAAGAGATAAAATAGAAGAAATTTTTTATTTCTAATTTTCATTTCTTCTATCTCATATCTAATTTCTTATATTTTCGTAAGTATCTCGCAGCCGTCTTTTGTCACCGCCACCGTATGCTCCCAGTGGCCGTTCAGTTTTCCGTCCAAAGTTTTGTATGTCCAGCCGTCGTCGGCAAGATATATTTCATATCCGCCTTCGTTTATCATTGGTTCGAGCGCCAGCGTCATGCCAACTTTCAGAGTAACATTTCCCAATTTCTTGTGGAAATAATTCAGCACTTGCGGCGGCTCGTGAATGGAACGCCCTACTCCATGTCCGACAAGGTCCCGCACAATTGAAAATCCATTTTTTTTGGCGTGATCTTCGACGGCGCAGGCATAATCCGAAATTATTTTCCCAGGCGCGATGGCGTCGATTCCTAAATACAGACATTCTTCTGCCACTTTCATAATTTTTTCCGCTGCCACGGAAATTTTCCCGACTCCAACCATAATCGTCGCATCCGTGTGCATCTTTTTGCGCTCCACGCCCATATCGAGCTTCACCAAATCCCCTTCGGATATGATTTTGTTTTTTTCCGGAATCCCGTGAACAATTTCGTCGTTGATTGACACGCAAAGCGCCGCCGGATAACCTTCCCCCCGGCCGTTGGGCGCATAGCCCAAAAAAGAAGGCCGCGCGCCGCGCGAAAAAACAAGCTCGCGGGCGAGCTTATCAAGTTCTTGAGCGCTTCTTCCGGGCTTTACCTCCGCGCGCAATTTTTCGAGAATTCCGGCTAAAATCCGCCCGCCCTCGCGCATAATCTCAATTTCTTCCCTGGATTTTATTGAAATGTTACTCATTTAATTTTTTCAATTTATTGAGAATTGACTGGTGAACTTCTTCGATACTCGGCCGGCCGTCGATTTCAACCAAAATTCCTTTTTGGCGGAAATAATCAATGACAGGCTTTGTATTTTTTTCGTATATCCCGAGTCTGGTCTTGATCCGCGCGGGAGTATCATCGATTCTTTGGTGTATTTCACTTCCGCATTTCGGACATTTTTCGTTTTCGCCTTTTATATCTTTCCCGATGATGAGAACATGCTCATTTTCTTTGCATACCCGCCTTTTCGAAAGCCTTTCAATTGATTCTTTTTCTGGCAAATTTATCACGATCGTCGCATCGATCTTTCGGTTCATTTCGGTCGAATCTTCTTTGAAAAATTCAAGCTGGTATTCATTTCTCGGAACTCCTTCGAAAAGAATCCCTTTTTCTTCCGGTGTCTCGCTCAATTTTTTGAAAAAAACTTCCCGGAAAGTATCATTATCAACGAGAAGGCCTTTGATGTTTATGGTTTCGTGGATTAGCTTGCCCAAGTGAGTATTTTCTTTTGCTACGTCACGCAATATTTTCCCCATTTCAAAATATTCAAGACCAAACTTCTCCGCCAGCATTTTCGCCTGTGTCCCCTTTCCGGAACCTTGAGGACCAAGAATAATAATGTTCATGTAGCCTGATGCACGCAACACGACTCACGAAAAGAATATTTTAAAAGAGTGTGTCGTGTTATGTGTTATGTGTTATGTGTTATGTGGCTAAAAGCCTTCGTAGTCTCTCATTATCATCTGCGATTCGATTTGTTTCATTATTTCAATCACGACGCTCACCACGATCAAAATTCCTGTCCCGCCAATGGTGAGGGTTTTGAGGTTCGTCACCCCCTGAACAACAAAGGGAAGAACGGCGATTGCGCCCAGAAACAGCGCCCCGGTCAAAGTTATCCGGTTCAGCACCCTATGGAGATACTCGGCCGTCGCCTGCCCCGGCCGGATGCCCGGCACAAATCCGCCCTGTTTTTGCAGATTCTCCGCGATATTTTTCGGGTCAAAAGTGACCGCCGTGTAAAAATAGGTGAAGAGAACAACTAAGATGAAATAAGCCGCCCCGTAAAACCATTGGTTTTTGAAAATATTGTCGACCGAAGTGGCAATATTCGCCACAGTCGGGTTCGAGGCATGAACAAAAAAATTGGCGATCATTCCCGGAAAAAGCATGATTGACATGGCAAAAATTATCGGAATAACCCCGGCCTGGTTCACCCGAAGAGGCAAATGGGTGGAAGTCCCGCCGTATACCCGGTTCCCCCGCACTCGCTTCGCATAGGAGACGGGAATATTGCGCTGGCCCTCGGTGACAAAAACCACGGCAGCGATGACCAGCACTGCAAACACTGCGTATCCAAGATAAGTGAAAACTTTAGCCGGATCCCAGATAATCAGGGTCTGAGAAACCGATGTCGGCAAACTGGCTACGATACCGGCGAAAATGATGATTGAAACGCCGTTTCCGATGTTTTTTTCCGTAATGAGCTCTCCCAGCCACATGAGAAATACCGTTCCCGCCGTGGCCGTGAGAATGATTGTCCCAAGCTCAAGGCCGGTGAGATCCCCAAATATTCCCTGTGAGCGAAAAAGGGAAATCATTCCATAGGTCTGGAGACCCGCCAAAGGAACCGTGAGCCAACGCGTCCACATATTGAATTTCTGTCGGCCAGCCTCGCCTTCTTCCTTGTAGATTTGCTCGAGGCGGGGAATGATCATCGTGAGAAGCTGCATGATGATGGAAGCGGTGATATACGGTCCGACCCCGAGCATCACAATTGAAATGTTGCGAAGACCGCCTCCAGAAAACATATTGAGAAGCCCGAAGAACTGGTTATTTTCAAAAAAATTTTTGAGCTGGTCCACGTTCACTCCCGGAACAGGAATATTTGCGGCAAGGCGAAAAACGACAAGAATCCCCAAAACGAAGAGGATTTTGTCACGAAGCTCTTTCACCTTGAAGATTTGGGTTATTTTTTGAAGCATATGTCAACAGTAAGCAATGAACAATGACCAAAGATCAATATTTATTTTTTTGTTCACTGTTCGTTGTTCGTTGATCATTGATAATCTTCCCGCCTGCTTTTTCAATTTTTTCCCGCGCTATTTTCGAAACAAGACATCTTTCAAAAGTAATTTTCTTTGTGATTTCCCCGCTCCCAAGAATTTTCACCGGCACCTTTATTTTACGGATTAATCGCTTTTCACGCAAAGCCTGCGGGCTCACAACTGATCCATTTTCAAAAAAACGGCCGATTTTTTCAAGGCTGATGGCCTGGTTTTTCGGATGAATCGACTTGAATCCGCGCATTTTCGGCAAATGCTCGATGAGAGTTGAACGCCCGCCTTCAAAAATCGGGTTTATTTTCGCTCCCGAGCGGGATTTTTGTCCTTTTACCCCGCGGCCGCAGTAAGTTCCTTTCTTTCCTCCCCGCCCGATGCGTTGCTTGGTTTTTTTAGATTTTACCCTTAATTCGTGTATTTGCATAAATTAAATAGAATTCTGAATTGAGAATTACGAATTTAGAATAGGAATGCAGGATATAGAATGAGGGATTTCTTATTTTTTCTAAATTCAAAATTCAATATTCCCATTCCAAATTCTCAATTCTAAATTCTCAATTCTAAGCAATTATTTCTCCCTACTAGACAATAATTTAACACTTTCGAGAGCCTTTACTGTCGCTCTCGCCACACTCAATTTATTCGCTGATCCCATAGATTTTGAAACAATATCCCGAATCCCAGCCAGCTCCACGACAGAACGTACCGCTCCGCCGGCGACAATTCCGCGACCAGGTTTGGCCGGCTTGATCATGACTTTTGCGCTCCCGAATTTTACTTCCACGGGACAGGCGATTGTATTGTTGTGCCTTTTTATCAGAACCATATTCTTCTTTGCACCGTTGAAGGCTTTCCGAACCGCTTCGCTGACATCAACGCCCTTTGCGACGCCAACACCGACCTTTCCGTTTCTGTTCCCGATTATCAAAACCGCCCGGAAACGAAATCGGCGCCCGCCTTTCACCACTCTTGTCACCCTCGCGAGTTCCAAAAGTTTTTGCTCGTATTCTGGTTTTTCTCTTCTTGTGAATTTTCTTCTAGCCATAAACTGGTATTTAGTATATAGTATTTGGTATTTAGTATTTTAATTTATAGAATTCAATCCACAAAAAATACCAGATACCAACTACCAAATACTAGCTACTAAAATATTAGCCCTCCTTCTCTTGCTCCTTCAGCGAGCGCCTTCACTTTTCCGTGATATTTGTAACCATGCCGGTCAAAAACAACTTGTTTTATTTTTTTCGCTTGGGCCATTTTTGCCATTTCCGCTCCGATTTTCCGAGCTGTTTCGACAATGTTTTTACCGTCCTTCATTTTTCGGCTGTCTAAAGAAAAAACTGTTTTTTCCTTTTCGTCATCAATAAGCTGGACATAAATATACTTGAGGCTCCGAAAAATACAAAGTCTGGGGCACGAAGCCGTCCCGAAAATCTTTGTTCTTCCTCTTCTGGCTCTTTTTTTTCTCAATTGCAATTTGTTCATAAACAATCCGTTCCAATTTGTTTCCAATTCGCTATTTATTCGCGAGTAATTATTATTTCTCCGCCCCGACGGCTTTCTTCCCGGCTTTCTTCCTCACGATTTCTCCGGCATAACGGAAACCCTTTCCCTTGTATGGTTCAACTTTTTTGAGGGCCCGGATGGAAGCGGCGAACTGCCCAACCTTTTGCTTGTCAATTCCTGAAATTGTGAGGGTATTTTTTTCAACTCTCGCTTCGAGACCTTCCGGAACTTCAACTTCTACCGGATGAGAAAAGCCAAGCGCCAGGTTGAGTTTTTTTCCCTGCGTTGCCATGCGATAACCGACTCCTTGAAGCTCCAGCTTTTTCTCAAATCCCTTTGTTGCCCCTTGGATCATATTGGCGATAAGCATCCGCGTCAAACCCCAAAGAGCCCATGATTGTTTTGTCTCCCTTCTCGCCGTCACCTGAATTTCCTTTTCGGAATTTTTTGCTTCGATGTCGTCGTGAAAATCAAAATCGAGCGATCCTTTCGGCCCCTTCACGGAAATTTTGTTTCCGGAAATTTTCACTTCGACACCTTCCGGAATTTCAATTGGTTTTCTGCCTATCCTACTCATAATAAATACTTTATGTATTACCAAACTTCACAAATTATTTCTCCTCCGAAACCAGACCTTCTTGCTTCGCTGTCAGTCATCAGCCCTTTCGATGTTGAAATGATAGCAAAGCCATAGCCGCTTTTCACGACCGGAATGCTGCTCTTACCGACATACTTTCTCTGTCCTTGCCGGCTGACCCGTTGAAGCCCTTGAATATAAGGGCTCTTGCTTCCTTTTTCATCTTGAAAATATTTGAGAGTTATTTTCAAGAAATTTCTTTTGCCTTCGCTGCTTTCCGAAACTTTTTCAACAAACCCCTTCTTCTTCATTATCTCGGCTATTTTTTTCTTGAAATTCGAAAAGGGAATGGCCACTTCCGGATGGCCAGCGCGGGTTGCGTTTCTTATTCTGGTTAGCATATCACTTATTGGATCCATGATAATATCAATCTAAAATATAAAATCTAAAAACTAAAAACTTTTGAAAAATAAATATTAGATTTTCGATTTTAGTTTTTAGCTTTGACTACCAGCTTGATTTTCTTACTCCCGGTATTTCACCTTGACTAGCAAGCTCCCGAAAACATATCCGGCATAACTCGAAATCGCGCATATATCCCCTTTTTCTTCCGCAGCGCCAACAGCGCCTCACAATGCGGGTTGAAAATTTCGGTTTTTTTCTTGCTCTTGCTGCTGTTGACGTTTTAGCCATAGTTATTGTTGGATATTCTTTTTAATCGGAAAGCCAAGCAATCTGAAAAGTTCTGTTCCCTCTTCTTTGGTCTTGGCCGTGTTTACAATCGTCACCTGGAACCCAAAAATATTTTTTGCGTTTTCTGCTGCAATTTCAGGAAAAACGATATGCTCTTTAATTGATATATTAAAATTCCCTTGACTGTCGAAAAATTTTGTGTCAATTCCCTGAAAATCCCGGATTCTTGGAAAAGCCGAATGGACAAGCCTGTCCAAAAAATTCCACATCCGCTGACCCCGCAACGTCACCACTACCCCGATTTCCTGACCTTGGCGAACTTTGAAACCGGAAATCGATTTTTTGGCTTTGGTCATGACCGGTTTTTGCCCGGAGATATCTTTGATTGCGGATAAAATTTCGTCAATAGCTTCTTTTTCTTTCAAAAATTTTCCGATTCCGGCATTCAAGACAACTTTGGTTATCCGGGGAACCGCCATGGCACTTCTTGCGCCAAATTTTTCTTGAAATTTAGCTACCGCTTCTTTGTGATATTTTTCTTTGATTATGCTCATGGTTATACTTCGCTTTTACATTTTTTACACGTGCGGAATTTGCTGTTATTCCCGATTTTATACCCGATTCGAGTAGGCTTTGAGCATTTCGGGCAGACAAGGGCCAAGTTCGACAAATCAATCGAAGCCGGCACTGTGACACGCTGGCCTTTTTCTCCCTGCCGGCGAGGACGGGTATGTCTTTTGACCAGGTTCATTCCCTCAACCAAAGCTCTTTTTTCTTTTCCAAAAACACGTGAAACTTTCCCGGTTTTCCCCCGGTCCTTCCCAGACAGTATTTTCACGTTGTCACCTTTTCTTATCTTCATATGTTTCGTGTTGCGTGATTTTTACCAGACTTCGGGCGCCAGTGAAACAATCTTCGTATAGCCCTTTTCCCGAATTTCTCTGGCGATCGGCCCAAAAATTCTTGTCCCTTTCGGCTCCATTCCTTCGACAATGACTGCCGCATTGTCAGAAAAACTGATATAAGATCCGTCCTTCCGGCGCAAAGGCTTTCTTTGCCTCACAATCACTGCTTTCACAACTGCTTTTTTCTTTATTGTCCCCCGAGGTTCAGCCAGCTTCACTGAAGCAACAATAACATCTCCGATTTTCGCGTATCTCTTGCGCGTCCCCCCGGGCACCTTGAAACACTCGATTATTCTGGCACCAGTGTTGTCTGCGACTTTCAGTTTTGTTTCCGCTTGAATCATAATAAATGAAAAATGTAAAATGAAAAGTGAAAAATTTTGGTGTTCGCTGCGCTCACAATTTTTATAAATAGTTAATCGCGAAGCGATACAATAATTTTTACTTTTTCATTTTTAATTTTTAGTTTCGTATATTACTTCCCATTTTTTTCCCTTGCTTCGCGGTTTTGTTTCGACGATTTTCGCTTTATCTCCAACTTTCAATCTGTTCTCCGGGTCATGAGCCTTATATTTTCTTGTCGCAAGGTATTTTTTCAGATACTTCGGATGTGTTTTCATTGTATTCACGGCCACAACAACAGTCTTCGCCATTTTATCACTGACAATCTTGCCTTCAATATATTTTTTGGATTTTTCGGCATTCATAAATGTTATTGTTCTTTTTGTGAATTTAATACTGTCAAAATTTTCGCAATATCTTTCTTGATTTTCCTTATTTCACGATGATTTTTCATCTGTTTTCCGGAAATATCGAATTTCATCTTAGTGAACTTGTTTCTCAGTTCGATAAGATCTTTTTCAATTTCTTTCTGGTTTTTTTCGCGAATTTCTTTGATCTTCATATTTTTTATTCGTACTTTCGTAAAAATTCGTAGTTCGTTGAATCTTACATTTTTTCTTCTATTCTTGTCTTGACACTTAGCTTTGCCGCAGCAAGCTTCAGGGCTTGCCTCGCAATACCCGGCGAAACTCCATCCATTTCAAATATAATTCTTCCCGGCGCCACCACTGCCACAAAATGATCTACGGAACCTTTTCCCTTTCCCATCGGAGTCTCGTCCCCTTTTTTTGTCATTGGTTTCGAAGGAAATATTCTGATCCAAATTTTTCCTCCCCGCTGGATATAGCGGGTCATGGCTCGTCTCGAGGCCTCAATTTGCCGAGCCGAAACAAGTCCGGATTCAAGAGACCGCAAACCGAAACTTCCAAAACTCAGTTCAGTCCCTTTTTTGGTCCTCTCGCGCAGTTTTCCTCCGCGCTGGTGTTTTCTGTATTTTACTTTTTTCGGCATCAACATAAAATATAATTCAAAATGCAAAACTCAAAGTTCAAAATTGTGGTGTCGCTTCGCGACGATTATTCTATAATATTAATTTACGAGCGCAACAAATTCCCAAAATTCTGATATTTGATATTTGATTTTTAATTTAATTATCGAATTTCTCTCCTCTATATATCCAGACTTTCACTCCAATCACTCCATAAGTAGTCCGGGCAGTCGCTTTCGCGTAATCAATATCTGCCCGAAGCGTATGAAGGGGAAGTGTTCCTTTTGAAAGCCACTCCCGCCGGGCAATTTCCGAACCGCCCAACCTTCCGGCTACCTCTAGCTTTATTCCTTTTATCTTTCGGCCTTCCATCGCCTGGTCGATGACTCCTTTCAAGATTCTCCTGAATGGAAGCCTTTTTTCCAGCTGTTCGGCAACATTTTGAGCGATAACCATCGCGTTTTCCTCGCTGTTTTTGATTTCTTCGACCTCAACTTTGAGATCAACTTTTTTAGTCTTGAAGAAATCATTCTTGATAATCTTTCTTAAATCTTCGATTCCGCTTCCCCCTCTTCCGATTATGACTCCGGGCCTTGCCGATTTTATGACAACCCGAACAACCCCGCTTGACCTCTCGATGTCAACTGACCCAACAGCCGCGCTCCGAAGCTTGCTCTCAACCATCCGGCGAATTTTCACATCTTCGCGGAGCTGTTTGGGATATTCTTTTTTGCTGAACCAGCGAGACTTCCAGGTGTTTGTAATTCCGATACGAAGTCCTTTTGGGTTTACTTTTTGTCCCATAATCGTTACATTGACTTTCTTCTAAACACTTTTTTCAAAAATCCTTGGTTGGCCTCTATTTTTTTCTTCTCGTCGGCAAATTCTTTCGTTTCCCTTTCTTTCACCACTTCTTTCTTGTCTTCTTTTTTTTCTTCCTCGCCTTTTTCCGCTTTCTTCTCGATTTCTTCGAGTTTCACGTCCTTTATCTCGTTTTTCTTTTCCAATTTTTTCCTGTCCTTTCCTTCGACTCTTTCCGCCAAAATCATTTCGATGTGGCTTGTTCTTTTGAGAATAAGCGAAGCCCGGCCATAAGCCCGAGGAAGCCATCTCTTGAGTTTTGTTCCTTCGTTTACGGAAATATTTTTGATATACAGATTATCTTTGCTTAAGCCAAAATTATTTTCCGCGTTTGAAACGGCGCTTTTCAAAAGTTTTTCAAAATTCGGTGCCGAACCCTTGATCAAAAATTTCAGCTGATTTTCGGCTTCCTTCACATCAAGTCCGCAGAGCATTTTCGCGATTAAGCGGGTTTTTCTCGGCGAACGCCTTAGGTTGTTGAGTTGGGCTTTGACTTCCATCTTATCTCGTAACTCGAAACTCATAACTCGCAACGCTAGTTTGAAAATATTTTTCTTTCTTTCCAATTGCGTTATGCGTTATGCGTTATGCGTTATGCGTTATGCGTTATGTGATTTATTTCTTTTCTTCTTTCTGCGTCGCCTTAGCTGCTTCGGATGACTTGGTTGCTTCAGCCATTTCAATTTCCTTCTGAATTCTGCCTCCGTGCCGAACAAACTTTCTCGTTGGGGAAAATTCGCCAAGCTTATGGCCGATCATTTCTTCCGTCACAAAAACTGAAATGAAATCTTTTCCGTTGTGAACACCGAAAGTGAATCCAGTCATTTCCGGCGTGATTGTCGCGCTTCTTGACCAGGTTTTTATGACCGACCTGTCTCCCGGTTTTTTGTCCTGAATTTTCTTGATCAATTTTTCATCCACATAGGGACCTTTCTTGAGGCTTCGTGACATTATTTTCTTCTTCTTAAAATGAATTTATTGCTATATTTGTGCCTTTTTCTTGTTTTTTTCCCGAGAGCGGGTTTGCCCCAAGGAGTTTTCGGATGCTTGAGACCGATTCCTTGTCGCCCTTCTCCACCGCCGTGCGGATGATCAACCGGATTCATGGCTGAACCCCGGACAGTCGGCCTTATTCCCAGCCACCTTGAACGGCCTGCTTTTCCTATAATCACTGTGTTGTGCAAGGTATTGCTGATTTGCCCTATCGTCGCGAAACAATCACCTGCGGTTATCCGGAGCTCGCCCGAGGAAAGCTTGAGCTGGGCTTTGTCCCCTTCCACCGACATGAGTGTCACCGACGAACCAGCGCTTCTTCCAAGTTGCGCCCCTTTTCTGGGGAAAAGCTCTACAAGGCAAACTTGGGTTCCGACCGGAATATTCTTGAGCATTGCCCGGTTGCCATTTTTGATTGGAGCTTTTTCAGCCGTCAATATTTTCTGGCCTTCTTTCACTCCGGAAACAGCAACTGAATACCTTTTTTCTCCATCCGCATAATTGAGCAGGGCAATATTGGCGCTTCGGTTCGGATCTCGTTCAATTCGGGCAACCGTTGCCAGAATGTCGAGTTTGTCCATTTTGAAATCTATTTCCCTGTATCTTCGCTTGTGGCCTCCCCCTTTATGGCGGACTGAAATTTTGCCACCTGACCGTCCCTTTTTCCGCTTTATGGAATATGTCAAACTCTTCTCCGGTTTTCCGGGATCTTTTTCAAGTTTGGCTACCGACATTTGCCTTCTTCCGGGAGTAGTTTTTCGATATATCTTAATCTTCATTCTGAAATAACCAGTCTTTTATAATTACACACCTTCGTTTGTTCCAATTGTATCGCCTGACTGCAGCGTCACTATTGCTTTTTTATAGCCCTGCTTGTAGCCGATTGTCCGTCCATGAATTCTTTTTTTCGGATGAATCTTGATTGTGTGCACGGCAACAACCTGAACTCCATAGTAATCCTGGACCGCCTCTTTGATCTGGCGCTTGCCGGCCTTTTGGTCAACCTTGAAAACATACTTGTTGAACTGGCCGAGACCGGTTGACTTTTCTGTGACGAAAGGCTCGATGAGCACGCTGTAGGCAATGTTTTCTTCTTTTTTTACCACTTTTGCCGTCTTTTCAGCCTTTATTTTTGGCTTCTTTGGCTTTTCAGTTCTCGTCTTTTTCGCTTGTTTTTCCTTATTTTTTTCAGCTTTAACAGCAGTCGGTTTCTTTTCTTTTTTGGCCGTGTCTTTTTTTTCTTCCTTTTTGCCCAGTATTCTGTCTAAAAATGCCATAATTCAAAACTATTTCTTATATTTCCCTTCAATTATTTTTACTCCTTCTTCGCTCACTGCCAAATATTTATGGTTCAAAATATCAAAGACATTCAAATTCTCCACGTCAATATTGTCGACTCTCTGAATATTCTGACTGGCTCTTTTTGAGTTTTTTTCGTTCTTTGAAAAAGCAATCAGAATGCTTCCTTTCATCTTCAAAGCCTCGAGGGATTTGCTCATCGCTTTTGTTTTCGCTTCTTTCATTTTCAGGCTGTCGACAATCACTATTTCCTTGTCTGCCAGCTTTCCCGAAAGGGCAACGCCAATCGCTCTCTGGCTCATTTTTTTTGGAAAATCTTTTTTGAAATTGCGGCCTTTGGTCGGTCCGAAAATAACTCCGCCCTTTTTCCAAATCGGGCTTCTCACTGATCCAACTCTTGCCCGGCCCGTTCCTTTTTGCCGCCAGGGTTTTTTTCCTGATCCGGCTCTTTCCGCACGGTCTTTTGTGTGAGCCAAGACTTGGCGCCGATTGGCATATTGGGCCACATAAATCTGGTGGAGAAGAGCATCATTAGCTTCCGCGCCGAAAACATCTTCTGACAAATCAATATCTTTGATTTTCTTGCCTTCAAGATTGTAAACAGGAAACTTAATCATAAATTCTAAATTCTAAGCACTAAATCCTAAATAAATCCTAATATTAAATCTATAAAATTCAAAACTTTTGGTTATTTGAATTTCGTGTTTTGATTTTGTTTAGGGTTTAGGATTTGGGATTTAGGATTTTATAAAGCCACTATCTCAACTATCCTTCCCTTTGCTCCCGGAACCGCTCCGCAAAGGAACAGGATCTCATTTTCTTTGTCAATTTCGACTATCTCCAGATTTTTCACAGACGACCGCTCGCCGCCCATTCTCCCGGCCATTTTTTTCCCCTTGATGACATGCTCTGGAAAGCTGGAACCGATTGAACCAGGTGCTCGCCAATCATGCTTGTGGCCATGAGAATGAGGAGACCCTTTGAAATTGTGCCGCTTCATCACCCCCTGAAATCCTTTTCCTTTCGTGATCCCGGAAACTTTCACCTTGTCTCCAACTTCAAACTGGCTGATATCTAATGTATCCCCGACTTTAATGTCCTTAATCTCCCCCTTGAATTCCCTGGTCTTCAAAAAATTATTCCTTATTTTTGATTTTTGATTTTTTCCGTCCGAGGCGGATCTGCCCTTGGCGGAGATTTTTGGCTTCAGCAATCCTACTTGCAACGCTTCATACCCATCTTTTTCGGAGTTTCTAATTTGCGTCACGACATTCGGCTCGCATTCAACCAGGGTCACGTTGAGCGCCCCTTTTTCCTGGCTATATATCGTACTCATCCCCAATTTTCTGCCTAAAATAAATTTTGCCATAATACATTCAACAAAAAAAGGCTTTTACAAGCCAGATTTTGAAGGTATTTTCTGATGAAAAAACGTTCATCCTGGCTAGTTGAGTATCCCGATAAATCGGGACTTTAACTAGATTTACCCTGCGAAATAATTTCTCTTCGCGAAATTTCTGCTTTGCAGGATTTCATAGGGTATCACATCTTGATTTCTACGTCCACTCCGGCTGGCAAATCGAGGTTGGTCAAGCTATCAATCGTTTTCGGCGTCGGATTGAATATGTCTATCAGCCTTTTGTGAAGCCGCATTTCATACTGGTCACGGCTGTCTTTGTGCACAAAAGTTGATTTGTTCACTGTATATTTGCGAATTTGGGTCGGCAAAGGAACAGGACCGGCGATTTCCGCACCGGTGCGCTCCGCCGTTTCCGCAATTTGTCGGGCGCTGCGATCAATCACTTTGTGATCGTAGGCTTTTATTTTTACCCGAATTCTCGGTTTTGCTTCTTCTTCCGCAGGTTTCTTGGTTGCCATCGGAGACTTTACCCCCACACCAATCCAAACCATAAACTTTGCTCATCTACCGCCTGAAGGCAAAGCCGCTTCGCTATCCATTGTCGGCTAAATCACAAACGATGGATGGGATTGGTGTGGGGGTGAATATTAAAAAACTTTTTAATGAAAACACAAAACGCTCGTGCCAGCTGATCTTACTTAATGATCTTTGTCGCTACTCCCGCTCCGACTGTCTTTCCGCCTTCTCGAATAGCAAACCGCATTCCTTCTTCCATGGCTACCGGCGCCATCAATTTCACGCCCAGGTTGACTGTGTCTCCCGGCATAACCATTTCCGATCCTTCCGGAAGAGTGACATCTCCTGTCACATCAGTGGTCCGGATATAAAACTGGGGCTTGTATCCTTTGAAAAAAGGAGTGTGGCGTCCGCCTTCGTCTTTGGTAAGAATATATATTTCTCCTTCAAATTCGGTGTGCGGCGTGATGGAACCGGGTTTGGCCAGCACTTGCCCTCTCTCAACATCTTCTTTTTTGGTTCCGCGCAAAAGTATTCCGGCATTGTCTCCGGCTTGGCCTTTGTCAAGAGTCTTGTTGAACATTTCCACTCCCGTGACAATCGTTTTGGTCGTTGGCCTGATTCCGACAATTTCAATTTCCTCGTTGAGGTTCACAACGCCTCTTTCAATTCTTCCCGTGACGACTGTTCCGCGGCCTTCAATGGAAAAGATGTCTTCGATCGGCATGAGAAACGGTTTGTCAACGTCGCGGATCGGTTCCGGAATCGAATCGTCAAGCGCTTTTATGAGGTCGAGAATAGGCTTGGCCGCCTCATCATCTTTGCTTTTGGTTTCAAGAGCTTTCAAAGCCGAACCTCGAATAACCGGGATTTTGTCACCGTCGAATTCATATTTTGTGAGAAGTTCTCGGACTTCGGCTTCAACCAAGTCAATCAGCTCCGGGTCGTCAACCATGTCAACCTTGTTGAGAAATACAACAATTTGAGGAACGCCCACCTGGCGGGCCAAAAGAATGTGCTCCCGCGTTTGGGGCATCGGGCCGTCTGTGGCACTCACAACCAAAATCGCTCCGTCCATCTGGGCGGCGCCGGTAATCATGTTTTTTATGTAATCGGCATGGCCCGGACAATCAACGTGGGCATAGTGCCTTTTTTCAGATTCATATTCGCAGTGAGTCGTCGCAATCGTAATGCCGCGCTCTTTTTCTTCGGGAGCGTTATCGATTTCGTCAACTGACTTTTTGGACGCGTTGAAGCCGGCAAGATTCAACACATGAAGAATCGCCGCTGTAAGAGTGGTTTTTCCATGATCAACGTGGCCAATTGTTCCGACGTTTACATGGGGTTTGGATCTTTCAAATACTGCCGCCATAGTTTTCTTTCCGAACTTGCCCAAATGATAAACTCGAATTTGTGCAAATTCGCTTTTTGTTAGCTTTTATTAAGATTTATTTAGATAAACACTGAAATTATTATAAATCAAGTTTTATTTTTTGGCAAGCCCGGTAGTGAAAATTTGACTGATATCAAACCCTGGATATCAACTTGAAGTTTTTACGCTTGTTTTTCTGATTGCCCGGTAGTGAATATTTGGCTAAAACCAAATCAACAAGCGCTACCTGACATACTCAATATCTTCCAATTTTTCAATTTCGCTGAGAATTTCTTCTTCAGAGTTTCCCTTGCTTTCCCGCCAAAGCGAGATATCGGAATTTATCTTATCAATAAGCTCTTTTTCTGTCAATGCCCGAAGCTCTTTCCGGCTCAGGATTGCTTCTTTGTATTCCTCGAAATTCATCACGATATATGCCGGTTTTCCGTTTTCGACGATAATATACCTCCCGCCGGCCGTGTCTATTATTTCTTTGAGCTCTTTTGAAATCATTTTTTTTCGCCGCTCTTAATCTCTTCCGCAATATTTCGCGGAACTTCTTCGTAGTGGTCAAACTCCATATTGTAGTTGGCTCTTCCCTGACTCATTGAACGGAGCTGGGTGGCATAACCAAACATTGAAGCCAGAGGGGCAATCGCTTTGATCACTTTCACCCGCGCGTTTCCTTCTCCGCGGTCTTCAATTTCCTGAATTTGGCCTCGCTTGGCGTTGAGATCCCCAACCGCATCTCCCATAAACTGCTCCGGCGTCGTCACCTCCACTTTCATAATCGGCTCGAGAATAATCGGATCAGCCCGCCTCACTCCCTCTTGGAGCGCCATGGAACCGGCGATTTTGAAAGCCGATTCTGAAGAATCCACATCGTGATACGACCCGTCATAGACCGTCACCATTATGTCCACGAGCGGATAGCCGGCAATGACTCCCCGATCCAAAGCTTCTTTGACGCCCTTTTGGATGGCCGGAATATATTCCTGAGGAATGATTCCCCCTTTGATTTCATCAATGAATTCAAACCCTTTCCCTTTTTCATTCGGTTTGACGCGAAGCCAGCAATGCCCGTATTGCCCGCGCCCGCCGGACTGGCGAATATATTTTCCTTCCGCTTCCGCTTCTTTTTTGATGGTCTCTTTGTAGGCAACCTGCGGCCGGCCGACATTTCCTTCCACTTTGAATTCGCGCTTCATCCGGTCAACGATGATATCCAAGTGCAGTTCGCCCATTCCGGAAATGATGGTCTGCCCTGTCTCCTCGTCAGTGCGCACCCGAAAAGTCGGGTCTTCAGCCGAAAGTTTTTTGAGAGCAATTCCCATTTTTTCCTGATCAGCTTTGGTTTTGGGCTCGATGGAAATTGAAATAACCGGCTCCGGGAATGTGATCGATTCGAGAATGACCGGTTTTTCCGGGTCGCAAAGCGTATCGCCAGTGGTCGTATATTTCATTCCAACCAGCGCTCCGATCCCGCCGGCATGGATTTCCTGCATTTCTTCCCGATGGTTGGCATGCATTTGAAGAATTCTTCCCACTCTCTCTTTTTCTCCTTTGGTTGCATTGAGAACATAGGATCCGGCCTTGATTGCTCCAGAATAAACCCGGAAAAAGGTAAGCTGGCCCACAAAGGGGTCAGTGGCAATTTTGAATGCGAGAGCCGAAAAAGAACCGTCGTCGCGGGCCTCAACCTCGATTTCTTTTTCTGTTTTTGGGTCAATTCCCTTGGCGGGAGGAATTTCAACAGGCGATGGGAGATATTCAACTACTCCATCTAAAATAGGCTGGATTCCTTTGTTTTTGAGAGCCGAGCCGCAATAAGCCGGGAAAAGCTTCACTTCAATGACTGCTTTTCGAAGCGCGGCTTTGAGTTCAGGCACTGAAATTTCTTCTCCTCCCAAAAATTTTTCCGTAAGCGCGTCGTCTGTTTCAGCAATTTTTTCCACCATTTTGTCGCGCCACTTTTTTGCTTCTTGTTGCATTTCAGCCGGAATTTCATCTTCTTTTACCTTTTCTCCCTTGTCCCCTTCGAAATAGACAGCTTTCATTTTCATGAGATCAACCACGCCTTTGAAATCGCTTCTCTGGCCAATGGGAATCTGAACGGCCATCACCCGCGGGTTGAGCCGGTTTTCGATCGAATCCAAAGAAAAGAAAAAGTCAGCTCCTTCTTTGTCAACTTTGTTTATGAAGCAAAGGCGGGGAACGTTGTATTTGTCGGCTTGGCGCCAGACTGTTTCTGACTGCGGCTCGACTCCTTCTTTTCCGTCAAAAACAACCACTCCGCCATCAAGAACCCGAAGGCTCCGCTCCACTTCCACCGTGAAATCAACATGGCCCGGAGTGTCAATGATGTTTATCTGGCAGTCCTGCCAATAGCAGGTCGTCGCGGCGCTCGTGATCGTGATTCCGCGCTCTTTTTCCTGTTCCATCCAGTCCATCGTCGCTTCTCCCTCATGCACTTCCCCGATTTTGTGAGAAATTCCGGTGTAAAACAAAACGCGCTCGGTAGTTGTCGTCTTACCGGCGTCGATGTGGGCGATTATTCCAATGTTTCTGTATTTTTCGATAGGATATTTTCTCGCCATAAAATAAAAAGCTCTAAATCCTAAGCACTAAATCCTAAATAAATTCAAACTATCAAATGCCCAAAATCCAAAACTTTTGGTCATTTGAAATTTGGATTTTGATATTGTTTAGAGCTTAGAATTTGGGATTTAGGATTTTCCACTTTGTTACGCAAAATGGGCGAACGCCTTGTTTGCTTCCGCCATCCGGTGGGTGTCTTCCCGCTTTTTCATCGCCGTTCCCTGTTTTTGGGAAGCGTCTAAAAGCTCGTCAGCCAATTTTTCCGCTATTTTTTTGCCTTTTTTGGCTCTTACGGCGGTGAGTATCCAACGCATGGCAAGCGTCGCTCTTCTGTCTCCGGCGACTTGGACGGGAACTTGGTAGTTGGCCCCCCCGATACGCCGGGATTTGAGCTCCACAATCGGAGATACATTCTTGATGGCCTGCTCGAATATATTGAGTCCGCCCTTCTTGGTTCTTTCGTGGATTATTTCAAAAGCGTCATGGACAATTTTTTCAGCAATGCTTCTTTTCCCTCTTTCCATCAGATGCCCAATAAACCTTCCGACAAGAAGGTTTGAATACTCCGAATCTGGTCTCCAGTTTTTGCGATATACGCGTTTTCTTCGTGGCATAAACTTTACAAATTCTAAATCCTAAGCACTAAATCCTAAATAAATTCAAACTATCAAATGCCCAAAA
>MFSH01000021.1:23466-25545 GCA_001784875.1 Candidatus Moranbacteria bacterium RIFOXYB1_FULL_43_19
TAACAATTGAGTGCTCCTGCAGATTATGCCCGATTCCGGGAATATAGGCCGTCACTTCCATTCCATTGGTGAGGCGCACCCGGGCGATTTTTCGAAGGGCTGAATTCGGCTTTTTGGGAGTGGTAGTCGAAACTTTCACGCACACGCCGCGCTTGAACGGGCTCGCGGTCTCCACCGGACGGTTCTTGAGCGTATTGAAAATCCGCGCCATGGCGGGCGATTTGGTTTTTCTCTTTTGGACCTTGCGCGGCCTTTTTTTGAGCTGGTTGATTGTCGGCATTTATATACAAAATCAAAACAATTGCTAATTGCTAGCAAAATGAACAATATATAAAAAACTCTTTTCTGTCAATTCTTTTTTTGCTTCACCGCAACTTTTTCCAAAACGCTGACTCTTTTTTCAAGCTTTACAAATTGAACCTTATCGACTTTCTGGTCTAGTTTATTGATAATTTCCTTTTTCATGTCGGCTATATCCATCACAACATTGTCAAGTCTGGTTTCGACTCCATCAAGCCTGGCTTCGACTCCATTGAGTCTATTTTCAACTCCGTCAATACGTCCGCCCAATCTATCTTCCAAATCAACAAACCCCCGTTGAACCATCCCGGCCAGTTTGCCGAGAGTCATTTTATTTTTCTTGGGTTGATTTTTTTTCTCCATTGTTTTAATTATAACGACTCGCGAAAAGGCGGTCAAATTCCGAGGACCAATTTGAAGAATAAAAGTTCAAGAAACCGAATAACGGAAAATATCGGTCCTGACAGGAAGAATATTATTGGAATAATAAATACGATCCCGTATTGCTCAAGATACAGTTTCGTCTCTTCGCGGATTGGAAGAACCGCGAACAGGAGCTTTGATCCGTCAAGCGGAGGAATCGGCACAAGATTGAAAAAAGCAAGCAAAATGTTTATATAGATAACAGTCACAAATATTATCCCTATGGCGCTTAAACCCGAACCGAGAAGCCCCACTCCGCTAAATATATTTCCAATCAGTATCATGATATCTCCGCCAGGAATCACGCCAGTTACCATAAATATTCTCAAGAATAGTCCAAAAACTAACGCGATAAAAATATTTGAAACCGGCCCAGCCAAACCAACTATCGCCGGCCCGAATTTTTGGTCTCGCAAATTATATGGATTGTACGGCACGGGTTTGGCAGCCGCAAAGAAAAAACGCCCGCCCGAAAAAAGAAGCAGCAAGACCGGCATGAAAAAGGAGCCCCAGGGATCAAGGTGCTTCAAGGGATTGAGCGTAAGCCTGCCCATATATTTCGCGGTCGGATCTCCCTGCCACAAAGCCGCGAGGCCATGTGAAACCTCGTGGACGACAGCCGACATAATCAGAACAATGATAAATAAAACCAGATCAGGCATTATGATATCTTATTACGAAATTTCGCGAAAAATATTTGCCACCCCACACCAATCTCTCGTAAAAATCCAACATTCAATGTTGAGGAAGCCCCAACATTGAATGTTTGGTTGCCAAAAATCTTTTCTTATGATATCGTGAACGGGTTAATTAAGCAACCTTATTCGACATAACTCATAACACAAAACACATAGCAAAAATATGTGTTTCGTGTTACGTGCTGTGTGCTACGTGATTACATGAGTAGAATTTGCCAAGTCTGCGGCCGCGGACCCCGGTCCGCCCAAAGCCGGTCGCACTCCAACATCGCTTCAAAAAGAACCCTGGCAATAAACATCCAGACCAAAAAAATAGACGGTCGGAATATCAAAATATGCACTAAGTGTTTGAAAACTTCGACAAAGGAAAAATAGCCCCGAAAGAGGCTATTTTCTTTTACCCCAACATTGAATGTTGGGATGCGTTACTTCGGCACCGCACTGGTCACTTTCGCCGCGGTGACAGCATTTGTCATGTAGGGTGATTTGTCGGAATCAATTGAAACGGTGTCTCCGGATTTCAGTTCGGAAAGATTCTTGTTTTCGAAAATGGTTTTTTCGTTCGTATTCACCGTTATCTTTTTTTCCAAAACTTCGAAATCAGATGAAGAGATATTCATCGGACTGCCTGTATTCTTGAGCTTTTCCGGATTTTTGG
>MFSH01000022.1 GCA_001784875.1 Candidatus Moranbacteria bacterium RIFOXYB1_FULL_43_19
TTCGCGCAACGAAAACCGATATCAACATCCTTATAATCCTTTTGATAGCCAATTCTTGAGGCAGGACGTTGATCGCTTTGGCCATCGGCATATGCCCCCCCTTTGAAAACTTTGAATCCTTTATTGAAATCTTGCTGGGCATATTTGTCATTTTCCAGATAAGCGTTGAAATCATTAGCTACCCATTCATAGACATTACCTGCCATATTCAAAGCCCCATAAGGACTGACGCCAAGTTCAGTGCCGACAGGCGCGGTGTATTTGTAACCGTCGCTTTCATCAAAGCCATATTCAGTGCCCATGCCGTGATTATCCTTGGCCGGATCCCACGCATTTCCCCAAGGCCAAATTCTTCCGTCTGGTCCGCGAGCGGCTTTTTCCCACTCAGCTTCGGTGGGCAATCTTTTCCCGAGCCATCGGCAATAGCCATCAGCATCGTTCCAATCTACTCCGATGACAGGTTGAATGGGCGAATTGAGATTTTGGTCGCTCCAAAGCGTGGGAGCAGCGTGGTTTGTTGCATCGACGAACATTTTATAATCGCTGTTGGACACTTCTTTTTTATCAATATAAAAATCAGGAAGCACCATTTTTCTTTGAGGATATTCCGCAAGATAATCTTCTTTATCGTATCCGCCGTCGTTTTTTCTCCAGGCTTCGGTGGCTTCTTTCTCGGTGCTTCCCATGAAAAATTCTCCGGCCGGAATCAATATCATATTATCTTGAAGCTTTGGGCTTGAATTCGCAGCTGTTTCATCAGCCAAACTTGATTTTGTAGATACTCCGGTATTTTTATTGCTGTCCCCAAGAACTATTGCACTGAAGATTATCAGAAGAATTATTGAAGACAAAATAACCAGCTTTTCTTTGCTGGATAATTCTTTTCTCCACTGCTGGTATTTTCTGTGGGCAGCTTTGCTTGCTTCTTTCCCGGGCTGGCCCTCCGTTTCCTTCTGTATTTCCGGAGCGCCTGGCTCCAGATCCGCGCTACTTTCATATTTTGAAATTGTGCCATTTATTGAATATACATTATTTTTGTATGAAACAATGTTGCGGCCTATGATGGAGTTTATTTTATAGCGGTATTGCCGAACATGGTTTTCGTTGTAATCTTTGGCACCTGCCGGGTCGAAATAGTCATTGATATCGGTTAGGGTGGCGTTTCTTTTTTCGCATAAAAAAACAAGCAAGCGATAAGCGTTGCCTGTCAGCACTAGTTCCCTTCCGTTTTCGTCGAAAACCCTTTTGCTTTCAGTGTCCAATTTGAAATACGGATGTTTGTGTATCATTGCCTAGGGAGAAAGCCCGGATTTATTGTTTCCCCGGATAATTTCTCCTAATTCCTTTTCTTCGGACAGCCTTTCCTTTTCCTGAAGCTCAACAATCACGCTTTTTACATAATTGGGGTCAGGTATCTGAAGAAAAACAAAATGCTCTTGCTCGCCAGCTGTTTGAACATGAATGTTTCCATAATTGAAAAGGGTGGGTATCACGCCAATGATTTCCGAAGTGACATCCTGAATTTTAGTGAGTTTCAGTTCGGATATTTTTCTCGTGAAGAAGCCCCTTTGCTCGATATTGATGACCCGTTCGTTGGTGACAATCCAGGCGTCGAGATAATAGTCGAGCCACAAGATGAAAAAGAAATTCCAAATGAAAAGGGTGGCCAGGCTTTCGCCAAAAAGAAAGAGATTGTAATAAGCGCTTTCCCTGAAATTTGAGTTGACGGAATTAAAAAAGACATAAATCACCACCAGAGCAACAATCGAAATCAAGATGAGAAGAATCCGCATTAGAAAAATAAACCAGTGGCGGCGCAGAAACAAGATTATTTTCTCATTTTCATGCTGGCCGGGAAATTTTATTTCCTCAAACATTTTTGGAAGTTTTATCTTTTTATAAGCGTAATATAATCAGAATCCGGTGCCGGAGAAAACACCATACCAGTTGACAGCCCGGTAGAAAGAATAGTTTAAAGTGAGAAGCAAGATACCTCCGATGACATAGATGAAAAACATGATTGTTGCGACGTGGCGGTTGATCCGGTAGTAAAGCATATGAAAAATAATGGCCGCCCCGATGGCAAGATAAATAAGGATTATGAAAAGGTAGAAAAAGAAAATTAACGACATATTTTCCAGCCTACAGCAACTTATTTTGTTCGTCTTTATTATAATCTATTCCCAGATGTTTGTAAGCCAGCTCCATAGCCACTCTCCCGCGGGGAGTGCGGGCCAAAAAGCCGATCTGGATGAGATAGGGCTCGTAGACATCCTCAATGGTTTCGATTTCTTCCATGGTAGCGGCGGCCAAAGTCTGGATTCCAACCGGTCCGCCGGAGAATTTTTCAATGATGGTCGCGAGGATATGCCGGTCCGTTGGCTCGAGTCCCAGTTCGTCAATTTCGAGATTAGAAAGAGCCCGGCGAGTGAGGCTCTCGGTAATCTTTTCTTCATTTTCAACCTGAGTGAAATCGCGGACGCGCTTCAAAAGGCGATTAGCTACCCGAGGGGTGCGGCGGCTGGAGCGGGAAATAGACGCAGCCCCAGCGCTATCGATAGGAATTTCGAGTATCCGTGAAGAGCGGTGGAGTATTTTTTCAATATCCCCATTTTCATAAAAATCCAGGCGGTTTGTGACTCCAAAGCGGTTGCGAAGCGGGGAAGAAATTGACCCCAGCCGGGTTGTGGCGCCAATCAAGGTGAAGCGGGGAAGATCGAGCTGGAGCGTTTTTGCCGAAGGTCCTTTTCCAATGATTATATCCAACTTGAAGTCCTCCATAGCCGGATAGAGGACTTCCTCGATGAGTTTGTTAAGGCGGTGAATTTCGTCGATAAATAAAACATCACCATCAGAAAGATTTGTGAGGATTGAGCCGAGATCTCCTACTTTTTCGATGGCAGGGCCGGAAGTAGTCCGGATTTGAGCTCCCATTTCATTTGCGATTATATGAGCCAGAGTTGTTTTTCCAAGTCCCGCCGGGCCATAAAGTAGGACGTGCTCGATGGGTTCCCCTCTTTTTTTTGCGGCTTTTATGAGAATATTCAGATTTTTCTTGGTTTTTTCCTGGCCGACGTATTCTGAAAAATCCTGTGGCCGTAGGGTAATATCAAGCTTTACGTCGTCAATTTTTTCAGAGGAGGAGGTGATCATCAATATGTCTACGAATTACGAATGCGCTTCGCCTTACGAATATACGAAATACGAATGAAAATCCTGTATTTATGCCATTATTTTAGCAAACTTTTCCCTTCTTGACAAAAAATTTTGCCTGTGATAAACTGGTCTGTCCTGCGAAAAGAGGATTTATTTGGGCAAACATTAAAAACCCTTCAGTCTGTAGACATAAGGGGAGCTCGTAACTTTCCTTCCTGGGGACTTTTTTGCCCAGACATGGACGGCTCGGTTTCGGCTTAGCCGCTCCTCGGCACTGTTCCTGCCCCGCGATTCCCTAGTTGCGGGAACTGTCTACAGATTGAAGGGTTTTTTATTATTCTTCCGTCACTCTTTCCACTTCCTCTATGGTAGTGATCCCCTCAACGACTTTCAATATTCCGTCCTGAGCCATGGTCAGCATCCCTTGTTTTTCAGCAAGGGCTTCCACATCAGACGTGGTAGGCCCGTGGGTGACAAGATTTTCCATTTCTTTGGTCATGTCCATAACTTCACTGACAGCCGTTCTTCCCTTGTAGCCGATTGAGTTGCATTCCGGGCATCCTTGAGCTTCAAAAATATATTCCACTTTTTTCGGGACTTCAATTCCCGTTTTTTCTGATATAGCACCAAGCACCTTTTCAATATGGCTTTTCACTTCCGGGCTAGGCTCTATTTTTTTCTTGCAATCCTGGCAAAGAACGCGCACCAGCCGCTGGGCCATAAAAGCGTTGACGGACGAAGCAATGTCAGTCGGATTGACGCTCATGTTGATAAGCCGTTGGATAGAACTGGCTGCGTTGTTGGTGTGGAGAGTAGAAAGAACCAGGTGTCCGGTGAGAGCCGCCTGGACGGCAATTTGAGCGGTTTCTTCGTCGCGGATTTCTCCAATCATCATGATATCCGGGTTTTGGCGAAGGAGGGCCCGCAAGGCTTTTGGAAAAGTATACCCTTTTTTTTCATTCACTTGAGTCTGTAAAATTCCCTTAAGGCGGTATTCAATCGGGTCTTCGACGGTGATTATTTTCGCACCCGGCTTATTGAGAAGAGAAAGCAGAGAATAAAGAGTAGTTGTCTTTCCCGATCCGGTCGGGCCGGTATTGAGGAGTATCCCGTTTGGCTTTTTTATTTTCTCAAGAAGCCTGTCGAGGTTTTGTTTGCGGATTCCAAGTTTTTCAATTACAGTTTCTTGTTCGTCTTGGCCGAGAAGGCGCATGACGACGGTTTCTCCATATCCTCCCAGGATTATTGAAACACGGACATCAATTTCCCGTTTTGAGATTTCTGGAAATACGTCTTTATCCAAGTTTATGGAAAAACGACTGTCTTTCACTCCGGATTCGACATCAGTTGCCTTGAAACCGGAGAGGATTTTGATGTCACCCATGACGTGTGGATATTCGGTCATCGGAATTTGGGCAGCATCTTGGAGAATCCCATCAATTCGGAAGCGGACTTTCACCGAGCTTTCTTCCGGTTCGATATGGATGTCTCCAGCTCCAAGCTTGAGTCCGGCAGCGATAATCAAGCTAAAAATTTCTTCCGGTTTGGCTGATTTTAAAAGCTTCTGAAAACTTGTAAAGTCGTTCTTTGTTTCATCGATTTTCCGGGCAATGTCTTTTCTGATCAAAACAGAGCGGAGAAGAAGCTGGGTGATAATTTTTTCATAAAGTTCTTCCAGGAATTTTCCTTCTCCAGTCACCCTCTGCACTTCTTCAAGGGAAGTTATTCCGCCAAGAGACTTCAAAATCCCGTCTTGAAGCATTGTCACCATCCCAGCCTCGAGAGCCAGAGACAGGATTTCGGATTCCGGAGCCATTTCGATTATTTTTTTTGAAATGTCATCATCAAGAGTCAAAATTTCAAAAATTCCAATTCGACCCTTGTATCCCAAGCCATGGCATTTGGGACAGCCCTTGGCCCGGAAAAAAAAGTCAATATCTTTGGGAACGGAAAGTTTCGCCTTTGGGGAAATCACGGAAAGAATTTTCTTCACACTCTCCACGGTTTCCCGGGCGGGGACATATTTTTCTTTGCAGAAGGGACAAAGTTTTCGCACCAAGCGCTGGCCGATGATGGCATTCACCGCTGAGGGAATGAGCGAGGGCTTTATGCCCATGTCGGTGAGCCTAGGCGTTGTTTCAATGGCGCTGTTGGTATGAAGCGTTGAAAGAACCAAATGGCCAGTGAGTGAGGCGTGGACGGCAATTTGAGCTGTTTCGTCATCCCGGATTTCACCAACCAAAATAACATCTGGATCCTGGCGGACGATAGCGCGAAGGGCATTGGCAAATGTATAGCCTCGGGATTTCGAAACTTGAGTCTGGGAGATTCCCTTTATCTTGTATTCGACCGGATCCTCAACGGTGATGATTTTCACTTCCGGTGAGTTAATAGTGTTAACAATAGCATAAAGGGTAGTCGTTTTTCCCGATCCGGTCGGACCGGTATTAAGCACCATTCCGTTGGGCTTTTTTATTTCTTCACGGAGTTTGTCGTAGGCCAATCCCCGAAGTCCAAGATCTTCGAATTTCAAAGCAACTGATCGCTGGTTGAGAAGCCGCATCACGATGTTTTCTCCGAAATTTCCGGGAAGTATCGAAACGCGGACATCAATTTCATTTCCTTCGATCTCAACGGAAAAATGGCCGTCTTGGGCAATGTCGCGAATGTTTATTTTCATTCCGGAGAGTATTTTCACCCGGGAAAGGATGTAGTGGTAAACTTGCGAGGGAAGGTCAGTTATGTTTTGAAGGATGCCATCCAGCCGGTAGCGCAGTCGGATGCCGTCTTGTTGGGGCTCGAAATGGATGTCACTGGCCTCCATCTTGACTGCGCCTGCCATAACAATGTTTATAACTTCGGTAGTGGGTATTTCAGTGATTCTTTTTTTGAGGTCAATGACATCTTTGAGATTCTTTTCAAATTCCACGAGGTCCGCGCCAGAAAGAGTAAGGCGCAAGTCTTCCAAATTGTCTGCCAGAGCGACATATTTGTATCTTTCCAGAGTTTTTTGAAAGCTGGTTTTTGAAGATATGAAAATTTTCAGCTTGTACCCTTCTTCCTTTTCCAGCTTCTCGAAGTATTTCTTGAGTTCCGGATTGGAAATATTTGAAACGGCCAGTCCGATATTTTTTCCGGCTCTTTGGATGGGAACCAGTTCATATTTCACGGCATCATCTTTTGGTATGGCTTGAAGCGTTTCCGGATCAATAGGAAAAATATTGAGGTCTATATAGGGCAAGCCCAAAGTGGCGGCCAGACTGGCTGCCTGCTGCTCTTCGGACCCATGTTTCATTTGGGAGAGAATCCGATTGACTTCCTCCTCGTGAAGGCCGTGCAATTCGAAAGAAGTTTTGTTTTTGTCTGTTTCCTCGGGCATTTGTAATTCTCTGCGAATTACGAATTAATTACAAATATACGAATAATTTTGTCAGAAATGTTATCTGTATTTTATGTTATTATGAATAAAAAAACAAATTAGGCTGGTTAGGAAAAATATACTAAAATAAAACAATGAACGGAAGAATGCCCGCCAAAGGCGGATCCGCCTCGGGCGAAAAAAATAAAATTCTAAAATTTCCCGAAGGATTTCTCTGGGGCGCGGGAACGTCTTCGCATCAAGTAGAAGGGAACGTCAAAAATGATTGGAGCGAGTGGGAGCCAGAAAATGCCAGGATAAAAGCGAAAGAGGCAAAGAAAAAAAACTGGCCGAGTTTTATTTTAAAAAATTATCCCAATCCATTCCAGAAAAAAAACTATATTTCTGGCATCGCTTGTGATCATTATAACCGATACGAAAGTGATTTTGATATAGCTAAAGAATTGGGGCATAGCGCTCACAAATTTTCCATTGAGTGGTCGCGAATTGAGCCTAAGGAGGGAAAGTTTAACAGGAAAGAAATAGAGCATTATGCAAAAGTTATCAAAGCTCTTAGGGATCGCGGGCTGGAACCTTTTGTTGTGCTTTGGCATTGGGGTCATCCGGAATGGATAGGGAAAATCGGGGCTTGGGAAAACAAAAAAACGGTTGATTATTTTCTGCGGTACGTAAAGCGTTTTATAGAACATCCGGGCATAGGTGACAGCGTGAAATTTTGGATGCCCCTCAACGAATTTCAGGCTTACATCGGATACAGCTATTTGGGGGGCATTCTTCCTCCGCAAAAGAAGAGCCTCTGGAAAGCCAATGGAGTTCTCAAAAATCTCGTCCTGGCCCAAAAAAAAGCTTATAATTTAATCCATAAAAAAACAAGAAAAGATGTTCTTGTTGGAGCATCTCACCACGCGACTCATCACGCTCCGTATAATCCCAACATTTTCCTAAACGTTTTGCTTGTCAAATTGCTGGATTACATAAAAAAAGACAGGATTATTAATATGATCGGTTCCTGCCAAGACTTCATCGGCCTTCAGGTTTATCGGCACGAGAGAATCAGGTTTTGGCCCGGCGGCCGGTATGGAATTGCCAAGATCGATAACGAAGAATTGCCATCAACAGATATGGGCTGGGAGATTTTTCCGGAGGGGATTTACCATACGCTGAAATACTTGAAAAAATTCAATCTTCCTATTTATATAACTGAAAATGGAATTGCCGATGCGAGAGATATAAAAAGATTTAAATTTGTTAGAGACCATTTATTCTGGACGCACAAGGCGATAAGAGAAGGTGTGAACGTGAAAAGCTATTTCTACTGGTCTCTCTTGGATAATCTAGAATTAGCAGAAGGTTTCTGGCCGCGGTTCGGGCTGGTGGAAGTGGACTATAAGACGATGGAACGAAAAATCCGCCCCAGCGCGCTCGAATACAAAAAAATTTGCGAAAATAATTGCTTGGAAACCGAATTTTCAAGTGAATGAATATGAGTTGGATTGGCATTGCTATCGTTGGCTATACCCTCCTCGCTGTTGAGGCGGTGATGAGTAAATATATCCTTGCTGCCCGGATGAAAAGCTGGCCGCTCTATGCTTTCTATGTCGGGATTTTTTCCGTTTTCAGCCTTGGTTTTGCCCCATTTGGGCTCAAGTGGTTTGGAATAATACCTTTCCTGGTCTCTCTTCTCTCGGGTATTATTTTCTTCCTGTCTCTTTCTTTTCTTTTCCACGCCCTTATTCGCTCTTCAGCTTCCCGCGTATATATTCTTTTTGGTGCCGTATCGACAATTGCAACGGCAGTTTTGGCAAGAATAATGATAGGGGAAATTGTCTCGAAAAGAGAAGCGGCGGGTATAATATTTCTTTTACTTGGAGGAGCTGTCATTTCCTATAAATTCTACGCGGGCCGTTTTTTTTCCCATTGGCGGGGAGCGACTCTTGCGGGAATTCTAGCTGCTTTTTCAATGATTCTTCTCAAATCGGGGTTCGACAACGGGACTTTTGTAACCGGATATATTGTGAGCCGCATGGGCATATTATTCGCGGCTCTTCTGGCGCTTCTTATTCCTGCCTTTAGAAAATCAGTTTTTGAGAATCTAAAAAGAAGGAAGCGAAAAGAAAATGTGGAAAATCTGGCTGGAACAATTGTTGCCAAATCCACAGCCGGCCTTGGAACACTATTCATAAATTACAGTATTTCCTTGGGCAGCGTAGCCATTGTGGGCTCATTGGTCTCGGTTCAATATCTTCTCACTTTCGTCTTTGCTCTTTTTCTTTCTTTTTTTCTCAGGGACATTTTCATTGAAAGATTTTCTTTGCTCAATTTTCTCACCAAAATGACGGGGATACTGCTCGTGACGCTTGGAACATTGATGGTAATTTTCAAATAATTTTAAACATTCAATGTTAGGAGCGCCTAACATTGAATGTTGGAAAACTCATGAAACTTAAGCGAAAAATATTTTTAGTTGTTATTATGGCTCTCGCGGCTGGTTTCTTTTATCTCGCGAGAAAACCAACCGGTCTTGCGGGAAATACCGATGACATCAAATGGGGCGTGGCCTTTTCAAAAATGTTCTCAATCGAAATGGGGCTTGACTGGCGGGAAACTTATCTCGCGGTGCTTGATGACCTCGGCGCGAAAAGAATCCGCCTTCCCATCTATTGGCAGGATGTTGAACCGGAAGACGGAAAATTCGATTTTTCGGACTACGACTGGATGGTGGAAGAAGCCCGAAAGCGGAATGTGGAATTGATTTTGGTCATTGGCCGAAAACTTCCCCGCTGGCCGGAGTGCCACGCGCCTTTTTGGGCGGACAAACTGCCCGAGCCGGAAAAGCAGGAAAAAATTCTGGAGGCGATGTCAAAAGAGGTCGAGCGTTACAAAAATATTCCCAATCTAAATCTCTGGCAGGTGGACAACGAGCCCTTTCTTCCTTTTGGAGAATGCACGACGACGGACAAAAGTTTTCTCGACCGGGAAGTGGCCAAAGTGCGGGAAATTGATCCGAACCACCAGATTATGGTGACGGATAGTGGGGAGCTTTCCATTTGGGTGCGGGCAGCCAAGCGAGCCGATATTTTTGGGACAACGATGTATCGGATAATCTATAAAGATCCAATCGGGAATTTCAAATATCCCTTGCCGCCGAAATTTTTTTGGCTGAAAGCCAACCTTGTTCATCTCTTTTATCCCGGAAAACCGATTATTGTCTCGGAGCTTCAGGCCGAACCCTGGGGGCCGAAGCTGATTTATGATCTCACGCTCGACGAACAGGAAAAATCAATGAGCCTCGCTCAATTTCAGGAAAATATCGAATACGCAAAAAAAGTTGGCTTCCCGGAAAACTATCTCTGGGGCGTGGAGTGGTGGTATTGGCTCAAAGTGAAGCACGACAAACCAGAATTTTGGGAAGCGGCAAAGGAGATATTTGCGAAGTAGCTAAAATTAGCCCTTACTCGTTTTCAATTTATCAAGCATCTCTTTTTCTGCTTCCAAAATGTCTTTCCCTAGAAATTCAACGGACAAGTGTCCGTTTTTTATTTCTCCGTCGAAAAGCTTTTCCAGATTTCGCAGTGTCGGCAAGTCATTTGTCTTGAGGAGAGCGATATTTTTTTTGAGCGACTCGCTGAAGATGATGGCAAAAATATTTCCCGAGGAAAAATTGTCTTTTATCTTTTCCAAAATCAAAGGCAAATCCTCTTCAGTCGTCCGGCTTTGGACAAAATCCTCGAGCGATACCAAAGACCAGGCCAGTTTCAGCTTTTCGTCCCAGTTGAGCCGGGCCATGACGCGCCCCCAAAGCTTCATGAACGGGAAAGACTGAGTTTTCATGAGGTGTCGAACGATCTCCTGCTGGTTGGCGCCTTTTTCGATGAGGCGCGATGCGGCGAGAAAGGTTTGGGGGGTCGTCCGCTCGCTCTGGAAGTTGGAAGTGGCGGAAACTATTCCTGTGAGAAAGCACTGGGCCGCGGCCGGATTCAGATGTTTTTCTCCGAAACCTTTCAAAAACTCGGAAAGGGCTTCCGAAACGGAAGAAGCGGTGGTATCAACCAGATTGAACTGGCTGAAATTTTCATTGGCGGGGGAATTATCAATATTCACGACCGGAAGCTCGAAAAAAAGGTCGCTGTTTTTTTCTTTTATTTTTCCGAGGTCGTCCAGGCTCTGGCAGCCGATCACGACGACGAGATCATATTTGAATTTGGCGGGGATGAAAGAAAAATCGCGCGGGTCGATGGTCTCCTTTTCCGGCGTGATATAAATTTCAAAAGCTTCTTCCTTTTTTTCGACGCGGGAACTGATGATTTTGTTGTATTTTGTGCTGAAAGAAATAACAAAATCCCGCGCGCCGATAATCTCTTTTTCCATTTTTTCCGGAGGAGTGAGAAATTTCAGCTTTTCGGCTTGGGAAACGTTTTCCAGAACAGCCGGAGACTTTCCGAGATTTTTGAGAAAATGAAAAAAGCCCCAGCTGGCCGAAACTGCGTCGCTTGGAGCTTTGGGCTTGGTGAGTATCAAAATACTTTGAGCCGATCCGATTTGATTTTTGATTTGATCCTGAATGGATAACATATTCACGTAACACATAACACGTAACACATAACACGACAAAATTGTTACGTGTTACGGGTTTCGTGTTGTGTGACTTTAGTATTTCAGAATATCAAACGGGGCAAGTAGTGTCAATCAAGCAGAGAAATTGACTTTTTTGCAGAATTGGTCTATATAATATTCAAAAAAGGAAAAGGAGGTCGCCGTGAAATACATCGTTGTTCTGGTTATCGCAGCAGGAGTCTGCGCGTCAATTTCCATGGGGATTGCGGGTTGCTGTCCGCCGGCATCTTTCCAGGTCCAAAATGAATATACTTGGAGGATCAGGGAGCACCCGTCATCTATAAACTGCAGCTATTGCCACTCAAAGGAAAGCCTTAGCGCTTTTTGGTGGAGGGGTGACAGGAGTGCAGCCAGGAGAAGTGTCATTCAATTTCAGCGTCCTGCCCATAAAATACCGCTGAATAGCTCTGAAGTATATAAGACAAACGGCTGCTTGTAGATTTTATAGAATAACCGGCAGTCAATGCAAAAAGCCCAGGCGGAAAATGCCTGGGCAAATTTTTTTTGGCGTGAAACATTGAATCGGGACATAAAATGGGGCTATTTTGAAGAGTGTTTCCCAGCCGTTGACAAAAGGCGGTTTTGGGTGTAAAATAATAGGTTAAAAATAAAGAGAAAAAGGAGGCCATTTATGGCCAGAAAGCTCTTTGTCATTCTGTTGGTGATCGTGATTTTTATTCCGGCTGTAGCTTTGGCCGGCGAGTGGGAAGTTCAGTACGCTCGCGCTGGGGAGGTAGAGATTCTCTACGATAGCGATTTCCTGCCCCCTAATGTCGAGGCAAAGTATGAACTGGAGAGAATTCGGGAGGAGTGGTCATCCCAGGAGCTGGAAACTCTTATCTCGAAACGGGAGGAAGATGATGAATATAATTTTTAGGATTATTGCCTTGGCGGCACTGCTGTTGTCGGGAATTGCCGGCTGTGCGGGGATTGACGGCAATGGTTTTATTTCGCCGATCTTTGACCCCATTAGCTACGTTGGCAGTTACGCTCCCCGACAAGTGGATTGGAATCGGGCGCCTTTAAGTGTAACCAGAAATACGGCTCGCCTCGATTTGCAACTGCAAGAGGCTCAGCGGGACTACGACGCAGCTCGGAATGCAGTGCGCGAAGATGCTCGGGCGGCGGCTCGATATGATTTTGAACACGGGCTACCCAGAGGCGCACACGCGCCACCCATTCTTTACGGAGAGGCACGCGAGGCTTACAGCCAGGAATGGTATTCTCGCGATCAAGAGTATCGCAACAAACTCGAACAAGGGGCTCGTAATCTCGGGCAGCTAGATTATTACCGGAGTCGCCAACCACGACCGCGGTAGTGAATTCTTCACCAAAGGAGGCAACGAAGGCCAGTTTTCGTCGCGGACGCATCCGTGATGAGACTGGCCTTTTTTCTTTGCCAAATTATGGATTTATGCGACAATTGTAATAATGAAAAAGAAAGAAATATTCGTTACAAATGGTGCTAGACAAACCCGAAAATTGGGTGAATTGCTGGCCAAAGAGCTCCGAGGCGGAGAGATTCTGTGCCTTTCGGGTGAACTGGGTAGCGGGAAAACAACTTTTGCGCAAGGCATATTAAGAGGGTTGAAAATCAAGGGTCCTTACACCAGCCCGACGTTTGTGGTGATGAAGAAATATCACATAACGCATAACACGAAACATATATCGCGACAAAAAAAAGTTTTACGAGTTACGAGTTATGAGTTGCGTGATGCATATCATATTGACGCTTATCGGGTTGGGCCGAAAGATATTATCGAACTTGGCTGGAAGGAAATTATTGCCGGGAAAAGTAACATAGTGATTGTTGAATGGGCGGAGAGGATAAAAAATATTATTCCGGAGGATGCAATTTGGATAAAGTTTGAGCATATAGGTAAAAATAAGAGAAAGATAGTCATAGGTAACAAGGCTGTGGGCAGTTGGTCTGGTTGTGGGTCATAGGTCAATGGTTAGTTTATCCAATGATTCAAGACCAATGACTTGTCCCACCGCCAATGACCTTGTTACCAATGACCCAGAAATATATGGCCGCTAAAAAGAAATTAATATTAATAGACTCTAACGCGATAATCCACCGCGCCTATCATGCGCTTCCTCCCCTCACGACCAAGAAAGGGGAGCTGGTGAATGCGGTTTATGGCTTCGCGTCGGTGCTTCTCAATGTCCTCAACCGCTTCAAGCCGGAATACATTGCGGCCACTTTTGATCTCAAGGAGCCGACTTTCCGTCATAAGGAGTTCAAAGAATACAAAGCTACTCGCGTGAAGGCTCCCGATGACCTCTATGAGCAAATTCCCCAAGTGAAAAAAGTGGTTTCGGCCTTCAATATCCCCATCGTGGAAAAAAAAGGTTACGAAGCCGATGATCTCATTGCCACGTTCGCGCGAAAGACGGAGAAGCTCCATCCGGACGTTGAAGTGATCATCGTGACGGGGGATCTCGACACACTTCAGCTTGTCGACGACAAAGTGAAAGTTTTCGCCCTTCGGAAAGGCATGAGCGACTCCATCCTTTATGGCGAAAAAGAAATTTTTGAAAGATATGGCCTCAAGCCCAACCAGATGGTCGACTACAAAGGGCTTCGGGGCGATCCGTCGGACAATTTGCCGGGAGTAAAGGGCGTTGGCGAAAAAACGGCTACCGAGCTTCTCAAAAAATACAAAACAATTGAAGGGGTTTATAAAAATCTTTCCGGCATAAAAGAGGGAATCCGCAAAAAACTGGAGAAAAGCAAGCTGCAGGCGTTTTTCAGCAAGCGCCTGGCGCGCCTCGTGGAAAATGTTCCAGTTGATTTTGACATCGAGAAATGCCTCTCCGAAGATTTCAGCCGGGTGAAAGTCATCAACCTGATGCGAGAGCTTGAGTTTTTCTCTCTTCTTCGCCGGCTGCCGGGCTATGAAGACCATATGAAAAATTTTGAGGAAGATATCTCGGCTGGCGAGTCAGGCTTGGGCAAAGTCGAATGGAAGAAAATCGAAACGTTCGAATTTGAAAAATCTTCCAAAGACGTCTCAATTGTTTCTGACGGGCAGGGCATTGCAATAAGCGAGAATTCCCGATCCGCTGTTTATCTTTCCAAAATTGGCGCGAGCCTCAGAAATATTCTGGAGAACAAAAAAATTGAAAAAATCGGCTTCGACCTCAAAAAAGAATGGCATATTTTGCAAAAATCGGAGATAAGCTTGCGAGGAGTTTCTTTTGATGTCCAGCTGGCGGCCTATCTTTTGAGTTCCGGGTCAAATCTTGCCTGGGAAGATCTTGTGGCGCAGGAACTTGGAATAATAGTTCCAAAAGAGGACAAAAAATCAGGGCAAGCCGCTCTGGTCTTTCAGGAAGACCAGGGGAAAATTGAAAGGCTATGCCGCGCGGCAGCCTATAATTTCGCTCTCAAAGAAAAATTGGAGAAAAAAATTGAAAAAATCAGCCGGGAGCAAGTTTCCGAAGGCAAGGAAAAAACACTGAAAGACCTTTTTGAAAAATTAGAGATGCCTCTCCTTGAAATTTTAGCTCGGATGGAAAAAGTGGGTATCAAAATCAACAAAACAGTTCTCAGGGGTATATCAGCCAAGCTCGATCAGCGGGTCAGGAAACTCGAAAAAGAAATTCAAAAAATAGCAGGCGAGGATTTTAATGTCAATTCTTCCGTCCAGCTCCGGGAAATTCTTTTCGAAAAACTCAATATTCCAACCAAAGACATCAAAAAAGGGAAAACCGGATTTTCTACCGCCTCACCCGAACTGCAAAAGGTAAAAACACTTCATCCGGTCATTGAAAAAGTTGAAGAATACCGGGAGCTCTTCAAATTGAAGACCACGTATCTTGATACTTTGCCAAAAATGACTGACAGTGTCTCGCGAATTCATACCACGTTCAATCAGGCGGTGACAGCCACAGGCCGGCTTTCCTCCTCGGAGCCAAATCTCCAAAATATTCCCATTCGGACCGATCTTGGCCAGATCATCCGGACAGCTTTTGAAGCAAAAGAGAATTTCAGATTGGTGAGCGCTGACTATTCGCAAATTGAGCTCCGCATCGCGGCTCATCTTTCCGGGGATGTGCGAATGATCACGACTTTTTTAAACAAGGAAGACATTCATACGGCCACGGCCGCCAGAATTGGGAAAGTCGAACTTGAAAAAGTGACCGACAAAATGCGCCGGGCGGCCAAGGCGCTGAACTTCGGCATCATATACGGAATGAGCACGTTTGGATTTTCCCAGTCGGCTGGAGTTTCGCAGGAGGAAGCCAAGGAATTCATCCGGAAATATTTTGCGAATTATCCGCAAGTGGCCCAGTTTTTGGAAGAAGTGAAAATTTCAGCCCGAGAAAAGGGATTTGTCGAAACAGAAATTGGAAGGCGCCGGTATATTCCTGAAATCAACGCGACTAACATTCAACTTCGCAACCAAGCCGAGCGGATGGCGGTCAATATGCCCATTCAGGGACTGGCAGCCGACATCATCAAACTGGCGATGCTTGAGGCTGACAAATTGATCCGTGAAAAATATCCATCGGCCAGAATGATTCTTCAGATTCATGACGAACTTCTTTTTGAGGTGCCGGAAAAAGAGGCCGAAAAATTTGCGCGTGACATCGGTTCGGCGATGGAAAGTGTTTACAAGCTTTCCGTTCCGCTTTTGGTAGATGTGAAAGTCGGGGATAACTGGGGTGAAATCTAAGCAAAGTAAAAAATAGAAATGAAAAAGGAAAAAGTTTGGAAGATTATTGTTTTTTTACTTCTTCTTTTTTGGCTGGGGTTTTTGTATGCGCAAAAAATTGATCTGGCGACAGCCGATTTGGGGCGGCACATCAAGAACGGGGAATGGGTCGTAGAGAATAATTTCAATTTGCTTGAAAAAAAATCTCCTCTTCGTGAAAATTATTATTCCTATACCAATCCTGATTTTCCGGTCATAAACCATCACTGGGGTTCGGGGGTGGTTTTTTATTATATTTGGAAATATGCCGGGTTTAGCGGATTATCTCTTCTTTATATTTTCCTGAGCCTGGCCGCTTTCTTGGCTTTTTTTTGGGTCGCTTGCAGAGAATCAAGTTTCACGTGGGCCGCGCTTCTTGCTTTTGCCCTCGCGCCGCTCATGGCTGAAAGAACGGAGATCCGGCCGGAGGTTTTCAGTGTTCTTTTCGCAGCGATTTTTCTCCTTCTGCTATGGAGATATTCCCGGGGGGAAATAAAATGGAAGTGGCTTCTCCTTCTCGCGCCTATCCAAATTGTCTGGGTGAACTTTCACGTTTATTTTTTTCTGGGATTTTTTCTGGCGGGAACTTTTTTGTTTTCCGAAATTGTCCAAATTATCTTTCAAAAATTGACCGACGAGGAGTTTGAAAAAAAACTAAAAAAGACAAAAATTATGCTGGTTGTTTTGATGTTGGTTTTGCTGGCTTCGCTTATAAACCCCTTTGGCCTTGAGGGGCTTCTCTATCCGCTCAAAATTTTCAAAAATTATGGATATACGATTGTTGAGAATAAATCAGTTTCGTTTGTTGAAAATTATGGAGTAGCAAACCCAAATTTCGCTCTCATAAAAGCCGTTCTCGCTTTGATGGTTTTGAGTTTTGTTTTACTTTTCATTTTCAATCGCAAAAAAATATCTTTTTTCTATCTCATTTTCTCCCTCCTCTTTGGCATTTTGGGCTGGATGGCTATCCGCAATTTCACCCTTCTCGGTTTTTTCGCGCTTCCGGTTCTGGCTTATAATTTTCAAGCTGTTTTCGGGCAAAAAAAAGGTGAAATAAGTATCGCGAAAGAAAATGGCATTGCCGTATTGTATATTATAGTGGCTGTCGTTGGCCTTTGGTGCAACTTCGAATATGTGAGTTTTCACTCAAAAAGGATAGGAACCGGGCTTTTGCCGAGAGTGACTCAAGCGGCCGAATTTTTCCGAAAAGAGAATATCAGAGGCCCGGTTTTCAACAACTATGACATTGGCGGATATCTCATTTTTTATCTTCCCAAAAGCGAAAAAGTCTTTGTGGATAACCGTCCGGAAGCCTATCCCGATTGTTTTTTTAGCGAGGTCTATAAACCAATGCAGGAGAACGCAGATGTTTTCGAAAATGTTGATCGGGAGTATAATTTCAATGCAGTCGTTTTCTATTCTCACGACATTACTCCCTGGGGAGTGAATTTCCTGAAAATCATTCAGGAAAATCCGGATTGGGCGAAAGTTCATAGCGATGATTATTCGGTGATATATCTCAAGAAAAATGGAGAAAACCAACCTCTCATCGAAAAATATCCCGCCGTAGCGGGACCCCGCCAAGGCGGTGGCCAAATTCAAGATACTAAATACTAGATACCAAGTTTATGCCCGAACTTCCTGAGGTTCAAACAGTCGTTGACGATTTGAACCGGAAAATAAAAGGCGATACAGTCGTCGATTTTTGGAGCGACTGGAAAAAGTCTGTGAGGATGCCGATTGAAAAATTTACGCGGGAAATAAAAGGCAAGATAATATTGAATGCCAGCCGGATTGGAAAAAATATTTTTTTAAATTTATCGGGCGGGAAGACGATATATATACATTTGAAAATGACAGGACACCTTCTTGTGAAATCTCAAATCTCAAATCTCAAATCTCAAATATGTGGAAAGGATTATTTCTCGGAAAAAGTTAATCAATATATTCATCATATATTCTACTTGAAGTCCGGACGGACGCTGGAGTTTTCTGACCTTCGTAAATTTGGAAAAATAATCTTGGCTGATACGGACAAAATTCAGGAAATAAAAGAAATCGGCAGTTTGGGAGTCGACGCGATGGGCAAAGATTTTACCCAAGAAAAAATGAATGAAATTCTGAACGGCCGAAAAACAAAAATAAAGCTGCTGCTTATGGACCAAGGCAAAATTGCTGGCATTGGGAATATTTATGTCAGCGAAATTTTGTTTGAAGCCGGCATTTTGCCGAATCGGCCAGCAAATACTCTCAAAAAAGAAGAGAAGTCGAGGCTATACAAAGCGATCAAAAAAGTCCTTAAAAAAGCCATTGATCTGCGGGGAACGTCGGACAGCGATTATCGGGACACATCCGGCGCCCCGGGGCGTTTCCAGGAAGTCCTCAAAGTATATCGCCGGTCTGGAAAAAAATGCCCAAGGTGTGGTACAATTATTCAAAAGGAAAAGATGGGACAGAGAGGAACTTTCTTTTGTCTCGTTTGTCAAAAATAATTTGTAAAAAAAATAATATGCTAGGCAAAATAAAAGCAATGGAAACAAAGTCAAAAGTAATTCTCGCCGTTGTGTTGGTCCTGGTCATTCTGGCCGCTGGATATTTTCTCGGCTGGTTTGGAAAAAGAAAAGCCGGGTCACTCAATCTCGATTCCATGAAAGGAGAAGTGGATATGGGTGCGCCGCTCAACACCGGAGAAGTGAGCCCTTTTACAAATCTTCCCTGTGCGAATTGGAACAGGCGGCCGATTGCGGTGATGGAAGCGTCCGATCTTTCCGTCCGTCCTGACAGTGGCTTTTCGGACGCGGATCTTGTTCTTGAAATGCCGGCGATTACAGCCAGCATCACTCGTCTTATGGGAGTTTATGTCTGCAATGATCCCGCCGAAGTCGGATCTGTTCGTTCTACCCGTCATGACTATATCGCTCTTGCCGCTGGCTGGGACGCCATTCTTACGCATTGGGGCGGATCGCATTTTGCAGGAGATATCTTGAATCAAGGCGCAATCGATAATCTTGATCTCAATGGAAGTTTTGGAAACAAGGCTCCAGAGTGCGGCTTTCGAAAAGCCGGAGTCCCGGCGCCGGATAACGGTTTCGCCCGGTTCGATAAGCTTTTGGAATGTGCTCAAGCCCGAGACTATCGGATGGAAGGAAAATTTCCCGGCTATGCCCATCAAGCTGAAGGGCCAGTCGATCAAAGGCCGAATGGTGGTCATCTTCGAATCGGTTTTGCGGGGCCGTTTGCGGTTGATTATGACTATGACAAAGAGACCAATACCTATCTTCGCAGCTGGAACAAGGTGGCAGACACGGACGCCAACAATGGGAAAAGGCTGGCTCCAAAGAACGTAGCGGTTGTCATTGCCAGTTCCGAACAGATCGAAGGGCAATATAACAATGTCCAAATCGGAGATCCGCAGTTTGACAGCGTGAGTGAAGGAGACGCGTTCTACTATTTCGACGGAAAAGAAACCAAGGGTCGCTGGAAAAAGGACAAATCAAAATGGGCGTCAAAGCTTTTCATGTATGACGAATCCGGACAGGAAGTAAAGTTTGTTCCGGGGCAGATTTGGCTGGAAGTGCTCGAGCCGGGTCAGGGGCTAAAGTGGGAACCAATTCCATGAAACACATAGCTCGTAACACATAACAAAAACAAAAAAAGTGTTGCGCTTTCCATGTTATGTGTTGTGTAAAATATGATAATCTTTCTATATGGTGAAGACGATTTTCGTTCGAACCGAAAGCTTGCCGAGATAAAACAAAAATTTCTGGAAAACAACCCCGACGGCATGTCGGGGTTGTTTGACTTTTCCGAACCGGGAGCAAAAATAAGCGAACTCATTGTCAAACTTGCATCAGGCGGCCTGTTTTCAAGAAAAAAACTTGTCATCGTGAAAAATATTCTTCAAAATAAAACAGCGATGGAAAGCAGGGAGCTTCTCGATTTTCTGGAAAAAGCGGAAAAGGAGGAAGCGAAAGATCTTACGCTTGTTTTCTGGGAAAAAGAAAAAATCAACAAGAAACTGAGGCTCGCGAAATTTCTTTTTAAAAAAGCAAAAAAGCAGGAGTTTGGGCTTTTGGACGGAGTGAAATTGATGAACTGGATAGTTGGAGAAATCCGGGAAATTAAAGCTAGCGTGGTTTCGATTAGCCCAAAAGCGGCAGAAAAGCTTTCTGTTTTTGTCGGAAATGATCTCTCTCTTCTTTCGAAAGAAATCGAAAAATTGGTTGCATACAAAAGTAAAGGAGAAATTTCCGAAAAGGACGTGGAACTTCTCGTGAAATCGAAAATTGACACGGATATTTTCAAAACAATTGACTCACTGGCGCGGCAGGACAAAAAAACAGCTGTGGGATTTCTCCATGATCATTTGAATTCCGGTGAGGACCCATTCTACCTCCTGTCAATGTATTTTTATCAATTCCGCAATCTTCTCAAGGTGAAAGCGCTTGCTGAAAAAAATGTCTCCGAACGCGAAATCGCCCAAAAATTGAAACTCCATCCGTTTGTTGCCCGAAAAAGCCTCGAACAAGGGAGGAATTTTTCACTCGATCAGCTCA
>MFSH01000023.1:0-32665 GCA_001784875.1 Candidatus Moranbacteria bacterium RIFOXYB1_FULL_43_19
TGTATTCACCGAAAATATTGTGAAGGATATCAATGAGTTGCTGGAGGTGCTTTCGCCGGGAAAGGGTAAAAGTATCAATATAACAAGACTTCAAAAACTTGTTGGCCATCCATTCCTGGAAATTCATGTTATAGAGGTTGCTGGAAAAGTTTCTGGTATGGCAAGTTTGCATCTTATGGAGGTAATGGACAAAACAGTGGCGCGAATTGAGGATGTTGTTGTTCATCCAAAGCATCAGGGAAAAGGGTTCGGAGAAAAGATAATGAGTCATGTCATTGAACAGGCAAAGAAAAAGGGAATAGATAGTATTGAGCTTACAAGCAATCCCAAGCGTGCCGTGGCGAACAAGCTTTATCAAAAACTCAAATTCGAACCGCGAAAAACGAATGTCTATCGGCTGAAATTGAAGAAATAGGCCGCAGCTTTTTTGTAAAAATAATTCACACCAGTAAACTAGATTACTGGTGTGTTTTTTTATTTCACTACAACTAATTGTAGCGAAGATTATTCGTAATTATATTGAACTATGTGATTCTTAATCAACGAGATTAGGAAGAGATTAGCTTGCCGCATTCTGCCAGGCGAGGTTGAAGAGGATTTTGTAGGACCTGGCAATATCCTGGCTTTCGATGACAGTCGCGAAAAGTTTGTTTTGGGTCGAAAAGATGACAAGCTTGTCTCCGAAGATAACATTATCATTTCCGGAAAATATCTGGTCGTCTGGAAGAAACCGAATTTTGTGATTCGGGTTTTTGTTTTTGCGGATTGATTTCACGTATTCTTTGTTTTTTTCATTCTCATTCAATATTTCCCGAATTTTATAATGCCGCGTTTGGGTTTCTTTAAGCAGTTTATTTGTAAGATCTTCCAGGAGATTCCAGATATGACTTAGATCTCCCCAGCACTGAATTTCTTTGCCCTTTGAAAGATATTCCACAATTTCGGCGTAAATTTGCCGGACGCCTTCGCGGCCTTCAAAGATTTGAATGTTCGGCCGGTCTTCATCGAAATTGAAGATTGATTGGAGGAGAGGAAAGATTTCCGTTAGCATTTCTTCTTTTCGCTTGATTTGGGTGAAAAGTTTTTTGGGGTTGGCGGCGCGAAAAAGCGTCGCCTTTTTAGTTTTCCAGATGGAGACAAGTCCCCGCTCGACCAAGAGATTCAGTGTGAAATATACCGTCGCGCGCTTGAGTCCGCACTTCTGGGCGATATGATAAGCCGTATCCTGCCCCAGCTGAAGGCAGGCGAGATACACTTTCGCTTCTTTTTCGTGGAAACCGATTTGCTCAAGCTGCTTTTCGAGGGTCATGGCAGAAGCCTAGCACGGGATAATAATAGTGTCAATAATATTGTCAACAATAAAAAATATAAAGTAATAAATGCCGATATAGAAGCATATAATTTACTAAATATAGTAAATTAAATTGACAATAAACTAGATAAAATCTATAAAGAGCAGTTATTTAACAATTGAGTAGGGGGCGAAGATAATGTGTGAATTATATAATCCGATGTTGGGAGTAGGATGCTTGAGAGCCGAAGAGAATGGGCATATCGTCTATGTCGATCTCAACGAACTTAAGGGGGTGTGGTTCTATGAAGCGAGAACTAAAGATGGGGAAAAAAGGATAGATTGCCTATGCATAATTTTATATCCCGATGTCGCCGAGATCAAATCAATCGAAAGAAGGTTTGTGATTTTTCACGACAAGCCAGATCTTATTGTTGATCTCGAAAAACAAATCAATCCATATGAATGGTACTGGCTCACAAAAATAAAAGGAGGATTCGCGAAATGAAAAAACTGACTCCGTTTCAAAAGAAGGTGGCGCGGTGGGTCGGGGGTCGTCGCTGGCCGGGAAACCTTGTCTTTGTGGTCGTTTTGGTTGCTATTTTTTTCATGATGCGCTTCGAGATTGAAAAAAAAGAAATATGGCAAGCCGTTGTATCAGTTGCTTGTTTCCTGATAGCAGCATACGCGACCATCATATTGGATGTTGCAGAATTTCGAAGGCAATTTATTCCTGAAATACAAGCTGAAAAAGCCGAGGTGATCGCTAAAGAAAATCCGAAATATGCCGAACGAATCAACGAGCTAATTCAGGAAGCGCTTGCGCAAGACGACGGGGGCGAGCTGCAGGTCGCGCTTGAAAAATTAAAAATCATGGTGGGCAAGGGAAAGTGCCTCGCTGATCTGCCCAATCAGGCGGAAAAACTCAAAACCGAAATCGCCGCTCTGGAAAAAGAGCTGGGATTGCAAGGAAGGAGAAATGATCATGAAAGCAAAAAAAGCAAGAGAAGTTCGTGATCAAGAAATGTTTGTGGCGATTCAAAAATATCTCCGCGCAGAAAAGAAAGCAAGAGAAACGGGGGGAAGAGCCGCTCACTTGAAGAAGGAAGGGGAAGCAAGCGCTAAGGAGGCCAGTGATCAAATATATAATTTCTTCAAGCGGTGGATTGCTATCAAACTTGAACATGATCGACGAATTCCTCTCGTCGTTATTTCCGAAAAAAAACAATTCAAAGTGGATCTGCATCTTTGCGAAGACTGCAAGGGTTCCGGCCAAGATCTATCGGGTTTCATGCGCGCTATCCGGAGAGATAACATTTGCCCTTATTGCTATCTGGGGAGTGGCATAGCGAGCATAACAATAACCTACAATGGCCAAGTTATGAAAAGGCCGTTGCCGAATTCAGGTCTCTTTATTAAGGGAGTTTGAAAATTGGAAAATTCCTAATCTCCGAGATTAGGAAAACCAAAAACCGCTCCGGCATTGTTTCGGGGCGGTCTTTTCATTTGAAGAAAATTATTTGAATACTATTTCGCTTTTGACTTGACGCTGATTTTGGCTTCGATTTTTTGGAAGCGCCGTTCGAATTTCGATTCCAGTTTCGCAAGGTCATACTTATAAGCGACATTGTCCAGTTTTTTATGAATTTCGTATTGTCCGTATTCAACGGCAGCCATTCTCTCTTTCAGTTTTCCGATGCCATTCTCGACTTTTCCCAATCTCCCCTCGACACCGTCCAATCTTCCCTCGACACCGTCGAACCTCTTATCAACTTGGTCGAATCGATCAACGACTATAATGGCCAACTTTTCAATTTCACTGCTGACATGATTCCGAACATATTCTTTGGTATCTTCCGAACCTTTTTTTATCAAACCAGCAATAGCTTCAAGGGTCACTTTGTTTATTTTTTTCTTTTTCATAAGGGAAGCTCAAAACATTTAGGTTCCCTTATTTTATCTTAAGCCGAAAACCAGGTCAAGAGCCGGTTATTTCCCCTCTTTTTTCATCATCTTAACGAGCCGCGATTTTTTTCGGGCGGCAGCATTTTTGGCAATGACGCCGACTTTGGCGGCTTTGTCGAGGGCTTTCTGGACGGTCGGAAACATCTTTTTGGCATCCTCGATCTTCCCGGCTTTGGCCAGTTCATTGAGTTTCTTCACCGCGTCTTTGAAAGTTTTTTGGATCCTCGTATTCTGAGTGGCTCTCTTTCTCGACGCGCGAAGATATTTCTTGGCGCTTTTCTTGATTGGCATAATTCACTTCGTTCAAAATCAAAATGCAAAAATCAAAATGCAAAATGACAATTGAAAATTTAAAAATTTATGAAAAACACTCTATATTTCTAACACGGATAACCATTTTTGTAAATAGTTGTGGGGTATTGTAAAAAAATACCAAATACAAGATACTATATACTAGATACAAATATATGATTGCCAAAATAACTGGTAAAATTGCCTTTTTTCGGGATAACTATGTCGTCGTGGACGTCAGCGGAGTCGGGTACAAGATATTCGTCACTGATTTCACGATGGGAAAAATTGCCGGAAAAGAGGAGTTGGAATTATACACGCATACCTATGTCCGTGAGGACACTTTGTCGCTTTACGGTTTTTTGATTCTGGATGAGCTGGAAATGTTTGAGCTTCTTATATCCATTTCCGGAATTGGGCCGAAAGCGGCAATCGGGATTCTTTCCATTGCCGAACCAAAGACTATCCGGGCGGCGGTGATATCCGGCGACTCTTCAATTCTCACCCGCGTTTCGGGAGTAGGCAGAAAAACTGCCGAGCGGGTAATACTCGAACTCAAAAACAGAATTGCGGAGCTTCCCGGCGAAGACCAGGGAGCGGCCAAAGCCGATTCGGAAGCGATTGAAGCGCTTGTTTCTTTGGGGTATACCGCGACACAATCGCGTGAGTCTCTGAAAACCGTTCCGAAAGAAATCAAGGGTGTGTCAGAGAGAGTGAGAGCGGCACTCAAAAGTCTTGGGAAGTAGTATCTGGTATCTAGTATACTTGTGTATGGAAAAGATTTTTTTTGATTTCATTCAACAGAATTCCCCCGATGGCGGTTTTTTGCAATCAGTCTATTGGTGGAAGTTCCAGGAAAGCTATGGCCGAAAAACTTTCGAGCTGGAGGAAAAAGATGAAAATGGCGATACTCTCATATATGCATATGTGATAGCGCATACACTTCCGGTGGTCGGGGATTATTTTTATGTGCCGAGAGGGCCTGTATTATCACGAAACACAAAACACAAAACACGAAACACAAGTAGAACACAAAACTTTTTTTCTGATTTAATAAAATTAGCCAAGGAAAATAGTATTGGGTGGGTTCGGGTTGAGCCGAATAACGTTGAGGAATTAAGGCTGATAAAAGAGAGTCTACCAAATGGCTTGAAAATTAAAAAATCCCCGGTGGATGTTCAGCCGAGGGAGATATTGGTTCTGGATATTTCAAAAAGTGAAGAGGAGATTTTGGCGGGAATGAAGCAGAAAACACGATACAATATCAAACTTTCCCAGAAACGAGGGGTTTCTGTGAAAGCAATCTCAAATCTCAAATCTCAAATCTCAAATCTATATTTCGAAGAATTCTTAAGATTAGTGAAAATTACCAGCAAGCGAGATAAAATAACGGCGCATCCGGAAAATTATTACTGCAAGATGTTTGAAACAATCCCGCCGGAAATTTTGAAACTCTACGTCGCCGAATACGAGGGGAAAATTATTGCCGCGAACCTGGTTTCGTTTTTTGGAAAAACGGCAACGTATATGCATGGAGCGTCGGATAACAAGCATCGCGATGTGATGGCGCCATATCTTTTGCAGTGGCAGGCGATACAAGACGCAAAAGCAGCCGGATGTGAACGATATGATTTTGGAGGCGTAAAAACAGAAAAAATCCCAAATTTCAAATCTCAGATATCAAATCCCTGGTCTGGCATCACAAAATTCAAAACAGGTTTTGCCCCGGAGAAAAAACCGGTTGAATTTCCGGGATGTTGGGATATAATTTTGAGCCCATCAAGATACTGTCTGTATAAAATACTAAGGAAAATAAAACCGTGAAAAAACTTATTCCCCAATCCATCAAAAATATCTATCATCACTTTCAAGCGGTTATCGCGAATGTTTGGTTTGGCTTTCCATCGCGGCGCTTGAAAGTTATCGGGGTGACAGGAACAAATGGCAAAACAACCGCGGTCCAGATGATCGCGAAAATTTTGGAAGACACCGAAAAAAAAATTGCAGTAGCCTCAACTATTAATTTTAAAATCGGGAAAGACGAATGGGTGAATGACACAAAATTCACGACTATTTCGAGCTTCAAGCTGCAGGGTTTTTTGAAAAAAGCGGTTTCGGCTGGCTGTGAATACGCCATTGTCGAAGTGACTTCCCATGCGCTTGACCAGAACCGGGTTTGGGGAGTTGATTTTTCCGTGGCAGTGGTGACGAATGTGACACGGGAGCATTTGGACTATCATGAGACAATGGAGAAATACGCGCGGGCGAAGGAGAAATTGTTCGCGATGGCGGCGAAGCACGAAAATGGAGTAGCGGTAGTGAATCTGGGGATGGAAAAGGCAAAGGAATTTTTGAGATACAAAGCGAATGAAGTTTGCGGCTACGCCGTAAAAAATCCCAATGTCAAAATCACAATGCCAAATAAAATCCAAAATCCCAATGTTAAAAATATTTTTGCGGAAAATATAAAATTAGATATACACAATACTCGATACACAATACTCGATACACAATTTATACTTAACTTACCAGGGGAATTTAATATCGAGAACGCTCTCGCGGCGACGTGCGTTGGACTTTCACAAAACATTGCTCTTCCCAAAATTTCCGAAGCTCTTTCGAAGATAAAAAGTGTCCCGGGGAGAATGGAACGCATTGAAAATGAACGCGGGTTGGAGATTATTGTCGATTACGCTGTGACGCCGGATTCGCTAAAAAAATTATACGATCATATAAAAAGCTTTAAAAAAGAAAATGCCAAAATTATTTCAGTATTTGGCTCTTGCGGGGAACGGGACAGGGGTAAACGGCCTATCATGGGAGAAATTGTTGGAAAGCGGGCTGACTTTGCCATCGTGACCAACGAGGATCCATATGGAGAAGATCCGCAAAAAATAATCGACGAAGTTTTTGCTGGCGTTTTGAAGCATAAAAAAGAAAACGAAAATACCTGGCGCATTCTTGACCGGCGCGAAGCGATAAAAAAAGCTTTGCAGCTTGCAAAGCGTGGCGACATGATTGTTGTCAGTGGCAAGGGGGCTGAAGAAACAATGGCTGTGGGAAACAAAAGAATTCCCTGGAACGATCCTAAAGTGATTCGAGAACTTTTATCAGAAAGAGCGACAGGAGAATACCGATAGCGCCACCAACAAGTATTTCGCTTATCCGGTGCCCGATTCTCTCTTTGAGCCGAGGGAATTTTCTTTTGTCGACCGGGAGCTCATTTACGAGCATGTTGAGATATCTTCCCTGATCGCCGAGATACATCCTAAGACGCACAGCGTCATCAATTATGATAAAAGCGAAAATAAAAGCCAGAGCGAAAACGCCGGATCCCGTTCCCTCGAAATAGCCGATGCTGGTAAGAGTTGAGAGGACAAAAGCCGTGTGGGCGCTGGGCATATGGCCGTGAGTAAAAGCATATTCCCATCTAAAGCCGTGCTTCAGGGAGTAAAGAAAAAATTTTAAAGCTTGGGTGAAAAGCCCTACGGCGATTGGAACGATTATGACTATATAGTTTTTCCAGTCCATGCTGTCATTTTATTACATATGCTTGTTTTTCGCAAATATCGGGTTGTGGGCTATGGCATGAAATTTATTTTCATGCTATCATACGAATATAAATTGACCTTATCCCTTTTATGAATCAGGAGGAACTCAAAAAAAATTTCGTTCTTCTCTCGAAAATTGCCAAAGAAAAAAAATATGCCCAGGAGTATCTTGGCCTTTTGGCGCGCCGCGGTGATATCGGATCAATTCGAATCGGAAAGCGCTGGTACACGACAACCGAATGGTTTTCTGAATTTTTGCGGGATGCGGAAGCAAGAAAGGAGGAAACAAAAACAGTTAACGCTTTTTTGATAAGGCCAGCCGAGGAGAGTATCGAAAAAATAGAAATAAACAGGGTCGAAAAAACGGCAATTCCGGAAAATATTTTCCAGCCTCTGGTTGAAACAGAAAAAATTCCAGAGCAGCTTCAGGAAAAAAAAGAAAACGAAGAGGGGAAAGTGAACTTGAAAATCGCGAGTCTCGGGCAGGAGAAGCCGATTCAAAAGCGCAACGAAGCCGCAAGTCTGGAAAATGAAGAAGTGAAAATCATACTCCCCAAGACCATAAAAGCGGAACCGGTTTCCCCAAAATATTTTGCTCCAGCAAAAAAACTTGAAACAATTAACTTGAGGGCGCAGAGAAACGCAAGGCCAATGCTTCGAAAGATGACTCCGGATGCGTCTGCCCCGAAAATAAATATGCCGAAAGGAGAGATCCGGATCCCGGTACCCAGAAATTTTTCAAATATTGAAAACAGAAAGACGAGACCGGAGGACTTGTCGCCAAATTTTGTTCCGGTTTTTTCCAAAGGAGGCTTTTTTCCAAAATTTGCTTTTGCTATGTCCGGGGTGCTACTATTGTTTTTGCTTATTGAGATCGGCTGGGTCTATAGAAACGAGCTCAAGAATATGGTAAGCGCCGGGTCCGGAATTGTAGCTGGAGCGGAAGACAATAAAACCGGTCTCGATATTGTCAGAAAATCATCAGCCGATTATTTTGATAGCCGGGAGGGCAAATTGAAAGAAAATATTTCTCTATCCCGCGTATTAATAAGAGCGGCGATGGAGAAGAACAGTGAATAACAGTCGGCAAGCAGCGGCCAACGGTTTCATAAAAAAGCTTTAAGTACTAATTATTAAAAGAATGTTTATGTGGATAATATTGGGAATAATCGCCATTCTCGCGATTTGGGCGATTGTGGTCTATAACGGACTCATTCGGCTCAAAAATAGGGTAGACGAAGCTTGGAGCGACATTGATGTCCAGCTCAAAAGACGGTACGACCTCATTCCAAACCTTGTAAGCACAGTGAAGGGCTATGCCTCTCATGAAAAAGAAGTTTTTGAGAAGGTGACTGAAGCCCGGACCCGGGCAATGGCGGCTCAAAGCGCCGGAGACAAGGCTCAAGCGGAGAATGCGCTTTCGCAGACCCTCAAGAGCCTTTTCGCAGTGGCCGAGGCCTATCCCGATCTCAAGGCAAACCAGAATTTTTTGGAACTTCAGCGGGAGCTGACTGACACAGAAGACAAAATTCAGGCATCTCGCCGGTTCTATAACGGAAACGTGCGTGATTTCAACACTAAAATTCAAATCTTCCCCAACAATATCTTTGCCGGAATGCTGGGTTTTTCAGCCCGTGAATTTTTTGAAGCAGGTGAGGGAGAGAAGGAGCCGGTTAAAGTTGAGTTTTAGCCATCAAAATCCTAAATCCTAATACCGAAATCCTAAATAATATCAAAATTCAAAATTCAAATATTTAAATTCTTTGAATTTTATGATTTTGATATTTGAGTTTGTTTGGGGTTTAGCGTTTAGAATTTGGGATTTTAAATTTTATGGCAACAATTTATACCCAAGCCGACAAAAATACCCGCCTTACCTGGGTTTACATCACAGGTTTTTTAATATTTGTCATTGGAGTCGGTTATATTTTTGCGGGGGCAATGAACAATTCTGTTATTTTGTTTGTGGCGGTTATTTTCAGCGTTCTGATGAGTTTTGCCTCGTATTGGTGGAGCGACAAAATAGTTCTTGCCATGAGCGGGGCAAAGGAAGCCACTCATGACAATGCGAGGGAAATATACCATATCGTGGAAAATCTTTGCATCACAGCCGGACTTCCGGTTCCAAAAATATATATCATTCAAGATCCGTCTCCGAACGCGTTTGCGACCGGTCGCGATCCGGAGCATGCGGTTATTGCGCTTACCACCGGCATTGTCGAAAAATTGGAAAAAAGGGAGCTTGAGGGTGTAATCGCCCACGAGCTTTCGCATATCGGCAACCGAGACATATTGCTCTCAACTGTCATTGTAGTTTTAGTCGGATTTGTGGCTCTTATGGCCGACTGGTTTCGGCGGTGGACATGGTTCAAGGGAAGAGATGACCGCGAAGGGGGTCAGCTTGGGCTGATTCTGTTTGTTGTTGCTTTGGTTCTTTCGATTTTAGCGCCTTTTGCGGCAGTGCTAATGCAAATGGCGATTTCCCGAAAACGTGAATTTCTGGCTGATGCAGGCGGAGCGCTGCTCACGAGATATCCGGAGGGGCTCGCTAGCGCGCTTGAAAAAATTTCCGCTGATCCGGCGCCCATGCGAAGCGCCAATCGGGCGACGGCCCATCTTTTCATCGCCAATCCTTTCCGGGGAAAAAATGTGGCAAAAATATTCATGACGCATCCCCCAGTAGCCGAGCGGGTGAAAGCTTTACGAGATATGGATGTTTAGGATATAATTACGATAGTTAGACAAAATAGATACTTAAAAAGAAAGCGAGGTGAATTTATGGAAGAGACAAAAAAAGGAGATCCGCAAGACGTGGAAAAAAACAAAGCTATGGCGATTGTCGGCTATATTATTCCGATCCTGTTTTTCATTCCGCTTGTCACCGATGCAAAAAATAGCCCTTTCGCTAAATTCCATGCCAACCAGCAGCTGAATCTTCTTCTGGCTGCCGTTGTTGTCAATATTGTCGGCGGCGTCATACCCTTTATTGGCTGGTTTATTATTCTTCCTCTTGGGACGATTTTTCTCATCGTGGTTGCGATTATGGGAATCATCAACGGATCAAAGGGTGATATGAAACCTTTGCCAGTCATCGGAGGATTCAAACTGATCAACTAAATTGCTATTGCGCAATAGTATTTTTCCAAACAGACATCGCTTTTCGAGTTGTCTGTTTTGGTTTATACTAGGATAGAAATAGATTATAATTATCTTTATAACGCGTAGCTTTGTATAAAATGAAAAAAGATAAAATGTGCGTTCCAGGCGGATCCGCCTGGGGCGGAAAAAGAACGAAAATAATTGCCACCATTGGCCCGGCTTCGGAAAGAAAGTCAGTGCTTGCTCAGATGGTGAAGGAGGGAATGGATGTTGCCCGGCTCAATTTTTCCCACGGGGATTTTTCGTGGCATAAAAAAGCAATCAAAAATATCCGCGAGGTAAGTCGAAAAACCAAAAGGCCGCTTGGAATAATGGCTGATCTTCAAGGTCCAAGAATCAGGACAGTCGGAAATCAAGAAGTGAAAGTTAAAAAGGGTGAAATTGTGTTGGTGGTCGGGAGAAAAAACAAACTCACGAAAAAGAGCCGGCAAAAAACCGTTTTTCTCGATCTTTCCGAGGTGGTAAAACTCGCCAAGGTCGGAAACGAGATTTTGATTGAAGACGGCTTGATTAAGCTTTCTGTTTTTGAAAAGGATAAAGAGCGTTTGCATTGCCGCGCTGAAAATGACGGAGTTATCAAAATGAGGAAAGGAGTGAACATTCCTGGGATTTCGGCCAAACTCGGGGCGCTAACGAGCCAGGACAAAGAAGTTTTGGAGTTTGCCCTTTCCCAAGATGTGGATTTTGTAGCCATGTCTTTTGTCCGGAACGCAAAAGAAATAAAGAATCTCCAGAATTTGATAAGAAAAAAAATATCTGATGAAAGGAAGATTCCTCAGGTGGTCGCGAAAATTGAAAGAAGAGAGGCGGTTAAAAATTTCGATGAAATTCTCAAGGTGTCTGACGCGATCATGGTCGCCCGGGGAGACTTGGGGATCGAGATGCCCCAAGAGGAACTCCCTATTCTTCAAAAGGAAATGGTAGCCAGCGCATTGCGTACAGGAAAGCCGGCAATCGTCGCGACCCAGATGCTCGATTCTATGATTCGAAATCCTCGGCCAACGCGGGCCGAAGTGACAGACGTCTCAAACGCGGTCATTGACCACGCGGATGCGGTGATGCTTTCCGGGGAAACAGCTAGCGGTAAATATCCGGTGGAAGCTGTCAGGATGATGAGAAAAATAATCGAGAAAACAGAAGAATCTCCTTTCGACGATCTTGAGCACGGATTTTTGGGAGACGAAAAAATGTCGGTTTCATCGGCAATTGCCCAGTCAGCTCACGAACTGGTGAAAGACAGCGGAGCGAAAGCCATTGTCGCGGCCAGCATTTCCGGCTTCACAGCCCGGGTAGTTGCCCGGCATCGGCCGGAAGAAAGGCTTTTTGTGATGACCAACAGAGAAAAAACGCATAATCAGCTCACTTTGGTCTGGGGAGCGGAAAGCTTTGTCCTTCCGGATTGCCGGGATTTGGATGAGCTTTTGGATAAATCAATCGCGACCCTTAAGAAAAATAAATTGCTCAAGAAAAAAGACAAAGTAGTGATTGTTGCGGGGAGACCCCATATGAAAAAAGAGCATATGAGCTTGGTTAAGGTGGAGGAAATAAACTAGCACAGGAATTTGTATCAAGCGCAAAAAGAATGTTTCTGACATTCTTTTTTTATGGTATAATTATTTAGTAAAAAATACCTCTGCTTCAAATAAAAAAATAACACGAAATACATGATAGGCAATACAAAAAGAAAATACATTCTCTGGTTTCGCGAGACCGGAATAAAAGACATCGAACTTGTCGGCGGGAAAAATGCATCCCTTGGAGAAATGTATCGCAATCTTCGTAAACATGGGATCAGGATCCCCGACGGCTTTTCCATCACCTCCGAAGCCTATCGCTATTTTTTGCGCCAAAATCATCTGGACGGGGAAATAAAAAAAATTCTCAAAGGTCTCGATACGGGAAACATGCGAAATCTTGCTGAAAGAGGCTATCGGGTGCGCCAAGCAATTCTTTCGTCCGAATTTCCTTTCGACCTTCGGAACTCGATTGTCGAATCCTACTCAAAACTTTCCCACGAATACAATCCCAGAAAAAGTTTTCACATCACTTGGGACAAAAAAGACCATACTAATCATTTTGCCGGCGGGGTGGATGTGGCAGTGAGATCGAGCGCCACAGCTGAGGACTTGGCGGACGCGTCTTTTGCCGGCCAGCAGGAGTCATATCTCAATGTTACTGGAGAATACCAGCTTCTCGAGTCGATCAAAAAGTGTTTTTCCTCCCTTTTTACTGACCGGGCCATATCTTACCGGGTGGACAAAGGATTTGACCATCTCGAAATTGCTCTTTCCGTGGGGGTTCAAAAAATGGTGCGCTCTGACGAAGCCTCGAGCGGAGTTATGTTCACGATCGACACCGAATCAGGTTTTCAAGATGCGATTATTATCAATGGTTCCTGGGGGCTGGGCGAAAATATCGTTAAAGGAAAAGTGAATCCGGATGAATTTATTGTTCACAAGCCGACTCTCGAAAAAAAATTCCGCCCCATCATCGGAAAAAAGATTGGAAGCAAGGAGACAAAATTGGTTTATTCCGTTGGTGGCGGGGCTTCGACGCAGAACGTGGCGGTTTCGCAGGAAGACCAAAAGAGGTTTTGTATCGCGGATGATGAAGCGCTTGAGCTTGCCAAATGGGGGCTTCTTATTGAGCAGCACTACAAAAAACCGATGGATATTGAATGGGCCAAAGACGGGCGTGACAAAAAATTATATATTGTCCAGGCCCGTCCGGAAACAGTCCAATCGCAAAGAGAAAAAAATGTTCTCGAAGAATACATTCTTGAATCAAAAGGAAAAATTTTATGCTCTGGAGCGGCAGTGGGAGGAAAAATCGGGCAGGGCAAAGCCAATGTCATCAAGGATGTGGCCAAGATCGCCGATTTCAAAAAAGGCGAAGTGCTGGTGACCGAGATGACGGATCCGGACTGGGAGCCAATCATGAAGATTGCCTCGGCCATTGTGACCAATTCCGGTGGACGGACATCTCATGCGGCCATTGTCAGTCGGGAATTGGGAATTACTTGCATTGTCGGAACCGGAAATGCGACTAGCGCCATAAAAGACAAAAAAGCGGTGACGGTTTGTTGCGCTGAAGGGGAAGAAGGGCATGTTTATGAAGGACTTTTGAAATTCAAAATAAAAACAACGAATCTCAAAAACATCAAAAAATCGAAAACAAAGATCATGATGAATGTTGGTAATCCGGACCAGGCTTTTGATCTCACTTTTATACCCAACGATGGTGTAGGACTGGCTCGTGAGGAATTTATCATCACCGAGTATATCAAAATTCACCCGATGGCTCTCATTCATTTTGAGAAAGTGAAAGAAAAGGAGGAGAAAAAGAAAATAAACGAGCTCACGCAGGGCTATAAAAATAAAGAAGAATTTTTTGTCGACAAATTGGCTGAAGGCATCGGGCGGATATGTGCCGCTTTTTGGCCGAAGGATGTGATTGTCCGGATGTCCGATTTCAAAACGAATGAATACGCGACCTTGATTGGCGGGAAAAGTTTTGAACCAGCCGAAGAGAATCCGATGATTGGCTGGCGGGGAGCGTCGAGATACTACGACGAAGACTACAAAGAAGGATTCCGCCTCGAGTGCCTGGCTTTCAAAAAAGTGCGCGATGTCATGGGACTTACGAATTTGAAAGCGATGATTCCATTTTGCCGGACAGTTGAGGAAGGAAAAAAAGTTCTCGCTGAAATGAAAAAATACGGTCTCAAGCGCGGAATGGGCGGACTTCAAGTTTATGTCATGTGTGAGATTCCCTCGAATGTTATTCTCGCCAGCGAATTTTCAAAAATTTTTGACGGGTTTTCCATCGGGTCGAACGATCTCACTCAGCTCACGCTCGGTGTTGACCGCGACAGCGCCAAAGTGGCCCACGTCTATGACGAACGCAATGATGCCGTGAAGGAACTCATCCGCCAAGTTATCGCAAAGGCTCACCGGGCCCGGCGCAAAGTCGGAATTTGCGGGCAGGCGCCATCAGACTTCGTCGACTTCGCACAATTTCTTGTGAAAGAAAAAATTGATTCAATATCACTCAACCCGGATACAGTAATCAAGACGATGCTGGAAATCGAGAAGATGGAGAAGTAGCTGATCGGGCGTTTTTTCAATAATTCCATTAGAGATTAGTCAGTCACGCAGGTCATCTTCAAAGGTTTAATTTTATTTTACATATAATGCTATAGCATAAAATGTAAAACATATTTATTGAACAAGTTGAGTATGAGTAAAAAAAATGATACGTCGAAAATTATCCTGCAGGGACTATTGTGGGGTGGCGCGATAGCGGTGGCTTCACTGAATCCAATTTTTCTCAACCGTATCGTTCCGCAGCTTGTGAGGCACGCAAAATATAAGCTAGATAAAAAAAGGAAAAATAAAACTTTCCAGCAATCCTTTTATTATTTGAAAAATAAAGGTCTAATAGACTTTAAATATCAAGGAAAACAAGTTTATGTTTCTCTTACAAAAGAGGGCAGGAAAAAGGTAAAAAAATCTAATATCGATAATTTGGAAATAAAAAAACCGAAAGTTTGGGACAAAAAATGGAGAATACTCATTTTTGACATTCAGGACAAGTATAAGATAAAAAGAGAGTCTTTGCGGGGGAAACTGAAAGAATTGGGATTTTATAAGCTTCAAAAAAGCGTCTGGGTTTGTCCGTATGATTTTGAAAAAGAGGTGAATATCTTGAGGAATTTTTTTGGCTTTGGGCATAGAGAAATGAGAGTTATAACCGCGAGTGACATCGAAAATGATCGCGAAACAAAACATTTTTTTAAGATTGAATAAAATTTATCGTTTTACATATTATGCTATAGCATAATATGTAAAATAGTTGCAAAGCTTGATTTGAAGGAATAATTGAAGTAGGCTTATAAATAGGCAAAAATTTGGTAACATATACGGAGAGGTCGCATAGAGGCCGAGTGCGCTCGCTTGGAAAGCGGGTATACCGCAAGGTATCGAGGGCCCGCCCCGCACCAAAATTGAATATTTCGGTGGGATCGCATAGTGGCCGAGTGCGCTTGCTTGGAAAGCAGGTAGACCTTCACGGGTCTCGAGAGTTCGAATCTCTCTCCCACCGCGGTCAACAAAGCATAAATTTTGGTGCGGGGTGAAACTCCCTCCCTCTCCGCTAACAATATTACCATGCCCATTCTCGTTTCCGGGTCGCTGGTCTATGATCACATCATGGACTTTATGGACCGGTTTAAAAATCATATTCTACCAAACAATATTCATATCTTGAGTGTCTGTTTTGCGGTGGAAAAATTGGAAAAAAGCAAAGGCGGGACGGCGGGGAATATCGCGTATAACATCAAATTGCTGGGCGCGGATCCGATAATTGTTTCTTCGGTCGGACAAGATGGCGGGGAGTATATGAGATATTTGGGTGATATAAAAATCAGTACTGGTCGAATTAAAACAGACAAGAAACTGTTTACCGCTTCCTGCTATATCACGACCGATCTCGACGACAATCAAATCACCGCTTTCTATAACGGCTCTCTCGGCTCTGCGCCGGACATATTTTTCAACAAGCGGGATAAAAAGCCGAAGTGGGCTAGCATTTCCCCGACTCAAAAAAGCGTGATGCTCAAACATTTGTCGCAGTGCGCCAATCTTGGCATCCATACAATTTTCGATCCTGGGCAGCAGATTCCGGCTTTCTCGAACAGCGAATTAAGAAAGGCTATAAGCCAGACAGACATTCTTATTGGCAATGATTATGAAATAAAGATGATCCAAAAAAGGATTAACTGGAGTAAAAAACAAATTTTAAAGCGCGTGGAAACGCTTGTGACGACATATGGCGAGAGGGGCTCGCAAATCGAAACCACCGACGGACAGAAAATTTTGGTCGAAGCCTGCCGGCTGAATCAAATCAAAGACCCGACTGGTGCGGGGGATGCCTACCGGGCGGGTTTTATGGTCGGATTGGATAAAGGACATAATCTCCGGATGTGCGGGCGGTTGGGTAGTGTCGCGGCGAGCTACGCAATTGAGAAATACGGGACGCAGGAACACAAGTTTTCGGTTGAAGATTTTGGAAAGAGATATGAATCTTTATATAACGAACAAATCAGTTTATAAAAATATAGTGCAAATTTTGAATTTAAAATTTTAAATTTTGAATCAAATCCCAATGATTTAATACTTTAAAAAATTAAGATATTCTAGATTCATTCGAATTTCTAAATTAAAAATTCAAAATTATAATTATGAATTATAAAATCGCTGACCTAAAACTCGCCGAATGGGGGCGCAAAGAAATAAAAATCGCCGAAGAAGAAATGGTGGGACTGATGGCGATTCGAAAAAAATACGCATCCAAAAAACCGCTCGCGGGAGCTAAAATAACCGGCTCCCTCCATATGACTATCCAAACGGCTGTTTTGATCGAAACTCTCAAAGACTTGGGAGCCCAGGTTCGTTGGGCAAGCTGCAATATTTTTTCAACGCAAGACCACGCGGCGGCGGCCATTGCGGCGTCCAGAACGCCTGTTTTTGCCTGGAAAGGGGAAACACTTGAAGAATACTGGTGGTGTACGGAAAAAGCCCTTGATTTTGGAGATGGCGAAGGCCCGGATCTTATTGTTGATGATGGCGGCGACGCGACGCTTCTCGTCCATCTCGGCGTGGAAATGGAAAAAAATCCGAAGCTTCTCGAAAAAGATTATCAAAAATCAGAGCCGGATTTTCGGGAGATTGTAAAAATTCTGAAATATGAATACAAAAAAGATCCAAAGAGATGGACAAGCGTCGCGAAAAAAATCAAAGGTGTGTCTGAAGAAACAACAACGGGAGTGCACCGGCTCTACCAGCGGTTCGAGCAAAAAAAATTATTATTTCCGGCGATCAATGTGAATGATTCAGTAACCAAAAGCAAATTCGACAATATCTATGGCTGCCGCCATTCGGTCGTGGACGGGCTCAACCGGGCGCTCGACGTGATGCTCGGCGGAAAAACGGCTGTTGTTTGCGGTTACGGCGAAGTCGGAAAAGGCTGCACCCAGGCGCTTCGCGGGCAAGGCGCGCGAGTGATTGTCACGGAGATCGATCCGATTTGCGCGCTTCAGGCGGCCATGGAAGGGTATGAAGTTGCGACCATCGAAGACACGCTTGGGGAGGCAGACATATATGTCACCGCCACCGGAAACCGGAATGTGATCACGCTCGAGCATATGAAAAAAATGAAAAATCAGGCGATTGTTGCGAACATCGGGCACTTCGATAATGAAATCGAAGTGGAAAAATTAAACAGCGCGCGGGAAGTGAAAAAAGTGAACATCAAGCCACAAGTGGACCAATATGTTTTTCCGGGCGGCCATGAAATATATCTTCTCTCCGAAGGGCGGCTCATGAATCTCGGGAACGCGACGGGTCATCCAAGCTTTGTGATGAGCTCGAGTTTTTCGAACCAGACTCTCGCCCAACTCGAACTTTGGACGAAAAAATACCCGATCGGCGTCCACGTTCTTCCCAAAGAACTCGACGAAGAAGTAGCCCGGCTCCACCTTGGAAAACTGGGAGTGAAGCTGACAAAACTCACGAAAGATCAAGCCAAATATCTCGGAATTTCCAAGAATGGCCCCTTTAAACCGGACTTTTACCGATATTAGTAAATCATAAAAATTAATTTATAGCATTATGAAAAAAACACTCGTCGTCTACTATTCAAAAGACGGACACACCAAAAAAGTGGCCGAGGACATTGCCGCTGCGCTCGGTGCGGACATTGATGAAATTCGAGATTTGAGAAAGAGAAAAGGTTTTTTTGCTTGGTTTTCTTCCGGAAGAGACGGCATGAAAAAGCAAAGAACAGAAATTGAAACTTCAGGCAAGAATCCGGCTGATTATGATCTCATCATCGCCGGAAGCCCGGTCTGGGGATGGAATATGGTTCCGGCGGTGCGGACATATCTTGAAGAAAATAAGACTAGCATCAAAGAGTATGCTTTCTTTGTCACTTCCGGAAACACTTCTTCCAAGAAAATCGCTCCGTGTTTTGTAGAAATCATGAGTCGTGATCCGCTCGCCCATGTTGGCTTCAACGCGAAAGAAATAAAGGAGAAGGATATTTATGACAAAAAAATTGGGGAGTTTGTTGAGGTAATGAAAAAATGAAAAAAATCCAGAAAATTGGAGTGACGGCGTTTATCCAGCATGATGGAAAAGTGTTGCTTTTGAAACGCTCGCAAAAAGAAAAATTTTTGCCGGGATATTGGGAGATGCCCGGCGGGAAAGTTGAGTTCGGGGAAGATATCGATGAGGCGGTCGCAAGAGAAGTAAAGGAGGAGACGAATTTGAAAGTGAAAGTAATCAGGCCATACGATGTTTTTTCGTATGTTTCCGATGACGGAAATCGTCATACGGTCGATATACAATATATTGTTGAAATCATTGAAGATATTGGCAATTTGAAAATTGCCGATGCGCACGATGAGGCGAAATGGGCCGGACGGGAAGAAATCGATGGTTTGGAAATAAGCGAGAGCATGAAAGAGGGGATAAGGAAGGGATATAATTTCAAATACAATGAAAAAAGAAGCTCATAATAAGTTGTTGATAAATATCTTCGGGATGCCGGGGGTTGGGAAGTCAACTTTGCGCAATGCCGTGATTGAGGATTTAGGCGAGGAAAATTGCGGAAAGATTCCCGGAGACCATTATTTGAAATCAAAGCCGGCGGATGTTTCGTTTCTCGACTATTTCACTTGTGATAATTACGATTGGAAATTAATTAAAAAGCTCATGAGTCGTCCGCTAGGGGAAACGATCGCAACTCCGCTCGTCGATTACGATAATTTTATCCGCGTTAGCGAAAACGGCAGTGACAAAAAATTCACGATGAGGAAGTTGAACATTTTGGACACTGCGTACCCCTGTCCCTTTGCGGATATTCTGATTTTGATTACCCTTTTTGAAAAAGAGAGAAAAAAGAGGGTCGCGGTGCGAGGCCGTACGGACTATTTTTGGAAAAAATTTGTTCTCGAAAATTGGAAGGAAGTTGAAGAAAGAGACGAAAAAAAGCAAAAAGATCACCGAAATATGGCGGATTTGGTGTTGGACGGGCTAGAGAGTGTTGGAGATAATGCGGAGAGGGCAGTTTCTATAATTAATAAAACTATAACATGAAGTGGATCGGCATCAGCGGGAGCTGGAGAAAAACGAATGAGGAAATTGAAGAAAAAATCCGGGCAATCGTTCGGGAGATTTTCGAGGCGGGAAATGGAATGGTTTCCGGCGGAGCGCTGGGAGTTGATTATATCGCCACCGATGAGGCGCTGAAATGCAATCCAGAATCTAATAAAATAAAAATTTTTCTTCCAACCACACTTAAAAAATATTCAGAGCACTATCGGAAACACGCCAAGCTCGGGACAATCACGAAAAAACAAGCGGAAGATATTATAGATCAGCTGGAAAAAATAAAAAATGTTAATCCAGACGCAGTTATTGAAAATCCTGACACAAATTTCACGGAAGAAACAAAAAAGAAAATGTATTATGAAAGGAATTCCAGAGCGGTTGAGGCTTCAGACGAACTGATCGCTTTTCGCGTTAAGACAAAGGAGAGCGAAAGCCTTGGAACTGTCGATACAGTTGAAAAGGCAAAAAAGAAAGGAATTCCGGTGAAATTGTTTTCATACGATCTTAGCTAAAATTCTGCGCAAATTCGAAAAGCGAAAATTGAGAAAGTAGTTGAGCGGGGAATGAGTAGTATTTAGAAAGGGGAATTAGGGCTTAATAATTTAGAATAAATATATGACCGAGCTAAACCAAATCTATAAATGCGCGAAATGCGAAAATATCATTGAAGTTTTGCATGCTGGTGAAGGCGAGCTTGTTTGTTGCGGGGGACCGATGGAGCTCCTGACAGAAAAAAATCAAGAAGAGGGGCTTACAGAAAAACATCTGCCGGTCGTTGAAAAGACTGAAAACGGCTACAAAGTGAAAATTGGATCGGTGCCGCATCCGATGGAAGAGGCGCACTATATCGAATGGATTGAGATTTTGGCGGACGATAAGGTCTATCGGAAATTTTTGAATCCGGGCAACCAACCGGAGGCGGAATTTTGCGTCGAGGCGGAAAATATCACGGTGCGTGAATACTGCAATTTGCACGGGCTTTGGAAGGCATGAGATATATTTTTGTATACATCACAATTCCCACGAAAAAAGAAGCCGAAAAAATTGCGAAGCACTTGCTCAAAAAACACCTGATCGCCTGCGCCAATATTTTCCCGGTTGGGAGTTTTTACTGGTGGAAGAATGAAATCGAGAAAAGCAGGGAATTTGTTTTGATTGGAAAGACAGTCGAGAAAAATTATGCCAGGATTGCGGGGGAAGTTGAGAAAATTCATTCCTACTCGACGCCTTGCGTTGTGAAATTGCCAGCTGAATTCAATAAGAATTTTGGCAGATGGCTGATTGGAGAAATCAACAGGTGAAGTTGAATAAATTTCACCATTGCGCTAGAGTGTTAATAGTCTAATCTTTTTAGTATGCCTATCAAAAAGGAAAAACTTCGCCTGGCCGCTATCACGATCCTGGTCAAAGACCGCCAAAAGCATTCGGCTGACGTTAACCGGATTCTCACTGAAAACGGGCATCTGATCATGGCTCGCCTGGGAGTAAACGTCCAAAGGCATTGCGTTTCAAACTGCACGGCAATGATTGTGGTAGCAGTTGAGGGAACAGCCAGGAATATTGCAAAAATCACCAAGCAGTTGAACGGGCTTTATGGGATTGCAGCGAAAGCGAGTGTTTTCGCATAACACATAACATGGAACACATAACAATTGTTACGTGATATGTGTTGTGTGTTACGTGATGTAAATGTCCGAAGTTGAAGATATAAAAAACAGAATAAGTGTCGTTGATTTGGTTGGCGAATATATTCGTCTCCAAAAAGCAGGGAGCAACTGGAGGGCTCTCTGTCCTTTTCATAACGAGAAAAGCCCTTCTTTCATGGTAAGCGAAGAGCGCCGGAGTTTTCATTGTTTTGGCTGCGGGAAAGGCGGGGATATTTTTTCTTTTGTCATGGAAATGGAAGGGATCGGTTTTCGGGAAGCGCTTGAACAATTGGCCCAGAAAGCGGGAGTGGAAATAAAGAAATTTGAGAAGGGTGATAGAGGCAGAGAAAGTGTGAAGCCAAAATTATATCGGATTCTCGAACTCGCGGCGAAATGGTATGAAAAAAATCTTTGGGAAGGAAGGGGCCGCGAAAAAGCATTGAAATATTTGCGCGAACGCGGCCTTACAGATGAAACAATAAAAAATTTCCGTCTGGGATACGCGCCGGATGGCTGGAGAAATATGCTGGAATTTTTGCTGAAGCGAGATTGCAAAATTGAGGAAATCACGAAAACAGGATTATTAGTGGAAAAGGGTTCCGAAAATAAAATACCAAATACTAAATACCAGATACCAGATACAAAATTTTACGATCGTTTTCGTGACCGAATCATGTTTCCCATTCAGGACATCATGGGACGCGTTGTTGGATTTGCGGCGCGAATTTCTCCTGGCGGGGATGAAAAAACAGCCAAATATATAAATACACCCCAAACGGAGCTATATGACAAGAGCAAAGTTCTTTACGGGCTGAATTTTGCCAAGACTGAAATTAGAAAGCAAGACGAAGTCATATTAGTCGAAGGCAACATGGATGTGATTGCATCGCAGCAAGCAGGATTTTTGAATACGATAGCAGTTTCTGGAACGGCTTTCGGTCCGGATCAGATAAAAGTTATCAAGCGATACACTGAAAATATAAAGATGGCTTTTGACATGGATCCGGCCGGACAGACGGCATCCAGAAGAAGCGCCAAAGTTTGCCTTGAGAATGATTTGAATGTTAGAATAGTGCTGCTGCCCAAAGGGAAAGACGCGGCTGATATTCTGGAAAAGGATAAGGGAGCTTGGGACGAGGCAGTTTCCGGGGCAAGGGAAGTTGTTGAATATTTTTTTGAGGACGCTTTTTCGCGGTATGACATAAAAAAGCCAGCCGACAAGAAAAAAGTCGCTAAAGAACTTCTAAATGTGTTGAAAGACATTGCCAGTCCGGTTGAAAAGGCGCACTGGGTCAAAGTGCTAGCTGAAAAACTTGATGTTGGGGAAGAAACGCTATTCGAGATTTTGAGAAAAACGAAAAGCGATCCGGGAAGAGTTTCCAGGCAAAAAGAAGATGTGCCTTTGAGAAATAAAGGCAAAGAGGAAGCTATAGAAAGAAGAATAATCGGCCTTTTGTTTGCTTTTTCGAGAGAAACAGAAAAGCAAAAAGCGACCATTGACCCGGAAGATTTTTCGGGCGAAGCAGAGAAAAAAATCATCGAGAAGGTAAAAAAAGAAACGCAGGGAAAAACTTCCGAAAAAATAAAGGAATTGAATTTTGACTTTGAATCCCAAAGGCTGATTGATGAAGCTGTCTTCGAGGTTGAAGTGGAGAAGGACGAAAACGGAATTTCTTTTCCAGAAGAGGAGCTTAAAAAAGCTCTCAAAAGGCAGAAGGGCCTGAAAATCAAGGAAAAGATAGCAGAGGTTTCAAAAAAGATAAAAGAATCTGAAAAATCCGGCAAAAGAAAGGAAACGAGAGCTCTCCTTCAAGAATTCCAGGACTTGTCGGCTCAGCTTGAAGAATAAATTTTCTTATTAATTTATTTTTGTTATGGCGAAGAAGAAGAAAAAAGCAGGAAAAAGGAAAATCTCGAGGGCAAAGGCCGGAAAGAAAAAAGGATCGGCTCGGAAACCGAAAAAGAGAGTTTTGAAGAAAAAGAAGCTTGGGAAATACGCGAAACGGCGTGGCCGTTTTTCAAAGGCCGCTTCTTCAAAGAAAACAGCCCCAAAAGGGAATACTGAAGAATTGACAGGAGAGGAAAACTTGGATGAATTTGTGAAGCTCGGAAAGCAAAGGGGGTTTGTCACGGAAGATGAAATTCTCCAAATTATTCCGGAGGTGGAAAAAAATGTGGCTGAACTTGAAAAACTTTATGAGAAACTGGAAAAATCCGGAGTGAAGGTTGTGAGCTCGGATGAGGTAATGAAAGAGGAGGCTGAAAAAGAAGATGAAAAGGACAAAAAGGTTGAAGACATGGATGTCCCGCTTGATCTTGGTGACATTTCATCGGATTCGGTGCAGATGTATCTTCGGGAAATCGGCCGGGTTCCGCTTCTTACCGGCGAAGAAGAGGTGCAGCTGGCAAAAAGGAATGAAAGAGGGGATTTAGCTGCCAAGCAAAAACTCACCGAGGCCAATTTGCGTCTGGTCGTTTCCATCGCCAAAAAATATGTTGGACGCAGCACAAATTTATCTCTTTTGGATCTTATCCAGGAAGGAAACATCGGTCTTTTCCGGGCAGTGGAGAAATTCGATTATCGGAAAGGATACAAATTTTCAACCTACGCAACTTGGTGGATCCGTCAGGCAATCACCAGGGCTCTCGCTGACCAGTCGCGGACGATTCGCATTCCGGTGCATATGGTGGAAACCATCAACAAATACACCCAGGCTACTCGGCGTCTCGTTCAAGATTTGGGGCGGGATCCTTTGCCGGAAGAAATTGCGGCCGAAATGGGGATTGAAGTGGAAAAAGTGCGCCACATCATGAAAATTTCTCAGGAGACGGTTTCCATTGAAACGCCAGTGGGTGACAGTGAAGACGACAGCATTCTGGGAGACTTCATTGAAGACACGGAAACAGTCATGCCTCACCAAAGCGCAGCCCGAAAACTTCTGGCCGACCATGTGGAGTTGATTCTCAAAGATTTAACGCCTCGTGAGCAGAAAATTCTCAAAATCCGCTTCGGACTTGAAGACGGAGTGACTCATACTTTGGAAGAGGTGGGACATGAATTCGGCGTCACGCGCGAGCGAATCCGCCAGATTGAAGCGAAAGCTCTCGAGCGCATCCGCCAGAGCGGGCTGGTGAATAAATTGAAGGATTACTGATCACGCAACACATAACGCGAAACACGTAACATAAGAAAAAACCCGCTCAAGCGGGTTTTTTCTGTTGGAATTATCTAGGAGTTAATTTTATAGAAGTTTATGGCGACATCCGAAATCCATTTCTGGACATTGGCCGCGCCGTGTCCGGCGCAGGAGCTTCCGCATTTCCAGGAGATGGCTTGGGCGGGAGTCCGAACGCCCTTGGCGACCATTTTTTCAATTCTTCCACTAACTGCATCAACAGCCTCATCCGGAGAGCTAAAACAACTATATCCTCCGGCGACGGTTTTTCCGCCTCCCTTGAATCCCCAATAGTTATAACAGTCTCGTCCAGCTATTTTGGGAGAATAGACTCCAAATTTACTTTCCTTCATGGCAATTCCAACAATGAAAGCGGCCACAGTCCGGTCTTTTTCAGAAATAGGATCGACCATAGCGGCCATCGGGGTGTTTTTCACGATTTTTGCGACGTCTTCTTTGAGATCGCTCGTGGCCGGTTTCGAGACACTTTTTGCCAGATCTTTCTGATAGGTCTCGTTTTCGCTAGAACAGATTTTTCCGGTTTGGCCAGCAAAGTTTGTTCCGATCAGCTTCACCTTGTATTTGTCTTCAACTGGAAGATTATTGGTCGGATCAGTGGTTTTTGAAAACGCGGTTTTCGAAACAAAAACCAGCGCGAGAAGAACGATCGCGATCAAAATGGGCAGGTATACTTCCTGCTTCTTCCAAACGTGGCTTTGAATTTTTCTTTTGTAGATCTTCGAAAAATAATTTGCTTTTTCCCAGCCTATTTGAGCAATATTTCTGAATTTCTCAAGCCGGATGGCAAACTCGCGATATTTGCAAGAATATTTAATATCGCAATTTATACAATTTTCTTTTTGAAAAGGTACCGAATCAACCCCCCCTAGATAAGCGAACTTATCCGGGACACGCATTTAGCAAATTTTCAAAAATTAGCTTCATCCAGAGGGACCTTTCAGCCGCCTTTGGATTGCAGGCCTAGTTGAATCCTCGCTTCGCAAGGTCTGGCTACACCAGAATTCAACTGGCCAGGCAACAAAAAAAGAATAGCACCAATAGCTACTCCATTTATTGTTGACAAGAGGTATGCTAGCAGAAGCGGTAAATGTCGTCAAGGGGCGTTAGACGCTAGATTTTTTTAGGCTTATATAAGCCTAAATCAAGAGCTTTCCTTTGAATTGATCTTATAGAAGTTTACTCCCACGTCAGCGATCCATTTGCGCACGTTTTCGGGGTTGTCCCAGGAGCAGGTTGAGCCGCATTTCCAGATAACCATGGCGGAAGGATTGGTTCGGCCGCCTTCAACGAGCTTGGCTAGCCTTTTTCCGACTATTTGGATAGCCTCGCCGGGTGAACTGAAGCAAGTATATCCCCCAGAAGTGGTTGTTCCGCCCCCCTTGAATCCCCAGTAGTTGTGGCAATCCTGCCCGCCAAGTTTTGGAGAATAGGTTCCAAATTTGCTTTCCTTCATGGCGATTCCGACCAGAAAGGCGGCGACAATGCGGGGTTGCTTGGCTATATAGGGTGCCATATCTTCCATCGGACGGCCCTTGACGTATTTCAAGATTTCTGATTCGAATTCGTCTTCCTTGAGCTCCTCAATTTTTCCAAGAAGGTTCATGACGATTTCTTCATCGGCCAGCTTCAGAGAGTCTTCATTTCCATCGTTTTCAGCTTTAACATCCATAGCTCCTGCGACTTGTCCCTCAGGCTGATAAATTTCCGGCAGTTGGGCGGAAACGCTTTGGCCGGATTGTCTTTGAAAATAGAAAGAGGAATAAAATATAAAAAGAGCGGCAACGGCGAGGCTTGTGTAAAATTTCCAGTTACCCAGCATGAAAAGTGGAAGAATAGATTTTTTTTGCCAATTGGCGGCACTGGTGGCTTCGGTCTGGTGCTTTTTTTTCAGTACTCCGTCGAGATTGCCCATTTCACGAATTCTATATTTTGAGTGGCAGCCTTTTTTTATTGCTGTAATTTTTTTGGATGAGGTGAAAAAACCATGGGGAAGACCATTTTCAAAATATTCTCTCCGGCCGTCAGAAAATATGACCGTCACGCCCAGCGGGTTGTTCTTGATTTTTTGGAGGCACTCGCGCGCCTTTTCTATTTTAGGAAAAGTATATTTGTATTGGGGGCGGTTTCGGAAATCAACCAGGCAATACATAGCGTATTTTATATTAAGGCTCCCTATATAATACAGGAAAATTTCTATTTATACAACACCAGAATCCTTTTCTCTCCAAGGTGAATATCCTTTTCGTCCCAATCGTGCAGATTTTTCATAATCACTTCTTTTTTATAAATATACGAATTTCCTTTCCGAGTGCCGACGTCATTCGTGATGAAATTCCGGGTGTCATAACCTTTTATGACCAGCATATGATAGACTGGGCCCGGCGGAGTGAAATTCGGGTTTCCGATGTCGCGGCCGGCGAGAGGAGCAATAACTGGATGGTCGGCGGCAACTTCAGCTTCAATGTCCTCGATATCCGGATTATCAATAATTTTTGACTTTATTTTTCCCTCAAAATATATGTCGGACAATTTTTTGATTTGGGCGACAGTCGTACTTTTCCACTCGCCGATTTCTTTTTTCTCCGCTTCCTGTATTTTTTGGAGTTCTTTTTCATATTCCTCTTTCGAAGGCTTTTTGTCGAGAAGATAATAGGCGGCGTTTAAAATTGAGGCCTCTTCGCACATATCCTCATGAAAGGGGTCCCATCTGGAAAGCGGGGCTTGAGAATAGAAAGGGATATCAAGCAAGAATTTTTCAGGTATTTGAGATGCGGATTTTTCCTCTTTGGCTGGCTGGATCTTTTCCGGCTGGCTGCTTTGTTCTGCTATTTTTTGGCCATCTATTTGAACTTTGGAAAGGGGAACAGCGGTTTTTTCTGGGGCGGAATTTTCTTTTTGGTCGCGTAAAGTGAAATATACTCCGGCGATCGCGGCGATCATAACAATGGGTATGGTAATTTTCTTGGATTTTCTGCTCATCCGAATTTTATTGTAAGCCTTTCCTCGCAATTTGTGCAAACAAAAACCCCGCCCCTTAAAGGGGGCGGGGTGAAGTTCGACTTAGTATCGGTCTCTTCGACCGCCTCCGCCGAATCCCGAGCCTCCGCCTCCGAAGCTCTTTCTCCGGTTGCGATTGCAAGGTTGGCAGTAGAGTCGGCCATAGGTTCCGTCGTCTCGCTTTGTGGGCTCAAACGGCAGTTCCAGGATATCGACTCCGCACTCGGTGCATTTCAGTCCGAGAGAAGATACATCATGCATCTGCCTCTGGGGCCTGTTTTGGTAATCCATTTTTGGTTCGCCTAACTTGTTAATAATCCTGACCTTTTGCGGTCAAAATAGCTCTAACTTAGGCGAACGACTTTCTTGTATTCCCAATATTCTAAAATACTTGGATACTTACGCCTAACTCGATTACTGATGGCAATAGTAGCACGCAGAGGCGAATTTGTCAATGATTGCTATATTAGCTTGTATTTGATAGCCTGAAAGCATAGGAGGACTGGCTTTGAAGGAGGGCTGGTCTTTTTTATGATATGGTCTTTGAAAACTGAATAATTATATAAATTTCTGATCAACAGCGAACTCGCTGAAAAGATATAACGAATGGACTATAATTCAGAAAGGATATAAAGGGGAAAAAGGCTATGAACAAAAATCTTCCGAATGTTTTGGTGTTTGCCTCGGGGACGAAAACCGGTGGCGGATCGGGGTTTCAGAAAATGGTGGAGGCGACGAGATTGAATCCACCGGTACTAAACGCAAAGATTTGTGGAGTCATTTCAAATCACTCCGCAGGCGGTGTTTGGCAAAAAGCCAAATCATTGGGGATTTTGTTTATGCATTGGGCGGGCTCTTTTCTAGCCAAAGATTATCAGCAGCTAATAAGCCTCTTTGATGCGGACTTTATCATGCTCTCCGGCTGGCTGAAGCTCGTGGCTGGGCTCGAACCAGCGCGGACGATCAATATTCATCCGGGGCCCCTGCCGCGATTTGGCGGGCCGAACATGCATGGTCACCATGTCCATGAAGCGGTGATGGAAGCATACCGGCGCGGAGAAATTATCCACAGCGCAGTTGCGATGCACTTTGTGGACGAAGTTTATGACCGCGGCCCGATCTTCTTTCAATTTCCGGTTCCGATTGAGCCGAATGACACACCGGAGACTCTGGCGGCGAAAGTGAACGTCGTCGAACATAATTATCAATCCTGGGCTCTCAATCTTGTGGTCCAGGGGAGGATAAAACTGATCAACGGCAAAGTAATCTACGACCCGCCGGAGCTGAAACACTTGCTGATGCCGGCAATAAACTGAATTCAACCCCAAAAGGGAAAGGAAGGTGAGAGATGGGAAACAAGATTGTTCGGATCGCTGTTGCGCCCAAACATCCAAAGGAAAAAGAAAAGGGCGTGTATACGATATATAATCTGGAAATAGCGGAAAACGAAGTGCCGAAAATTCCGCAAATCTTCCGCGTTCTTCATGACGCCGAGGTGGAGGAAATCTTTGATGTCGGAAAACTTCAAGCCGGAGACTTCCACGAGGTGATGTATAAGAACGCCATCATTGATCCTCAAGCCCAGACGATTGGGAAAGCGTTTGAAAAACTTGGCGTTCGAGTGGAAGCCCTTAAGGTAGGCAAGCGTTATTACGGCGAGGCTTTCAAAGGTGTCTATGTCAATCCCAACGTTGAAATCAGTTTTTCCGGTGAGCCGAATCTTGATACTCTGAAGCCGGAGGGATTTCGTCCTTCCATGGACACGTATGATCTTTCGGCCATGGGCGAAGAAGAGCTTTTCCAATTGAGCCAGAATTTGAACCTCTCTTTGAGTCTCAAGCAGATGCAGGCCATTAGACAACACCAGATTGAACTCGGTCTCCCATATACAACCGACTTGGACCTGGACGTCTATGCCATCCTGTGGTGCGATCATTGCCGCCATATCAAATGGGAGGAGTGGGGTCATTTGCTCGGCAAACTTCGCCGGACTACCGAGGAAATCGCCAATCCGAATGTCGTTTCTGCCTTTATCGATAATGCCGGCGGATGGGCCTTTTACGACGATACTGTCCTGGTCTTCGGAGCAGAAACCCACAACAGCCCCTCCCGCAAATGGACGTTCGGCGGCCAGATCACCAAGATCCTTGGGCACTTCCGGGATATCTTCATGTATGCCCTTGGTGCCAAGCCCATCGGTGTTTGTGAGATGACCACGGTGGGCGAGTTCGTCCGAAAAAAATTTCCTATTCTCGGAAAATACTTTTTTCCGGAATCGCAAGTTGCCCGAGAAACGATAGAGGCAGTCGCCAAAGCCGGAAACACGACGGGCGTGCCAATGCTTCTGGCGCGGATGTATAGCCATCCGGCCTATGGCGTAAAGCCTTTCGCCTTCGGCGGCACCTTGGGTATCACCACGAGAAAAGCGGCCCTCAAGGGTGTGCCGCAGGCTGGTGACCTCGCCGTGCTGGTAGGCGGAAAGACGGGAAATGATGGTTACCACGGCGGAACAGTTGCTTCCATGGGTCTCGACAAGGCGAAAAAAGCGGAAGATCATGTTCAAATCGGAGACCCTTACACCCAGCAGAAAATGATGCCAGCCATAATCAGGTTCCGAGACAGCGGCTGCACCCGGGCTAAAAATGATTTCGGGGCGGGCGGATTCATTTCCGCCTTTGGAGAAATGACGTCGCCGAAGATCTATCCATGGGGCAGTTATTCCGGCGGCCTCATTCTCAATTTCGCTCCGGTGCCCCTCAAATGCGCCCAGTTGCCGTTCAAGATCATTGCCATCGGTGAAAGCCAGGAAAGATTCGCCTTCATCGTAATTCCGGGAAAACTTCAGGAATTCATCGAGATCTGCGAACTTTTCGAGCTGGAATGGACCGTCGTTGGCGTGTGCACCGGAAACGGACGACTCCAAATCGTATATGACGAAAACATCCGGGAATATACCAAAGACATGCTGCTTTCCGGACAGATTCTTTTCGACCGGCCTTACGAGCTTTTTGAAAACTGTCCCATGGAGCAGGTCGAGATCATCGAGCCGCCGGCCAAAAACCTCGACGTAAAATTTCCGGAGATTACGCCGGAGAATGTCGAGGATATGGCAGAAAAGGTGGTCGGACATTTTGACAACTGCAACCAGTCCAGGGCCCGTCTGCAGTATGATTCAACGGTTCAAGGTATCTCGGTCCATGGCCCGCAGTATGGCGAGAATTACAACGTCGGAAGCCATCTGGCTGTGGAGAAGCCGCTTTATGGAAAACCCTATGGGGTGACCGTGAGCATGAGTTTCAATCCATGGCTTCTGGAAGCCGATCCGGTAGCCGGGGCTTTCTCCAGCGTTCTGGACGCTTATGTGGCCCATATCGTAGCCGGCGTTCACCCGTTGGATATTGGCCTGGTTGATAACTTCTATACGCCGCATCTCGATCCTTATGCGCCCTGGTATGTCGTTAAGCAGGTGGACGCCATATGCGAATTTTCCAAAGCGACCGGCGCTCCGTTCATCAACGGAAAAGATTCCAACTACGGAGCCGGAGAGTTTGAAGGGCAGACCATCTGCATTCCGCCGTCGGTCAACATTATGGCGGTGGGGAAAATCGAAAATGTGAAAAATATGACCCTGCATCAATGGGAGTGGCCTGGAAATCTTCTCTTCAGCTTGGGGAGAAGATCGATTTCTTTGGCCGGTTCAACTTTGGCTTCAGCCTTGGGCATTTCCGGAGGCCGGGTAAGCGTCATGCCGACCGAAGAGATCAAGCAGTTTGTCGAGAAATTGCACAAACTGTCATCTCGCGGAATATTTCAGTCGGCGGTCCCGGTGAATAGGGGGGGATTATTCCTTCGCCTCTTCGAAGGCGTCGAAGCTTCAAGCTTTGGCGTTGAAACGAATCTTTGTCAGGAGCTCTTTCCAGAAAGCTACGGAACCGTGCTCGTAGAGGTTGATCCTGGTGACGCTTTCATTCTGGAACAAATGTTTCGTGGCGATGCGATGTTTGTCGGCCGAATCGTCAATGGCAAAAGTTTTTCAGTTCGCGGTCGGCCATTGAACTGGGAGCGGCTATTTGATGCCTGGAACACCCGTTTCGAAAAGGAGGTGTATGGCAATGGCTAACGTGAAAAGAAAAAAGAAAGTGGCTGTATGGTATTGGTCGGGCATCAACTGTGAAGTGGAAAGCATCGAGTCCTGGAAATATCTCGGCGCGGATGCCAAATTGGTTTTCGCCAAACATATTGTTTCCGGCCAGGAAAAGGTGACGGACTACCACGTCCATCACTTCACCGGGGGTTTCACTTTCAGCGATGATGCCGGCGCCGGAGCCATTGCCGCGATTGTATCCGAAGAAGCTTTTCAGATGGTTGTGGACGCCCAGCTCCCGATCATTATGGAATGCAACGGCTTCCAGATCGGCATGCGGGCGCGGATCTTCGGATCCGGCCTAGCCTTGGTTGAGAATGACTGTGGAGAATTCCGAAGCATGCCAGTCCTGCACCGTGTCGAAAAAACTGACTGCATCTGGACTCGGGGTCTCGAGGGGCGGATTCTCAAATTTCCCTCGGCGCATCGCTACGGCAAGCTGGTTGTCACGGAAGAACGACAGCCAAATGTCACTCTCACCTACGCATCCGAGTCTCCAAATGGTGGCGAGATTGCCGGCATTTGCACGGACAATTTAGTAGTGATGGGTCTCATGGACCATCCTGGCAGGCCATATGACAATCCGGACGGCCTGCTCATTTACGCTAATGGCCTCAAAACCGCGTGAAACACTCAAGGAGGCGTGAAACACGCGAGCTTGTAAAATCATTTATCCCCGCCGGGCAGGAGGCTCTGGCGGGGTTTTTTCTTGCCCAAAATTGATATATTCGCTAGTTTGAATACATAGGGAATCGTAGGAGGGCTCGGGAGGGCTCTTCTTTCAAAATCTTCAATTGAAACAAGGAGGCTGTGTTATGGCAGAGGAAAGGAAAGGAATGACTTATAAAGATGCCGGTGTGGATATTGATGCCGCAAATCGGGCAGTGGCGCTGATGAAAGAGCGGATCCAAAGAACCTACCAAAATTTCACCGGGGGAGAAATTCTTACCAAGATTGGGGGGTTCAACGGACTAGCGAGATTGATGCCCGATGGCCGGGTAATCGCCATGTCCACGGACGGTGTCGGTACCAAAATCAAGCTGGCCATTCTGCTCAACCAGCACGACACGGTTGGCGTTGATCTCGTCGGCATGTGCGTCAACGATATCCTCGTCAGCGGTGTTTCGCCGGCTTTCTTCTTGGATTATCTGGCCATGGGAAAACTTATTCCCGAACAGGTCAACAAAATTGTTGGGGGTGTAGCCGATGGTTGTGATTTAGCCGAGATGGCCCTCATGGGTGGAGAAACAG
>MFSH01000023.1:32673-111024 GCA_001784875.1 Candidatus Moranbacteria bacterium RIFOXYB1_FULL_43_19
TGTATGAACGTCTACGGTGCGGCGTCTTCCGGGATTCACTCCAACGGCTTCAGTTTGATCCGGCCGATTTTTGGCATCAGCGACAACAACCCGGAAAAATCCCGGCAGAATCTCAATCGGTATTATAAACAGCTTGGATGCACTCTGGGCGAGGAGCTTCTCAAGCCAACAGAGATTTATACCAAGTTGGTGAAGACGCTCAAACAGCGCTACGAAATTTTTGGCATGGTCCACATCACTGGCGGAGGGTTCGTGGACAATCCTCCCAGGATTTTGCCTCCGGGATGCTCTATGAGAATCAGGACCAAATCCTGGAAGCGGCCGCCCATTTTCCAAATCATCCGGAAGCGGGGCGGAGTATCGGGAGAAGAAATGCTTCGTACCTTCAATTGCGGGATAGCATTGTTGGTCATCTCTCCCGACAAAATTTTCGAGCTGGAGAAAATCGGGACAATTGTCCCGGGCAATGGCGAGGTTATTTTTGTCTAAGCGGCTGGATGAAGAAAGAAGTTCACAGGGTTTCCCGCCAAGCGCGGGCGGCCCTGTTTTTTTATAAAAATAATGCTTTCGGAAAAATTCAGCAAAAAATCACATCGACAATAAAAATGCTATAGCATAATTATTGTCTATCAAAAATAAATGAATTGGCGGGCAAAAAAATAATAAAGCATTCCAGAATACCGCATTGAATGATATTGAAGATTTTTTTTCATAAAATCATTTATTCGCAATTGGAAGGCATTAAAGACCGCCTGCAGCGGTCCAGTATAATGTAAATGAATTTCAGTGGATATTATTTCTTCAGCACCAGCGCGATTTCGTTACATTGGTATTTTCCTTTTTGAAAACAATTCTTGGGGCAGCTTTGGCACTCTTCGACAACTTTGGCGGAAAACATTTGGAGCCCCGTTGGAAGAAACCCCAGCGGTCGGAAATATTTTTTGGCGAGCGCTGGGACCGTGAGAGCGAAAATATATCGGATATTTTTTCTTTTTTGGAGACTTTTGATAAGGGAGAGAAGAATCTTTTTGGCGATGCCCGCCCCCTGGTATTTTTCCGAAACGATCCAGGCGATCACCTCTGCGTCGCGTCCCCAAATCCTTGCGCCGCAGCAGCCGATAATTTTTCCGCGGTCGTTTTCGGCCACCCAAAAATTGCCGATCATTTTGCCGATCTCGTGCGGGCTCCGGCTCAAAGTGTCGGTAAATTTTTTGGTGAGACGGCTGATCTCCCCGCTGTCAGATTTTTTCGCTTTTCGGATTATAAGCTCCATAAAATCTAATATGTAAGTTTTTTAAAGAATATATAATCTTTAATTAATTGTAAATATGAAAAAACAAAAAGCCTTTTACTCAAGGCCTTTTGTCGTCCCCCCATAAAAGGACTAAACAGCTTTCGGATATTGCGACGAGGAAGAAGAAGACATTGAGACCACTCCCCAGGCTCCCAGAGTCACGGTGATTATTCCGATTATCAGATTATTCCACATCCCCGCGTTTCCGATTGACATCATAAAGAATGGAGTAACAAAAATCCAGGCTCCCAAAAGCACATTAATCCCGTTCAGCCATTTGCCTTCCTCGGACAATCCGATAGCGATCAGCGATACGAGAGCGATTATGACTCCCGTGATAACGTCGTTTAAGCTCAATAATGTTCCGCTGAAGCCGAGAATAAAAGGTGCGACTATGAGCCACATTCCGGCGAGCACAATCAGCCAGTTAGCTGTTTTTATATTTTGTCTTTCGTTCATTTTTTTCACCTCCCTTCATTTTATATTTGCGCTTATTATAATCTTTTCCAACCGGCTCATATTTTCTAGTTCATCATCCCCGGAGAAAGATTGTTTTTTTGAAGTTCTTCCCGAAGCATCTTTTTTCCTCGGCTGATCAGCGTTCCGATGGTTCCGATGGGTTTTTCCAAGCGCGAAGCAATTTCCTGATAACTGAATTGTCCATTGTATCTCAAATCAATGGCTTCGCGCTGATTTTTCTGCAGTCTTTCCAGCGCCTCGAAAATCTTGCGACCGTCCAGCTTTCGGGAAACTTCCCGCTCAACATTCTTTTCATCTGCAATTGTATTTTTCAAAAATTCATTTTCATCGAGAGAAATAGGCGTTCCTGATTTCACATTTTTTCTCCAATGATTAACGGTTTCGTTGTGCGTGATCCGATAGATCCAAGTGGAAAATTTGTTTTTGTTGTTGAAAGAACCGATGTTGACGTATGTTTTCAAAAAAACTGTTTGCAATATGTCCTCTACGGATTCTTTAGTGAGGCCGCTGATGCGTTTCACGTAGCGGGTCAGTTTTTCTTCGTACCTTTCTACCAGAAGGGAGTAGCATTCTTTGTTCACTTTCACGAACTCGATGATTTCCTCATCAGTCCGCTTTCCGCAGAATTCCGAAAGCTCGCAGGGGCAGATCCTTTCTTCTTTTTTTGAGAGTTGTGTTTTCATGGTCTTTAAAAAATTAAATTTGAATTCTGTCCTTATTATATAAAAGGAACATTAAGACAAGATTAAGAAAAAGAGAGTGAAATCCTTGATTTTTTGAGAAAAAAGGGTATAAAATAAAAGTATGAGAATCCTCATAGTCGAAGACCAGGAAAATCTGGCCAAACTCGTGAAAAAAGGCCTTGAATCGGAAGGCTTTGCCGTTGATTATGTTTTGGAAGGTGATGTTGGCCTAAATCGAATTTTAATGCACCGCAATGATTATGACCTGGTGATTCTCGATTGGATGCTTCCCAAAAAAAATGGCGACGAAGTTTGCCGGGAAATAAGGAGTCAGAAAATCAGCCTTCCGATTCTGATGCTGACGGCCCGTGACAGTGCCAAAGACATCACGAATGGCCTGGATGCAGGTGCGGATGACTATCTTTCCAAGCCTTTTTCCTTTGAGGTGCTCCTTGCGAGAATCAGGGCAATACTGCGGCGTCCCAAAACCGCCCTTCCTCTCGAGCTCCAGGCTGGAGAAATTATCCTTGATCCGGCCAGAAAACAAGTCGCAAAGAAGGGAAAAGAAATAAAATTAACCTTAAAAGAATTCAGCCTTTTGGAATATCTTTTGCGAAATAAAGGAGTGACCGTCACGCGTGAACAAATACTTTCGAATATCTGGGACTTTGCCTTCGATTCATTCGCCAACGTGGTGGATGTCCATATCACGAATTTGCGGAAAAAAATTGGCGATAAAGAGGCGAAAATAATCCAAACCGTGAGGGGCATTGGGTACAGGATGAACGATAATTAGGCGATATTCCTTTCAATATAAAAACGCCCTGGAGAAACAGGGCGCTTTTTGAAACTCAAGTTCTTAGTTGAGCGGAATTGAAAAATAGAAAGTTGTTCCTTTTTCTTCCGCGGAGTCGAACCAGACTTTGGAGCCGGTGAGGTCGGCAATTGATTTCACCATATAGAGCCCCAGCCCCGCTCCTTCAGAACTCATTTCCTTGGCATTTTCAGCCCGGAAAGTTTTCTCAAAAATCTTTCCTTTTTGCTTTTCCGGTATGCCGCAGCCCGTATCGCGAACTTCCAACAATACAGCCCCTTTTTCTTTTCTTAGCTCGATGGAAATTTCTCCGCCGGCAGGGGTATATCTGATGGCGTTGGAAAGCAAATTATCAAATACTATTTCAAAGCTGTTGGCATTGAAAAACGTCCCAGGAATATTTTCCTGGATTTTTTTTTCAATTTTTAGTTTCTTTTCCAGAATTATCGGTTCGAACTCTTTCAGCTTGGTTTGAATGACGGAAAGAATATCTAACGGTTCTGTTTCCACGGAAAAAGTTCCCATCTCCAGTCGTGAGACATTAAGAAGGTTGTTCACAAGGAGTGCCATCCGCTTTGTTGTCTTATTTATCTCCTCGAGGTATTCCTTCTGGGCGGGTTCCGTTTTTCCGGCAGTTCCGCGAAGCAATAGTTCTGAAGAAAGAGCGATTGAGGAAAGTGGCGTGCGAAGCTGGTGGGAGGCGAGAGATATAAAATCTTCTTTGTTTTTTTCCAGCATTTTCTTTTCGGTGATGTCCCGCAAGATCTGAAGTTTGACAGGTGTGCCTTCTGGAGCGGTCATCGGCGTTTCGATAATATCAAATGTTCTATTCAAATTTTCAAAAAAACATTCCCACCGGACCGATTTTCCGGAGAACACTTCTTTATTCACGCACCAGGGACAGGGCGATTTTCGGCCGTGCAGGTATTCGAAACACTTTTGTCTTTCAATATTTTGCCCGAAATATTTTTTGAGAGCCGGATTTATGTATGAAATATTATACTCGCGGTTGACGATATATACTCCATCTTCCATTTTGTTAAGGATTTGTTTTAGCTTCTCTTTTTCATGGTATAGGGCCGCTTCGGCATTCTTGAGTTTTGTGATCTCAGCAGAATAAACATTGACATAGGAATCCTTGGCGACTGGAGCAATCGTAATCAGAAACTTTTTATCACCGGCATCCACTTCGATAATCTTCTTGGAGATTTCGCTGATTGCTTCTTTCACTGCTTTTTCCCATTCTTTTGGTACGGAATCTCCTTTACCAATCTCAAATTTATCAAGAATAATTGTCGAAGCCGGATTTGCATAGATAATTTTTCCTTCAGACGAAATCCTCATGACTGGATTGGGATTTTCAAGCGGAAACTTGGCAAGGTCGGCTATCTTTTTTTCCGCCATTTTTCTGACAGTAATATCGTGTACCATTCCGGCAGAGCGAATAATTTTACCGGATTCATCTCGAAAATGTTCGCATTTTTCCTGGACATAGCGAATTTCGCCGCTGGGGCGCAAGACGCGATGTTCAATTGCATAAGTGTCGCGGCCATCTCGGATGGAGTTAGAATAAGCTTCATCAACAATTTTGCGATCGTCGGGATGAATCGCCTTGAGAAAAGCCTCATATGTTGCACCGAACTCTTGCGGTTTGAGACCAAAAATCCGATAAACTTCGTCAGACCAGGTCAATTTGTTCTGGGAAATATCGAGTTCCCAGTTGCCGAGATGGGCGATTGCTTGAGATCGTTTAAGTCCCTCTTCACTTTCCTTTAGTGCCATCTCCACTTTTTTTCGTTCAGTAATATCCCGAGCAACATGGACACTGCCAAGTAGTTGTCCCTCTCCATTTTTTAGCGGGGTTGTGCTGACAAGAAAATCACCTCCCAAATTAGGCTCGTGCACTTCGCTGATATGTTCTTTGCCATCGAGCAGACTTTGGGCATGCGGGCACAGTTCGATGGGTCGGTCGCACTTATGGACTGCTTGATAGCATTTCATTCCTATGCAAGCTTCAGCTGTGGTGCCGAGGCGTTCCGCCATAGCCTTGTTCGCTCGGACTATGCCGTGGTTTTCGTCGAGTATCGCAATAAGGTCCGGAACACTGTTGAAAGTGCGCTCCCATCCGTTCTTGGCATCCTGTAAAACTTTTTTGTTTTCGTTCAGCTCCCGAAACATCGAATGGTAGGGTCTCATGAGGCCGAATTCAACCAATGCGAGGTAACTTACATAAAAAGCAAGAACCCGCAAGAGGTGGCCGAGTTCATTCGGGAAGCTGTAGACTCCGACATAGAACGCGAAAGTAATTGTCGAAACAAAAAAGAGCGCGAGCGTGAAAGTTATCAGATGCAGAACGCGTTTTTCCAGGCGGTCTCTGCGTCTCCAGAAAAAATAGAGCGAAAAAATATACGCAGTCGCAACGATATATTCACTGACTTTCTTAAAAGGGGTGAGTCCGGATCCTTCCGCGTAAGCGACGGGAAATATCTTCCAGTAAAAGATCATTGTCAAGAAAAGCGCAAAGGCGGTCAAATATGCCCAAACAATGGTTTGTGACCTTATTTTCTTCTCTAATAAAAAAGGGGCGATAAGAAAGGTAGTTGCCATAATATATTGATTGGCCAGCCAAAGTTGAGTGGCAACATTCGAGTCGTTCAATGTTCCGGCCACTACTCCCATACCCCGGTAGGTAAGAGCGTGAATCAGGCTGATCATTCCCGATGTCAAAAAAGCCATCCCAAAAAAAAGATAGTAATTGTTTTTCACGAATTTTCTGGCATTCCAGGTCAGAAGAAAAATCGCCAGGCTGATAGCCGATCCGAAAAATTCAGCCAAAACGTGAAAGAGAAGGTAGTTGAAATTGGCCACGATATACAAAACGACCAGAATAAGGCCGATTTGCAATATGCCGACTCTTAAACGTGTCACAGGAAATTTCGTTATGAAGTTATTGCCTGCCATAAGTTTATACAAGAATGAAAGGCGTTTTATTGTTGAACGAAGCAGGTGCTGGCAATAAAGCGTTTCATGCCGATTTATTTGTATAGCACAAGGTGTATATTTAGTGAAGTCAAGGCCGAAAACCGGAAAATTTTTTGTGAAAAAATAAGGTTGCACCGATTATAAGCAGAAAAACAGAAAGCCATTGCCCAAATGTGAGCGACCAAAAAATCCAGCCTTTGTCCGGTTCGCGGAAAAATTCGGCGATGAATCTTGCAATTCCATATCCCATCAAATAAAACGAAGTTAGATAGCCGATAGGAAATTTATACTTTCGTAAACTCCATAAAACCGCAAAGAGCAAAATCCCCTCCAAAAAGGCTTCGTAAAGTTGCGAAGGATGGCGAAGCTGGCCGGAAAAATCCATAGGAAAATACATTCCCCAAAACTTATTCGTAACCCGTCCGTATAATTCCCCATTTATGAAATTTCCTAGGCGTCCAAAAGTGAAGGCGAGCGGTACAGCGGGAGCGAACAAATCACTGAATTCTAAAAGATTAATTTTTCGCGTCCGGCAGAAAAGATAAAAAGCGAGAGTTAGCCCCAAAAGTCCCCCAAAATAACTCATGCCGTAAATCCCGATGTATTGCCAGTGGTTTCCGATATCAAACGGGAGAAATATTTGCGAAAGGTGATTTTTGAAATAACTCCAATCGTAAATGAAAACATCTCCCAGTCGCGCGCCCAGCAGAAGTCCGACAATTGCCCACGGGAAAAAATCCTGGACCGTTTCAAAAGAAATTCCCAAATTTTCGGAACGTATGCGATAACGAATTAAATAATAAGCTATCGCAAAAGAGACCACGTACATAATCCCGTACCAGGAAACTGGGATTGGTCCGATGGTGAAAGCGATCGGGTTTAGATGCGCGGGAATATTTTGCCAGGCTTGGAGCATATATTTAGTATAGAGTATAAAGTATAGTGTATAAAGTATCATGTATTTTTTCTTGAAAAAAAGAGCGGTTTGGTGATAGGATAGAAGCAAGTTTATCTATAGGAAAAATTTGGAGGGAGGGATCCGCAGAACTTTTTTGGCTTAAATTAAATAATAAAATCGATTTTAGGCTATGAATAAGCTAAAAAATACCCTCAAAAAATGGAACTCCATATTTTGCAGTGGAATGACCTGTAAGTCCAACATCGGGAGGGATATCGTTGTTCTTTTCCTGTTGATTCTGGTTGCTGCAGTTTTTCTCTATTCAACTGTATATACTCCCATGCAAGCGGAAAGAAAACCGGCAGTCCAAGCGGGAATTTCCGGCGGTCCCGAGAGTGTCGTCCCTCAAAAAGAAACTTCAGCGCCAATCATGTCGGAAGATAATATCTCGAAAGAGGTTGAAAACATAATCAACACAATTGATTCGAGCAACTGGAAAAAAACCAACAACCAGTTCTGGGGTTTTTCAGTGAAATATCCCGGCGGTTGGCTCTCTCCCAAGAGCCAAAGAAAACCTGCCGGCTCCAAGTGGGAAGCCCGCTATCAATTCAGAAAAAAGGATGCCGGCGGAAATCCTTTTCTCGGTTTTGACGTCGCAGTTTATGACGTTCCGAAAACGAAGGAACTTCGGAATACTGAAGAATATCCGGTTCCAAAAAATGATAAACCTGATGCAAATAGCCAATGCCAAAACATCGAAGGCCATGCAATTGAAATCGATGACTTTCCGGCCGAAGAGATATACATTCCCCTTGGCGATGATTGTTATAATGCCGCTTTGTTTTTCAGTATTGTGAAAGACAGGTATATCTATAACATCGTTCCAGTTCTCGAGGCCGGAGCCGAGCGGGGAACGGATCCCAGATTGGCCGTAAACGATAATTTCCCTGACTATTATGCCGCGGCTTCCACTTTGGTTCTTATTGACATTGTGAGGCCGAAACCCGCGCCGCCCAAGCCAAAAATCACCGCGCCAAAACCGGTGTCGTATAAAGTTGTGGGCGGCAGATTGGTCTGCGCCAAGAAAAACGACAAACCAAGAAAAAGCCGGCAGAACAAGGGGAAGCATCTTGATATGGAATGCTGTCTTGACCCCGACGAATATCCGAATCCCTGGTGCACGTATTAAGTCCAGAATTGCCACGCAAAGCATCACAGGCGGACTTTTTATACTTTCTTCAGCAGTTGCCTCGATAAGTACATGAAACTTTAGCTAAAAAAATATGCCAGTTCAAAATTCCAAAGAAAATCGCAAAAAATGCCTTTGCCCGAACTGTCCGAGTTACCCGCATGAATGCGACGGAGAAGTTTTATATTGCGCGGAGAAGGTGGGGCATAGCCAGTGCGACGTGAACGCCAAGGGCTGTCTATGCCCCGGATGTCTGGTTTGGAGTGAGAATAATCTCAAGGAAATATATTATTGCACGCGCGACACAATAGAACTAGCTTCCGCCCGAGGCGGATCCGCCTTTGGCGGAAAAGTTGTGATGCGGAAAAAAAAGCCGGACGAGAGCAATGAATTTTATCAGACAGTTGCGGACATAAAAACAATAGCCGAAACAGGCGAGAGCATTGAAAGGCCGATGGGTTCGCTCAAGAAGCCGGGTTGCGGGTTATCTCTGGATAATCTGCATTTTGTCCCGGCGCAAGTGGCGAAAATTCCGCTCGACAGGGAAGAAAAAGTGAAAACTGGTGTTATTATCGGTCCGGTTGCAAAAAAACCGCTCAAAGTTTCATCTCCTATTATGATTACGGGAATGTCTTTTGGCGCGACCTCAAAAAATGTGCATCTTGTTATTTCTCGCGTTGCGAAGGAACTGAAAATTGCTTTCAACTCTGGTGAAGGAGGCATCCTTGAAGAAGAATACGAATCAAAGAAATATCTAATCGGCCAATACGCTACCGGACGATTTGGAATCAATGAAGATGTGATCAAAAAAGTGGCGGCGGTTGAAATTCGCTTTGGACAAGGCGCCTATCCCGGGAAGGGAAGTTATCTGCCGGCCAAGAAAATGAGCGAAGAAGTCGCGAATCTGCGGGGACTGAAAACAGGCGAACCGGCCTATTCTCCCGCGCACCATCATGATATGGAAACGCCAGGGGAAATTGCAGAGAAAGTGAAATGGCTCCGCGAACTGACGGGAGGAGTTCCCATCGGCGCGAAAATCGGCTGTGGAAATGTTGAGGAAGATGTGAAAGTTTTGGCCGAGGCCGGAATTGATTATATCGCCATTGACGGATTTGGCGGGGGAACAGGTGCGACGGACGCCTATGTCAAAGACAACGTTGGGATTCCGGTTTGGGCGGCGATTCCAAAAGCTAATCAAACTCTTCAAGAACTGGGAGCGAGGAAAAATGTTACCCTCATCGCCGGAGGAAGCTTGCGGCTCTCGGCGGATTTTGCGAAGTGTCTCGCGCTAGGAGCGGATGCTGTTTATATCGGTACGGCCGCGCTCATTGCCATAAACTGCCAGCAGTATCGCGTCTGCCATACGGGACTTTGCCCGACGGGCGTGACTACCCATCGGCCGGAACTCGCTTCGCAGCTCAATGTCGAAGAAGGCGTCCGAAAATTATCAAACTTTATAAAAATATCAACCGAAGAAATTGCAGAATTCACAAGAATAGTCGGAAAAGATAATATAAATAAATTATCAAGCGAAGATTTAGTTTCAATAAAAAGAGATTTGGCGGAAATCCTCGGGGTAAAATGGATATAAAAAAATCCACTACTATATATAGTTGTGGTCTTTCTACAAAATAAAAAGCAGGATTTATTATCTTCCATCCTACTACAACTAGTTGCAGTAGGATTTTATTTATCGCTGACGGAGCAAGTATTATTCCGTTGCTCCCCGGAAGCAAAAATACCCGTCTTCCAAATTATATTCCGCGTGGACAGGACAGGCGCCGCAAAGACATCCTTCCTTGGAAAGTTTGCAGGCTGTTTTTCCTTTGGCGCAGTAGAGATTTTCTTCCTTTTCTTCGGGACAGTTTGATTGGGTGAAAGTCGGACACTTTGGGCAAAAACATTTTTCCGCGTTTTCTTTTGTATTAGGAACTCTTGTCATATCTTTTGTGAAAACCTAGAACCCCAAATAGGCTGAAAGAGCAAAGAGGGCATGGACCAACGCCAAAAAAATTGTCAGTTTCGCCAGTCGGAGATGCCATTTGAAAGGAATTTTTGTGTTGCCCTTGAAATTCAGATAGCCGATTGTCGCAGTTGAAAAAAGAGAAAGCAAAGCCAGCATCCCCAGATAAGCAACAATAGGCAGACCCAATATTAGAGTATAGGCGATTTTTAAGATCATGCTTTATTCTACGATCAATTTTCCGACCATTCCTTGCTGGCGATGAGTGGGAACGCTGCAATAATATTCAAACGTTCCTATCTTGTCAGCGACGAATTCAATCGAATCGCTCTGGCCGGTTTGAACAACTTTCGTTCTGGCGTTGAATTCTTCTATGACCCAGTCGTGCATTCCCAGAGTGACAGCCAGATTAATTCTTACTCTATCACCTTTTTTCACTTTTATTTCTTTGATAGAAAATTCAAAGGGTTTGGCGGAGACGTCAAAAGATTTCACGCTTTGGTTGTCAGCCGAAGATTCTTTTGGAGCGTCAGTTGGAGTGCCCTGAGAGAGAGTTGCGGAATCCTTATTTCCGCCCCGGGAGAAAAGGATTATTCCAATGATTGCAGCCGCAACTACTGCAATCCAAACCATCGAATTGCCTTTTGCCGGCATTTCATTTTGGTCTTTTTGCTCCTCGCTTGTTTCTTTTTCTTCCATATTTTTAGCTTGAATATCATGGGTTATAAATATTGATAAATTTCTGTCCTAATACTAAATAATACCATATATTTGTCAAATTATTTCAGAGTTGCGGCAACCCTGGCTGGTTTAAATAATAAGCATATGGAAGGGTTTCTCTTGGTCTTGCGTAAATATAGTAATATGGAAGAAGAAAATTCAAAAAATAATTATGGAAGAAGATCTGGCGTTTTTGTTTGGATTAAGGCTTTTATAGCGGTCGGAATCATTCTTTTTGCCTATCAATGGATCAACAATGCAGGTTGGGCAAGCAAAAGCATAATTGACTCCGAGCTCACGCTTGGAATTTCTTTTCTAACTGGGGTAGCAGCTTCCTTTTCAACATGCCTCGCCGTTGTCGGAGGAATGGTCATTGCTTTTTCAGAAAAGTACGAATCCCGGGACAAAAATTTTTTTGCCGGAGTGATTCGGCCGAATCTATATTTCCACATTGGCCGACTGATAACCTTTTTTTTCTTGGGAGGAATTCTGGGCTTCGTCGGAGGAACGCTCAATATCAGCGGAAATTTTGTCTCCATGTACACCATTGTCTTCGCTGTTGTGATGGGCTGGCTGGGTCTCAATATTTTAGGAATCCTTCCTCCAATTTCGGCGCTCGGCTGGCGGATGCCAAAAAGCCTGACAAGACTTTGGGCAAAAATGGAAAATTCAGAGCACCAGGCAGCGCCGTTTCTTTTGGGCGGGCTCACTTTTTTTCTACCTTGCGGGTTTACCCAGAGCACCCAAGTTCTGGCTCTGGTTTCGGGAAGTTTTTTCGCCGGCGCGCTGGGACTTTTACTTTTTGCGCTGGGAACGATGCCGGTTCTCATGGCGGTGGGAGTTGCCACTTCCTGGGCGCGAAACAAAAAATTCGAAACTTTTCAGAAAGCGGCCGGAATTCTTATTATCTTTTTTGCGATATTTTCATTTCAAGCGGGTCTAGCGCTCAAAAGTGTGAAAAAAAATGTGATTTCTAATCCGGTTTCAAATTCAGAAAAAACGCAACTCTCCAAAGTCTTGCCAAACAATTTAGCTGAAAACCAAACGGTGGAAATGAGTGTTACGAGTCGCGGTTTTGAGCCGGGCAGCTTAAAAATAAAAAAAGGCACGCCGGTCCGCTGGATTATCAGGGGGGTTTCCGTCAGTGGTTGCACCAACCAGATTATTATCCCCAGTCTGGATATTGCTAAAAACATCAGTTCCGGTGAGAATATAATCAGTTTTGTTCCTCCGGACGTACGTGAAATTCCTTTCAGCTGTGGAATGGGAATGGTACGTGGGAAATTTATTCTTGAATAAATTTCCCAAAGTTCAAAGTTCAAGATGAAAAAATAAAAATTTTTGGGTCCCGCTCTTCGGGACAGCTTATGCTTATGAATCGCAAAAAGACGATGGTAACAATTTCCGGAATGACTTGCGCGAGTTGTGCCGTTTCGAACGAAAAAGAACTCTTGAAAACAAAGGGCATTTTGGACGCGTCGGTGAATTTCGCGGCCAAAAAGGCCTTTGTCGAATACGACGCGGACGAATTGAGCGAAGATGATGTAAAGAAGGTAATCAAAGACAACGGATACCAAATCGTGGAGCACGAAGAACATAGCATAAAACACAAACACGCCATGGTTATGGAAAACGGCGGTCACGAACATGCCAGCGAAGACATCAAAAATAATTGGCAGGCATTTCTTTGGTCGGCCGTTTTTAGCCTGCCGCTTGTTTTGGAAATGGTTTATCAAATCCGGGCTGGTAAAAATATCCTTGGCATTGATCAGGTGATGTGGCTGCATCTCGTTTTGGCAACGTTTGTTGTTTTATTGTTCGGCTGGAGATTTCACCGAATGGCGTTCATGCAAGCCAAAAAATTTCGGGCCAATATGGACACCCTGATATCGCTTGGAACGCTTACGGCTTATTTTTTCAGTTTGTGGGCAATTTTCAACGGGCGGGAGAGTTATCTTGAATCAGCTGCGCTTATAATCACATTCATTCTTCTCGGTAAATATTTTGAAGCCAAAAGCACGGGACAAGCCGGAGAGGCAATGCGCAAACTCTTGGAGCTGGGAGCAAAAAGAGCCCGCGTGGTTACGGAGGCCGGAGAAAAAGAAGTGCTCGTCGACGAGATAAAAGTTGGCGATGTGATTGTGGTGAAACCGGGCGAAAAAATTCCACTCGACGGAATTGTTCTTGAAGGGGAATCCAACGTGGACGAATCTATGCTCACAGGCGAATCATTGCCGGTAGAAAAGAAAAAATTTTCCTCGATTTTTGGGGCAACGGTCAATCAGGATGGCGTGCTAAAAATAAAAGTGATGCAGATCGGAGAGCAGACAGTACTGGCGCAGATTATCAAAACCGTTGAGCAAGCACAGAGTTCGAAAGCTCCCATTCAAAAATTGGCTGACAAGATTTCTGGAATTTTTGTGCCAATTGTGATTGTTCTGGCTGCCATATCTTTCATCGGCTGGTATGGTTTTTCGGCTGATTTCACAAAAGCTCTGATCAATGCGGTGGCGGTTTTGGTGATTGCCTGTCCCTGCGCTTTGGGCCTTGCGACGCCAGCGGCAATCATGGTTGGAACGGGAAGGGGTGCGAAGCAAGGAATACTTTTCAAAAACGGGGAAAGCTTCGAAAGGGCAAAAGATATATCGATGATTGTGTTTGACAAAACGGGCACGCTGACGAAAGGTCGGCCGGAAGTTGAAAGAGTTTTTGTGAATCCCGGCTTTAATTTCTCGAAGGATAAAATTTTAAAGATAGCGGGGAGCTTGGCGAAGCATTCCGAACACCCTCTTTCGAAGGCCGTAGCTGATTATATACACAAGAAAAATATTGCCCCAGTGGACATGAAAAATATCAAAGAGGAAAGGGGGAAAGGAATTTCGGCAGTTTGCGAGGAACACGGAACAAAATTGCTTTTGGGGAATAGAAAACTTTTAGAAGATAACAAAATTGACACAACGTGGGCGCAGGACATTCTGGAATCGGAAGAATTTCAATCTGGAACAAAATTATTTGTTGCGCATGGCAATGAAACCGTGGGCGCGATTGCAGTGGCGGATGAATTGCGAAATGAAGCGAAAGAAGCTCTGGGCAAGCTGAAAAAGATGGGACTGAAGATTGGAATGATGACAGGCGACAGCAAAAAAACGGCTGAACATATTGCCAAGGCCCTGGAAATAAAAGATGTCCGAGCTGAAGTTTTGCCCTCGGAGAAGGCGAATGAAATAAAAAGACTTCAGAGTATTGGGGAGAAGGTTGTTTTCGTGGGCGATGGGATCAATGACGCGCCGAGCCTTGTTCAGGCTGATCTTGGAATTGCCATGGGATCAGCACAGGATATTGCCAAAGAGGCGGGACAGATTATTCTTGTCCACAATAATCTCAAGAAAGTTGTTGAGGCCGTTGCAGTATCCAGGCTTACTTTCAAAACTATCCGCCAGAATCTTTTCTGGGCGTTCGGATATAATGTCGTTGCTATTCCACTCGCCATGGCCGGGTTCCTGAATCCCATTATTGCGGCGGGAGCTATGGCTTTTTCTTCTGTTTCAGTGGTGTTGAACAGTTTGAGGATTTATCGGAAATGAAAAAGCAGGAAAGAAACCTTTTTTTATTTCCGACTTTAGAGATTATTTCGAAAACGTGAACTCCGAACCACGATATTGTTTCCGAAGGTGCCGGAATTTTGATTTATCTTTAATTTTCAGCGATACGTTATTTTCCGCTCGACTCCCCAAAGCTATTGTGGTGCGAGGGTGAAAGTATTGAGCAATGCTCCGTCCGGCCCATGGGTTTCGACCGTGATAGCTTTCCCGTTCACCTTCACAAGGCCAAAGCGGCCCTGTCCTTGGTTCGCGTATTCGGCGACGCCCGCGACGGGAAGGTCATGATTGAAAGAATCAGTATTTCCGAAAACGAACTGATAAACTCCTCCGATTTTCCGGCGGCTGACGATATGTTCATGACCGTTGAAAACAGCTTTCACGTTGTGCTTTTCCAAAATTCGCCAAAGAGCGTTGCGCTCCGCGGGATCAAAATCCAAGCTCTCAGTCATTTTCGAGCTTACTGGATAAGCCGGCTCATGAAAAAAGACGAAAGTATTTTCTTTCTTGGTTGCAGCTAAATCCCTTTCCAGCCAATCTCTTTGGGTACTGTTAATCTTGTGTTCATCTGGCTTGTCGCTGTCCAGAAATACAAAATGGGAATTCTTGAGATCAAGAGAATAGGCAAATTCAGTGAATCCGCTTGGTCCGTTAATCGGGAAACTGAAGGCATCCGCCCAGAATTGGTCACACTCATCCATATTCTCCACCCGGTCATGATTTCCTTGAACGGCGTAGGTTTTCTCTGCCAGCGGACCCAGAATATTTTTCCAGTTAGCATAATCCCGATTATTGTCACTTTTTCCCTTGCAGTTGCTAACGAGATCCCCAGTAGCGATAACAAGATCGGGATTTTTTTCTTTTATCCGAGCTACCGCTTTTTGAAAATTGCCCTTCGAATTTCCGGCAGTGAATCTTTGCGTGTCGCCGAGAATGGCGAAAGTGAAGCCATTATCGCCGAAATTTTCTGCAGTCTTATTTTTATCTCCAGAAAAAGGATTGGAAACAGCCTCTTCAATTTTCTCAGCTTCTTTCTTGATGTCATCCAGTACATCCGCCAAAACTCCCCGAAACGATTTGATCTCGGGTGCGAAAGAATTTCCAGCTAGCTGATCTGAAGTTGGCGTTGTCTTTTTCAGAACAACCAAAAAATACACCAGACCGGCCAGGACAGCGAGAGCAGCAAAGATGGCAATGCCGACTAAGAATTTTTTCATAGAGGCAGTTTTATTATAGCACCAAAAAACGAAAACATAACCAGACGAGCCCAGCTATGTTTTTAGTACGCTATTTATAAAGATTATTTTGCTATTGGGCCGGAGTGTCACCTCCAGAAAAGGCTAAATATGGCATGAAAATAATCGGAATAAGAACGGCCAGCACTCCCCAAACGGCTGATTTCCCAAGTCTTCTGGCAATGTCAATCCAGACCACGAAATTAAGGACGACTCCAGCAATATTAATAATCGGTACCAGCCAGAAAATGAGCCACCACATCGGACGCCCCGCAATCTGGAGCATCAGAACGAGATTCAGGATTGGAATCCAAGCAAACCAGGCATTTTCCGTGTTTGTGCGCTTCGCGATTTTCATAAGCGAAATTGCCATCAGAACATAGATAACAAGAATGAACAGCAATACGAACAAGAACATTCCGCCGGCCAGCAAGGCCATCCCGCCCGCGGCGGCAGCCGGCACGTCACTTGAATACTGCATATTGTATGTCGGGTCCATAAGTCACCTCCCTTCGTTATTTTTGTTTTACCTGTTTTTATGATACCAGAAAACAAAAAATAGACCAAAAAGAAAAAAATAAACAGCTAAAAGTAGCGCAAATGGTATCTTTCTTGGTATAATTTACAGGAAAGCTACTCGTATTTTTCAAGGGCATGCTATCCAGGAGACTCAAAAAGATAAATTTGAGCCCATTCCAAAAAGTCAAATGGGAACCGGAAAAGGCGAAAACAACGGCTTTAGTCTTGCTCGGCGCTTTTGTCTTTGGAGTTTCTTTTTTGGGGAGTGGAAAAATTCTGTTTGATTTCAACCAAAAGGAAAGGCAGAGTATGCTTGGCAGCCAGCTAGAAGAATATGGCTTTGGAAATGCCCTGGCGGCCGAGAATCAAGAAAACGAAAATATACTCCATTCCGAAGAATTTTTTTTCCCCGAAGAAAGACAGGTTTCCGAAGTGATGTCGGAGGCAGCTGGTTCGGTGAAGATTTTAGCCATCAAAAAAGCAAAAGCGGAAGCAGCTGCCAGAAAACTCGCTGCGGAAAAAGCTTTGAGACGGAGCGCTCCGATTCTTTCAGGATCAACAAAAAAACTTCCCAACGGGCTTCGGGTTTGCACCGGAAACAGCGATCATCCGCAAAGGGGAGGAGCGACGCACATGGACGAGGACTGTTGTGCCGACTACAATGAAACTCCCAATCCGCGCTGTTACTATAGCCCAGAAAAGATGGGAATTTTAAAGAAAAAATGAGGCAGATAATTATTTATTTTCCACAAAAAGAGAAAGGGCGGATCCGTGCGGATCCGCCCTGTTTAGATGGGAAAAAATAACTAGGAGGGTTGCCTGATGTTCAGGGTGAGTGGAGAGAAATCGGCCAGTAGGCTTTGCATCTCTATTGGCGTCAGGAAATGCCCGCAATTGTCGATATTGTTGAATCCGAGGACGGTAGTTTTGCTTAATCCGTCCCGGCACGGCACGATTTGTCCCACGGTATACGAATGACCGTTTAATTTCACGACGTTGCCCTTGATTCTCAGTTGCGAGAGTGGCATTCCGCGATTTTCGGGCATCGCGAGAATATTCACTATGCACTTTGGACATGCATAAACTTCATCCTTGGTCTCTCCGGCCATGGCTCCTCCCAATTTTTTCCCAAAATTATACCAGCTTCGATGAGCTGGACTTTTTTCTGTCTTAATTTTATAAAAAAATAAAACAGATGGCAACACGCTAGAAAATTTATGTCTTGACAAAGAACTCCCGGTAGTTTTCGATTTTTATTGTCTCTGGCACAACCCAACTAATTCTGTTTGTTCGATGATATGTCCCGCGATTGCTTTTTCGATATCGGTTTTTTTGGCAGACGAGTTGAATTTCAGCACTTCGTCCAAAGCATACAGCGTAAAGTGATAATGATGAATTCCGGAAGGCGGGCAAGGGCTTGTCCAACCTATTTTTCCTCCGCTGTTTGTTCCTTCGGTCCCGCTTGGCGGCTTTGAATTTTCTCTTATTTCTTTGAGCGCCGGGCTCATATTGAAAATAATCCAATGGGTGAATCCTCCGGGCCCCGGCGCATCAGGGTCATGAGCGATAAGTGCCAGGCTCAAAGTGTCCTTGGGAACTCCCTCAAGCGCCAGCTGGGGATTGATACCTTCGCCATCGCAGGTAAATTTCGGCGGAATGCTTCCGTTGTTTTCGAAAGAGGGGCTGGTAATTTTCATATTGCTTGGCTTAGTTGTTATTTTTTTTTCAAAGGTCACGGGGGAACTTTGGCTGTCTGAAGCTAAAAATTTATTCGTCAGAAACAAAAAGAATCCCGTGGCTGTTATTGCAATGACGAATATAAAATATTTCGAAGTATTCATGGTATAATTATCTTGGATATAGCTTCATTATATTATATCCAATGCATTATGAAAATACTTATTCTTGACAGTGGCGGACGTGGAGATGCGCTGGGATGGTGCTTTAAGCGGGATCCAAGAGTGAAAGAAGTTTTCTGCTTGCCTGGAAACGCAGGAATGGAAAAAAATGGCATTATCGTGAAGCCGGATGTTCGGGCACCGGGAGAAATTGCCCGTTTTGCTCTGGAGAAAAAAATTGATTTGGCCGTCGGTGGATCGGAAGGGATTTTAAGCGCGGGAATTGTCGATATTTTTGGAAAACATAAAATTCCCATCGTGGGGCCGAGCAAAGTTGCCACAATTTTAGAGGCAAGCAAGGGCTACACGGATATATTGTGCAGCGAGGTCGGTGTTCCTGTTCCGGAGTTTGAAATTTTTGAAGATCCGGTAAAAGCAAAGGCATATATAAAATCATTGGCGCATGAGGTCGTGGTGAAATGCGACGGGCTGGCTGAAGGAAAAGGAGCAATCGTTTGCGATTCTCAAAAAGAAGCAAGTGAGGCAGTGGACCGGGTGCTTGAAATGCAGCGCATTGGGAAATGGGGTGGAAAAAGTGTTGTTATCCAAAAAAGGATTTGTGGACGCGAACTTTCCTTTTTCTGTATTACCGACGGCTATACACTTGTTCCGCTTCCGGTTGCCCAAGACTATAAGCGGGCATTTGACGGTGACCAGGGGAAAAACACCGGCGGCATGGGTTCCTATTCTCCGCATGAATGGGAGGGGGAAAAACTCACCAAAATCGTGACGGAGAAAATCGCCGCGCCTCTTCTTAAGGGTTTTCGCGATAAACGGAACATAACCTATCGGGGGTTCATATATTTTGGGCTCATTTTTGAAGATGAGAATATTGAAAAGCCGGTTCTTCTCGAAATAAATGTTCGTCTTGGTGACCCGGAAGCGGAAGTGATTATGCCTCGACTCAAAACGCCGCTTCTTGATATCTCGCGAGCTCTTCTTGAGAATAAATTGGGCGATTTGAAAATAGAATTCTTGAGCGATTATTTTTGCGACGTGGTTGCGGCTAGTGGCGAAGTGAAAAGCGCTGGGAAAGGAAAATACCCTGGCTATCCGGGCCGCTATAAGATCGGCTTTCCGATCAGGGGATATTTTGAAAATGATTTCAGATCCCTCACTTTTTCAGCCGGGATCACGAAAGACGCCGAAGGGAAATATATGACTTCCGGGGGGAGAGTTGCTCATTTGGTCGGATGGGGAGCAACCCTTGAAAATGCGCGAAAAATGGTTTATGCTGAAATGGAGAAAACAAGTTTTGAAGGGATGCGCTTTCGAAAAGATATTGGTAATTTTTTGAAATAATCATCAAGTTGTGATCAGGCAATGAGATTAATTGGCAGATCATTTTTCGGAGGGATGCTAGCTTTTAATATTCTTTTCCTTTCCGGGTGCCTTTTTAAGGACATTCAAAGGCCGGCGGTTCTTCGGAGTGCCGATGAATACAATGTGAAAGGCTATCAGGATCGCCAGCCGGAGGATCCCGAGGCAGAAAAAAGGCTTTCGGTCAGCGTTTCCGGAGGAGGCGGCAACGAGCAGTCCCAAGAATCCCAAACAGACCAGGAAAAAAATAGTCTTAATCCTGATCAACCTTCAGCTATGCAAATCGACCAGAACAAAAATTATTCAGCTGTTCTCAAAACTGGTCAAGGCGACATTACCATCGATCTCGACGTAAAAAAAACGCCCAAAACAGTCAATAATTTCGTTTCTCTCGCGCGGGACGGATTTTACAGCGGTACGATTTTCCACCGGGTCATCAAAGATTTCATGATCCAGGGCGGTGATCCAAGTGGTGACGGAACAGGCGGCCCGGGATATAAATTCGACGATGAAAATCTCGAAGGAAAATATACTCGGGGGACAGTGGCGATGGCTAATTCCGGTCCGAACACGAACGGCAGCCAGTTTTTCATCATTCACAATGACTATGATCTTCCCAACCAATATGTCATTTTCGGACATGTTTCGAGCGGAATGGACACTGTCGACAAAATTGCAAGCGCGGAAGTGACTACGTCGAGCTCAATGGAAAGATCCAAACCGGTGAGCCCGGTGAAAATTGATTCGGTGGAAATTTTGGAAAAATAGCTTTTCCAAGACTTAGTCTTGGAAAAAAATAAGCCTTCCCGTGGGAAGGCTTCTAAGTTTTTGTGGCGAAATGCAGGCAGAATAGATCCTCTAAGATTCTTGCACCTCGATCGCCTCGAGGGGGTAGAGGTGTTTCCCGTGTGGGTCGGCATATTCGGGCGGCCAGACGAACCGGATTCGCAGAGGCTGCCCGCTTTTGCTTCTGAACAGATCAGCTACGTGAAAGACGGAATGCTCGGTAGACTTGCCCGAATCTTTGGGAACATGGTTCCGGACAACCACACTCTCGATGACGAGGATTTTATTGCGAAGGTGCCTGCTTTCGATGCGGATTTTGAGCCGTTGCCCAACCGGGATTTTGAGATGGTGCATGAGCTGCACAAAAGCGCTGGGGCCTTCAAAACGTGTCGCTGCTACTTCATTTTTCATGCAGTCTCTCCCTACGGTCGGACTCAGGTTTTGAAATCGACACGCACTTTTTCGGTGCCGAAATTTTCCTTGAAAAGTTCTTCAAAGGCCTCTTTCAAATTTTTCGGCTCAAATTGAGGGACGGATCCTTTCGGCCATCTTACTTCGCAGAAAACGCCCTCTTTGGAATCCATAAAACGGAGAGGCTGTTGAAATAGAACAATCATCTTCTCCGCTTGGAATCCGCATGCCGTGCGAATCAGTTGTTTTATTTGGTTTTTAATAAACTCCGTTGTTTCGGAATTTGTTCCCTCCATGACGCCAAAGATAAGGCAAACCAGATATTCCATAGCCCCTCACCTCCCATTGAGTATTTTTCTTGTTTCCAACCTAGCACGCCCGACGGGAAGAAATCAAGCACGGAGCCAATTTGATTTTTCCTCCGAAAATCGGTAGGCTAAAGGCAGAAATGAGAAAAATATATTATCGAAAACTCATTCGCGACAAGATTCCTGAAAAAATGACACGGGTCGGAGCAGCGTATGAATCCAGAAAACTTGGAAAGAAAGAATTCGAGAACGAAATCTTGAAAAAAGTCGGGGAAGAGGCGAGTGGTCTTCTTGCAGCGAAAAATAAAGAAGAAATTATCGAAGAGCTAGCGGATGTTTTGGACGTGGCCGAAGAAATCCGGCGGCATTGGAAAATCAAACCCTCGTGTCTCGCAAATATGCAAAAAGAAAACGCCCGCAAAAAAGGAGGTTTCAAGAAAAAAATCTACCTTGTCTGGTCGGAAGACACGGGATACAGGACGAACGAAAGGAAAAATTGGAAATAATTTCGCTACGATATATCGTATTAAGTTAAAGTAAAATTATGAAACTAACTTTTCTCGGGACAAACGGCTGGTATGACAATAAAATTGGAAACACTGTGTGCAGCCTATTGGAAAGCGAAAAGTATTATATTATCTTTGATGCTGGAAATGGAATCTACAAACTACCGAGCTACATAAAATCAAAAAAACACATTTTTCTCTTTTTGAGCCATTTGCACCTTGATCATATTTTTGGTTTTCATATTTTTCCCAAGTTCAAACTTAAAAATAAATTCAATGTTTTTTGTCCGAAAGGATTGAAAAAAGATTTGATGAAAATAATCGACCATCCCTACGCCATGCCATTTCGGGAGATGAAGCTGAAAACAAAAATAGAGGAACTGTCAAAAGATTGCCGGGAACTTCCTTTTCCCGTCGAATGTCGAAAACTCTATCATATTGATCCATCTTTCGGATATAGGATAACTTTGGACGGCAAAACTGTGGCCTATTGTTCCGATACCGGTGTATCAAAAAATTCAATCCAGCTTGCCCGAAACGCTGATGCGCTGATCCATGAATGCGCCGCCGTGCCCAAATTAGTCTCGGGGAAATGGGGGCACTCCAATCCGGAAGAAGCAGCCGGAATCGCCAAAAAAGCCGAGTGCAAGAAACTTTTTCTGACTCACTTTTCCGCAAATAAATATATGACCTTAAAAGACCGCCGGCGGGCTGAGAAAGTAGCGAGGAAAATTTTCAAGAACACTATTGCGGCAAGAGACGGAATGGCCTTAAATGTTTGAAGTTATCGAAATTTGACTTATATTTCCTATAAAGTATTATTCTATATAGCCCCAGACCACAAACTTGATTCTGAAAAATATAAGCTCACTTTCGCAAAATAATTTTTGTGGTGCGGGGCAAGTTGCTGTGGGGAATTCCACAGTTATTTTTTAAGCAATCATTTCAAAAATTTATGGCAAAAGGAAAAAAGAAACCCAAGTATAAGAGAATACTGCTGAAGCTCTCCGGCGAAGCGATGCGGGGGAAGAGAGAGTTTGGGATTGATCCGGAATTCATTTCCTATCTCGCGTCCGAAATTGTTTCGGCGCACAAACTGGGTGTCCAGATTGCCGTTGTCACCGGCGGAGGGAATATCTTTCGCGGGGTGGCCGGGTCGAAACGCGGCATGGACGAAGCAACCGCCCACTATATGGGAATGCTGGCGACAATTTTCAACGCCATGGCGCTTCAGGACGCTCTCGAGAAAAAAGGGGCGATAGTCAGAATGCAGACAGCCATTGAAATGAAGCAGATTGCCGAAAATTTCATCCGCAAAAAAGCCATCCGCCATATGGAAAAAGGCCGCATCGTGGTTTTGGGCGGCGGAACGGGCTTGCCTTTCATCACCACTGACACCGGCGCGGCTATGCGGGGGCTCGAACTTGGATGCGACGCGGTTTTCAAAGCCACCAAAGTAGACGGGGTCTATTCGGACGATCCGGTCAAAAATCCGCAGGCCAAAAAATACGACAAAATTTCTTTCGGGGAGGCTTTCAAAAACGACAAAATAAAAGTGATGGACAAGGCGGCGGTGGAACTTTGCATGCGGAACGATTTGAAAATAGTCGTATTCAATACCCACAAAAAAGGCGCTCTCGAGAAGGCGCTTCTCGGCGAAAAAGTGGGAACAGTGATTGAATAATAAAAAATACGCCTGCGCAAGTGGGCGTTTTTTTTCGATATGGTATAATATAAAAAAGTAAAAATATAAAAAATAAATTGGGTTTCTACTGGGATGAAAAAAACAGCGAAAAAACTTTTTCCGAGTTTCCTGAAACGGGAAAATATCACCGCCCTTTCAATGATTGTCGCCATTGGCGGGATTTCTTTTGTTTTGGCTGTTTTTTTGGTCCAGTTTTCCCGCTACGAAAATCTGAATGAAGCGAGAAAAAAACGTCATTCAGCCTATGAAGACGAATTGCGTCGCCTGTCTGGTCTCTCCGTTAACCTCACTCCAGCTCCTGACCCGACTACTGGCTGGAAGACATACAGCAGCCAAAAATATAATATCTCCCTAAGATATCCTCAAAATTGGCAAGCGCCGCGAGAAAGCTTTGCCGCCAAAGGAGGAAACTATCTTCTCAAAATTTCTTTCGACGAAAAAGGAATCGTGAGCGCAAACGGCGTGAAGGGCTTTGACGTTTTTGTTTATAGCGCGGCCAAATTTTCTACTCCAGCCGCGACAGACAACCTGAAAAAGAAAAATGAAAATGTTTCGGCGGAAAACTGCCCCGGATTTGATGACATAACATTGGGAGAAAAAGGGTATTCGGCCAAAGAAGTGAACATATCTTTTGACAATCCTTGTTGGGAAGAAACTTTTTTCTACAGCCTTTCGAAAAACGGCTATACTTTCAATATCGTTCCCCGACAGGGGGGAAGCGCGAACATTTTTGAAGACAGGCAAAAAATAGATATGTTGCGAAACTTTCCCGAGTTCTACGATGTCGTTTCCACGCTTGATTTTGCAGAAGTTGAGACAAAAGGTATCGCCCAAGCATCCAAAAAAGTTGTCCAGAAAGTTACCGTGGCTCCGAAAGTGAGATATACTTCCGGCGCTTCTTGCGCCCACAAAAAAGACAAACCTCGCTACAGCAAAAACAAAGGCAAACATATGGATGAGGACTGCTGTCCCGATCCAGATGAGTGGCCGAATCCGCGTTGTGCTTATTCAGCGAAAGGGCTGGCAATAATGATTTCTCCGCCGAAGAAATAAATTATGGAGAAAAAAAATTATAAATTCAATGTCAGTATTTTTCTACTTTCAAGCTCTTTATATGTTTCCTTCCAGCTTTTTGCCAACATTCTGTCAACGAAAATAGCTCTTTTGCCATATCTTAATTTGGCGATTGATGGCGGGACGCTGATTTATCCGCTGACATTCACTCTTCGTGACTTTGTCCACAAGACGCACGGAAAAAAGGATGCCCGGCAGGTAATCATGATCGCGGCGGCCTTGAACGCTGTCATGTTCGGGCTTTTTTGGCTGGTTGGAAAAATGGCGCCCGATCCAACTTGGCAACTTCAAGGAGCCTATGAGCAGATTCTTCTTCCGGTTGGGCGGATAGTGTTGGCGAGCATTGTCGCTCAAGTCATTTCGGAACTTGTCGACACGGAAATTTTCAGCTACGTTTATAGAAAAATAAGCGACACCTCCGCTGTTTTTGTTTCAAATTCCATAAGCCTTATCATAGATAGTTTCATTTTCTCATTCATTGCTTTTTTTGGAGCTTTGCCCTTCGCGACTGTCATGCAGATCGTCTTCACAAATATTCTGGTGAAATTTTTGATCAGCGCCTTGAGTGTCCCGACAATAAAACTCATCCCCCGCACAGCGAAGTTCGAAGATATTTAAAATTGGGTTGTTCCGGGATCGTTTCGGCGGTTTCAGTTTTCTTTTTGGAAAAAAGATTATTATGAAACATTGCAGTGTGTTATGAATTTGATTTTTACGGCGGGAAATTTTACAATAATATAAAAAATTGATGATTTTTCCCAAAGCTCGGCTTTTCTCCCCCCGACGTCACGTCGGGGTTCATCAATGCCAAGCTTTATGCAAAATACTAGAAACAAAAACATGGATTACCAAAAAGAAATCGCGAGATCATTGCTCGAAATCGGCGCGGTGGGATTCAAACCCAAAGACCCCCTCACTTTCAAATCCGGACTGATTTCCCCGGTTTATGTTGACAACCGGATTTTTCCGGCGCACCCCGAAAAGTTCAAACTGGTGATCAACGGTTTCGAAAATCTCGTCAAAGAAAAAAATATTGATTTTGACATGGTCGCCGGAATCGCGGTGGGAGGAATACCCTATAGCGCTGTTTTGGGATACGAGATGCGAAAACCTTCTATTTTCATCCGAAAAGAAGCCAAAGGGCACGGCAAAGGGAAGAGAATCGAGGGAGGAGATGTCAGTGGAAAAAAAATTCTGCTTGTCGAAGACTTGGTTTCAACTGGCGGGAGCAGCCTTTCAGGAGTCGAAGCTTTGCGGGAAGAAGGCGCGACCGTTGACGATTGCCTGGTTATCGTAAGCTATGAATTCAAAGAAGCGCAGGAGAATTTCGAAAAAGCGAAAGTAAGTTTGCGCGCTCTCACATCTTTTCCGGTCATTTTTCAGGAAGCTGTGGAAATGAAAAAAATAACGAAAGAAGAAAAGAAGATTGTTGAGGACTGGTATTCCGACCCGTGGAATTGGGCAGAGAAATATGGATTTTTGTCACGTAGCTCATAACTCATAACACGTAACCCGTAACACAAATTGTATGCCAATCATTGACAAATACAACCAGCGGGCGGACAAAGTGAACTCGCTTGTTTGCGTGGGGCTAGATTCTGATTTTGAAAAAATTCCGGAGCGGTTCAAAAAAATGGAAAATCCGCAATTTGAATTTAACAAATGGATCATTGACCAGACCCATGAATACGCCGCCGCGTTCAAAGCGAACATCGCATTCTACGACGCGCGGGGCGACCAGGGACTTCGGGAGCTCAAAATGACGCAGGATTATCTTGTCGAAAAATATCCCGACATTTTCCGGGTTTGTGATTCAAAAAGAGGGGACATTGGGAACACGAACAATGGATATGTCGAGGAGCTTTTCGATTGGTTGGATTTTGACGCGATTACCCTGCACCCATATTTTGGAAAAGAATCGCTCATGCCCTTTTTAGACCGCGCTGATAAAGGATGTATAATATTATGCCGATCTTCAAACCCGGGGGCGGGAGAACTCCAGGATTTGCTGGTTGACGGAAAACCGCTCTGGAAAATTGTTGCCGAAAAAACGCAGGGTGATTGGAACTTCAACAACAATTGCCTGCTTATGGTTGGAGCAACGGTTCCGAAAGAGGCTGGCGAAGCCCGGAAAATCATTGGCGACATGACAATTCTTATGCCTGGAATCGGAGCCCAGGGCGGCGATGTGGAGGCGGCGGTGAAAGCTGGCATGAATTCCGAAAAGAAAGGGCTGATCATCAATTCTTCCCGTGGCATAATCTTTGTCGAAAACCCGGCCGAAGAAGCCAAAAAGTTGAGGGACGAGATAAATAAATACAGGTGAGTTTAGAAATACAAAATAGATGAAATACGAAAAAAGCGGAAACATATCCGCTTTTTTGCTATCCGCTGTATAGAAGATTATTTTTTCCGGAGCAAGCCCGGTCTTGTTTCATAAAGACGTGGGGCGGGTCAGGAAGGCATTTAGAAGCTTATTCTGATGATATACCCCAAAACAAAAACCCCCGCGAGGAGGTTATTGATAAAAAGAGATTAGCGGCTATAGACGGAGACAAGGAAAAGCGTGAGGAGAATGACGCAGGTGAGCAACATCAAAACTGCCCCGCCCACGATATTCCGGTCTTTGTTATAAAGGCTTGCCAGAAGATACACTAGGCTGAGAATGATAAAAAAGACAAAAACAATAACAACCAATGCCACCATATGAGTTTTTTATCTCCTTTTGGCATTTCAGCCGGGCAGATTCGAGGTTTGGAATGAACCGCAATTTATTTCTTCCACTTTATCAAAAATCGGGCAAAAAGGCAATTTTAATTTTTCAATAGCTGGCTAAAATTTTTCCGGAGCTTTGTGATTTTTGGAGAGATATTGGTTTGGCAATATGGTTTTTCCGGATTGTTTGCAAAATAATTTTGGTGATAGTCTTCTGCGGGATAAAAATTTTCAAGCCGTTTCACTTCGGTCACGATCTGGTTTTTGAAAATTTTTTCTTTTTCTAATTTTTCAATGAATTTTTCCGCTTCATTTTTCTGCTTTTCGTCCGAATAAAGAATTATCGAGCGGTATTGCGTTCCTTCGTCGGTTCCCTGCCGGTTGAAAGTCGTCGGGTCGTGCATGGCGAAAAAAACAGAGAGTAAATCTTTGAATGCAATTTCTTTCGGATCATAGCCAATCTTCATTACTTCAGCATGGCCGGTTTTTCCGGAACAAACTTTTTCATAGGTTGGATTAGGCATGGTGCCTCCAGCATATCCCGAAGTAACTTTGATGACCCCTTTTAATTTTGCAAGGATGGCCTCAAGGCACCAAAAACAGCCGCCGCCAAAGACAGCTTGGGAAAAATTTTGATTATTCTCCGTCGTCTGGCCCTTCATTTGTTTCGGGCACAAATTTCAAGGCAATTGAATTGATGCAGTATCTTTTTCCTGTCGGAGGCGGGCCGTCGCCAAATACATGGCCGAGATGCGATCCGCAGCGGGCGCAACGGACTTCTTTCCGGACCATTCCGCCGGAAGTGTCTTCGAAATATTCCACGTGATCTGGCGCGATAGGCTCAAAATAGCTTGGCCAGCCGGTGCCGGAATCAAACATATCTTTGTGGCGGAAAAGAACCAAATCGCAAGCGGCGCAATGATAGATTCCGTCCTCGTCTTTTCTCCAGGAACAGGTGAACGGAGCTTCCGTCCCGTATTGACGCATAACCCGGAACTGCTCCGGAGTGAGAATTTCCTTCCACTCCTTTTCGGTTTTGTGTATTTTTTTAACCATAAAGGTATTTTTTTCAAAAACGGACCCTGCGCGGCCCGTCCTTGAAATAAATTCGAGGTGATCACCCCAGCACCAATCCCAAATATATATTGTTTGTTTGACTCGCTCCAAACGTGAAGCGGCTTCGCCTGACTTTTTCGATTTTATAAAATTTGCGCCGAGGATTGGTGCGGGGTTGCGCTTTGCGATATAATCGCAAAGCTTACATTTCGTCCTTCATTTTTTCTTTCATCATTTTCTTCATTTCCATCATCTCTTCGTCCGATTTTCCCTCCATCATATCCTTATGCATTTCCTTGGCGTGCATCATCATTTTGTCCATGACCTCTTCTTCTGTGGCGCCTTTGGCGACAAAGTTGTCGCTCATGCCCATGTCCTGGCAAGAAAGCGTTTTCATAGTTTTTAAATTAAAGGTTATATTAACTAATACTTGATATTAAGCAATTTATTTCATATTTGAAAGCTATCCTCCCATCCGCTCCACGAGATAGATTGCTCCAGCCTTATCGTCGGAAATAATTCCAAGTGAAAATTCCTGTCTAGCCTGCTATTCTGATCAAAACTATCATTCTTGATCCTATAAAAATATTTTTTCATGATTCTACTGATCAAAATTTATTATGCAGCTTTTTTTCAGATCATGAAAAAAATACGGGCTAGCCAGTCACCGAATAAATTCAAAACAAGGACGTGAGTGACGAATCCGATGGAGACGGCAAGAGCGAATTTTTTGAAACTGATTCCGGAGAGCCCGAAAGCTCCGCTTATGATGTCGATAGGGAAAATCGGGAAGATGTAAAGGAACAGAAGGAAATTTTCACGCCGGGAAATAAGATCCTCGTATTTCTTCAGTTTTTCTCCGCCGAATAATCTTTCCGCGATGGCGCGTCCGAATTTTCGGGAAAGCCAGAAAACAAGAAAAGATCCCAAAACATTTCCCGTATAAGTATACAAAGAACCATAAAAAGCGCCGAAAATGAAACCGGCAGAAATGGCGGGAATGAATCCGGGGAGCGGAGCCAGAACTACTTCGATTATGATCGCGATGATGATGGCGAAAGGCGCAAAAATGCCAAAACTTCTGATAAGCTGCTCGAAACTTTCCCGGTCGCTTAATATGCCGAATTTATCCCTGAAGATGATTAGAAAAACGATAAACAGCAAAAACGCCAAAACAATTGATATATCATACTTGTGTTTCGCGAAGAATTTCATGATACTATGTTAGTATTAATTTCAATCAGAAACAATGACACACGAAAAAAACGTTATTTCCGCCGCAATCCTCTTCGTGTTGATACTTATCGGAGCCGGCTTTTATTCTTCGAAAAAAGAATCTTCTCCAGCTGCGGGCTTAACTGATTTCAAAAATAGTGTCGGAGAAAAGGCTGAAAAATCCGAGCCAGCGCTTCCGGAAAAAATCATGCTCGAAGTCCCGTTCACTTCTCAATCGCCCCTGGGGAATTGGCAGGACGTCCGGGAACAAAACGGATGTGAGGAGGCTGCTCTTCTTATGGTGATTGCCTGGGCCAGGGGCGAAAGCATTTCTCCCGAAGCGGCTGCCAGGGAAATACAAAACATGTCAGACTACCACCTCAAAGCGCATGGGCATTTTCATGATTTGTCGAACGCCGACACTCTCCAGCTGCTCAACGAATATTTCCAATATTTCAAAGCGCGTCTTGTCGAAGACATCGGGACTGAAGACATAAAAAAAGAACTGGCCGCCGGCAAACTGGTGATCGTTCCGATAAACGGGGCAACAATAGGGAATCCAAATTATGAACCTCCTGGGCCGACCAACCACAAGATCGTGATCATCGGGTATGATGACGCCGCTCAGGAATTTGTCACTCATGATCCCGGAACCAGCCGGGGGAAGAGTTATCGATATGGATACGAAGTTCTCGAGAAATCTCTGGAAGATTATCCTACCGGGCTTCACGAAAAATTTCCAGAAAGAAAAACATCAATGATCGTAGTGGAAAAATAATATTTCTTAACAGAATAACGCTTGCATGAAAAGAATGCTCAAAATTGTTCCGAAAGGGAGTGTTGTGCTTGCGGCAACAAGTTTTGCCTCGTATGTTTTGGGGCTGGCGCGGGACCATTTTTTTGCCCAGACGTTCGGAGCGTCACGAGCTCTTGACGCCTACAACGCGGCATTTCTTTTTCCCGACCTATTGTTCAATATTCTCATCGCGAGCGGGATTGCCGCGGCTTTTGTTCCGATTCTAACCAGCCTCCTGCGGTCCGACAAAGCCAAAGCGGAAGAATATGTCAATTCAGTCATCACTTCCGCCACTGGGACGATGCTTACGATGGCGATGCTCATCGTCATTTTCGCGGGACCTGTCAGCGCAGTTATCGCGCCTGGCTTTGATCTTCAGGACAGGCAGCTCACAGTGAAAATTCTCCGTGTTCTCGCTTTTTCTCCCATTTTTTTCGCGGCTTCGAATGCGCTCGGTGCGATGCTGATCACAAAAAGAAGATTTCTTTTCTACGGCCTTTCGCCGGTTCTCTATAATCTCGGGATAATCGCCGGCACGCTGCTTCTTGCTCCCCGTTTTGGGATAATGGGCGTGGCAGTCGGGACACTTTTTGGAGCGGCCTTGCATCTTTTGGTGAGAATAGCCGACGTCTGGCGGAGCGGCTTCCGTTTCAAAGCAGTTCTTGCCTTTCGCACTCCCGAATTTCGCAAAACTATCAGTCTTATGATTCCGAAAATGTTCGGGCACCCGATTGAACTGGCGACTTTTTGGGGTTTCACGGCCATTGCTTCCGCCTTGGCGGCTGGTTCGGTGGCGGTGATCAGTTTTGCCCGCAACTTTCAGAGTGTTCCCATCAGTCTCATCGGCATAACCATCGCGACGACCAGTTTTCCTCTTTTGGCAGGGGCGGCCAGCGAAAAAACGAGGGAAATTTTTTGGAAGATACTCAAAAGATCATCGCTTTTGATTTTTTCCGGAAGCTTTCTGGCTGCCATAGCGATTTATATTATTCGCGTGCCTCTCATCAGAATATTCCTTGGCGGCGGAGAATTTCAATCCAACGACGTAGATCGGACTGCCGCCGCGCTGGGGATGTTTTGCTTGAGCATTCCGACCGAAGCCCTCGTCCATCTATTAGCAAGAGCTTTCTACGCGACAAAAAACACGACCATTCCAGTCGCGGTGAGCGTCTTGGGAATCATCATTGCCATTCCCGGGGGATATTTTTTGAGCCAGTCTTGGGGAATTGTCGCCCTGCCTTTCGCTTTTTTTCTCGGCAGCGCGGCGGAACTTCTGATCCTTGGAATACTTCTGCCGCTTCGCGTGCGAAAGATTTTTGCCTGATGTAAAAAATTCTCAGCCGATGATGATCATAACTTTTCTTCCTGTGTCCACATTTCCTCCGTTCCAGTCGTGAACGGCGTTCAGCAGCACCTCCGGTTTATAAACATAATCAGCGCCTTTCCTGGTTCCCGGATCGTTGGTGATCAAGTTGCCGCTTTTCGTGTAGCCTTTTACGACCAGCATATGGTATAGCGGGCCGGGCTGGCGGTAGTTGGGGTTTCCAATCTCTCTTCCGGCCAGGGGCAATATCACGGCCTTTCCTTCCGCCAAGGCCTTTTTTATTTCTTCGGAGTTGGGATCAGAAATAGTTTTCACGTTCGCGAGTCCGAAATAATCCCGCAGAATGAGAGCCGTTTCTTCAATGTTCGTATCTTCATAATAGCCGAATTTTGTTTCTTCGAAATTTTTGATGGCGAGCATTTTTGCGTCCGCATCATCGGGGCCCGCGATGACCTTGCCTTTGACATAGCTGGCCGCCATCAGGACAGAAGCCTCTTCGCAAAATTGCTGGTAAGGCAAATCCCAATTTTGGTGCGGAGCTTGGGAAGTGAATGGAATGGCAAGATTCACTTCAGCAGGCAGAGCTGCCTCCGGTTCGGACGGAGCCTGGTTTTGAGCCTGGGATGAAGCGGTGGAATTATAGGATTGAGCCGGAGGCATAGGAATTGCCTCTGGCTTTTTTTTAGACATCACAAAAAATATTCCAGCCAAAAACGGGAACGCGATCAGGATCAAAGTTATTCGGAGTCTTCGCATGAGATTGATATGTTATCAAAACTCCTGTAATTCATCAACCCAGCCACTCTCTCAACCACAAAAGCGGCATTTATACAGTTAATACTATTTTATTTCCTTTTATTATTCAATCATATTACGAAACCGCTAAATATTTTCACTCCTACCTTTGATCACTTTGCGAGCCCTGTTTGATTTCTCCAAAATTTTTCTTTCCTCCTCGCCGGCAGTGTCGCTGACTGATCTTCTCTTTTTTTCGTCCTGAAAGCCCTTGATCATTCTGACGAGCTCCACGGGATGCTTTTTCCCCATATTTCCCGAAAACACGGCCTTGATCATCCGCTCTTTTATTCTCCCGCCCGTGACGGCTACCAAAACCGAGGGAATGATGTCTTTTGGGGAAAATATATATGCGGCATTGACTTTTTTTTGAGCCGCCAAAGAGTTTAATTTTTTTCAAGATTTTTCAAAAATTTGGCTTTTAAATATTCTTTCTCGTCTTTGAGCGACGATCCGGAGCCATAAACCAGGCCGTGTCCCGCCCTCAAGAAAAAACCTTCGCGGTCGGAATAGGGCTCCAGCTTGACGTCAAAACCGCCCGCCTTGGCCAACATGCCTTTGCGGGCAAAATAAAAAGTCCCGTTTTTCCGTCCTAAAACGATTATGAGAGCGTTTTCCTTTTCAAATTGCGGCAGGGGCTGGGGGATCTTCATACAGATATACTACAAAATGGAACAGTATTTCTTTGTATGAAATCCTAAGGTTCGACTTTAGGAAAGATTAGACTTTAGGAAAAATTTGGCAAGCACAGATATTATCGCTTGGATCACGGGCGGCTACGGGAAATATTTTCTGTCCCCATGGTGTATTGTTATTGTATGGATGTATAAGCTTTCAACCATTCAGATGAATGAGGAAAATCAAAAAAATCAAGGTCAGTCGGCTGACAAGGGAAATTCCGGGATAAAAAATTACGGGTGGCTCGCCGCGGCTGTAATAATCGCCGCAATTCTTGGCGGTTATTTCATTTTTCGCAATGACATCCGGAACATGGATCAACTGCCGGACAATGTCACGCTCAAAAATGAAACGACGGGCGAGACGGAAACAATCATTTTTGAAAATCCGAAAAAATCCGCGCATTACGAAGGCAATACCCCTTCTCACGGCGATAAACTTGCCGGAGTTCCGATCAACGTGGTGATTGATTTTAATTTTGATCTCGCGTCTCCTTCGGCGATATCGGTCAAAATGAACGGAAAAGAATACGGAATCGGAGAAACGATAATTGACACGAACAAATTGTCTATGCGAAAAAAAATGGATCCCGATTCTCCGGACGGTCTCTATGACGTGGCCCATAACGCCTGTTGGCCTGACGGATCATGCCATGACGGGAAATTCCAGTTTGCGATCGACAGGTCAGGCGCCGGAGATTTTGCGGATCTTCGCGGGCAAAAAGAGGTGATGATAAAAATGAAAAATATCGCTTTCGAACCGGGAGAAATCATCATCAGCCCGGGGACCGTCGTGACTTGGGTGCAGGAAGACGACGCGGAGCATTTCGTGAACACGGAAACACATCCGGCCCATACCTATTTTCCGGCACAAAATTCCCGCGGTCTCAAGCTCGGCGACACTTTCTCGACGACATTTGAAAAGCCGGGAATATATCCCTACCATTGCAGCGCCCACGCGAGTGTCATGACCGGAACGATTCTGGTGATCTCCCCCGAAGTCGAAGTTTAGGAATGTTTTTTATTTTTTTAAAGTCCTTAAAAAAAGCCTCTATTTCGTTTATTCCATCACTCCTCAAATTTTGGGCGAGGGCGGAAGTGAAAAAACCGCCCTTTCGAGCGGTTTTCGAGATACTGTCTGAAAAGTAAAGGAACCCCAAACCACAAATTGGGTGTGATTTTTGCATAAAATTAGATAATTTTTTTAGGCTGGTCACATCGCCGCAGCGGGCTCGAGCATGCCGACGCGGTTTCCTTCAGTATCGGAAAAAGATATATAAAGCCCGACGCCGGGTATATCCATCTGCTCGCCGAGTATTTTTCCGCCGGCTTCCTCAACTTTTTTGATATGCTCCTTCAAACTGTCCACGCTTATCACCACCGAGGGATATTGCGACACTTTGTCATCAGTTCTTTGATAAAAGCCGCCATTGATGGCGCCAGGCTTTTGCAGCATGCCTTTCTTGTCGGTCTCGGCGGTCGTCGCAAGAACATATTCTCCCATTTCGGGGCCGAGTTGTTGGATTTTCCATCCGAATGTCTTGGCATAAAAATCGGACATGCGCTTTTTGTCATCGGCCGGCATTTCAAAATGGACAACTGGATTCATTTTCATGGTATTTTATTTAGAAATTAAAAATAATCTTGATTTTAGGCCCTGAGCAGAAAAAATATTCGCTTTATACATTTATTTTTCAACGATAGCCTTGAAACCGCCGTAGGCCATCCGTTTCATTTCAAAAGGCATCGGCATATCCTTCATCTTCGGGTCATTCATCAGCGGGTCTTGCATCACTTTGGCGTTTACTTGGTCGCGATGCTTGCGCGATTTGAAAGTGATGAAAGAGAATACAACCGTCTCGTCTGGTTTTGCCTTGGTTATCCTCGGAAAAGTCAGAAACTTCATTCCCATTGATTTGGGATTAAGATCTTCGCCGACCGCCTCAATATACTCGAGCGCGCCGTATTTTTTCCACACCTTTGCCCCCATTTGGGCCATTTTGAGATAGCTTGCGATATTTTTCTTCGGGATCGGAAGCACAAACCCGTCAACATACTTGGCCATAGTTCTGTTCTTAAAAATTATCCTCATGTCGATTAATACAAAAAACCAAGCGGGATATTTCAGTTTACCCGAAATGAGGAAAATATGTTTCAAGCCCCGGTTACTTTGCCAATATCCTATTAATCGCGTCCTCGTCTCGGCAGCCGTAAGCGTTGTCGGGGGAATAATATCTTTTTTTGGGGCCGTAGCAGCCGCCATTGTCCTTGTCCAGGACGCCGAAATATGGCATCAGAAATCCCATATTCTGCGAAGTGAATTTTCGGTGGAGCTTCTGGAGCGTCTCGGCTCTTTTTTGGGGGCTCATGCGGGCGAAAATGTCGAGGTCGTCGGATTTGATTCCGGTCCAGTCAAGATGAAGAAGGACATTTTTTGCATTTGCGGAAAAATTCTTGTGCCAAAGCAGCGCCCAGCAGGAACCTTTCTTGGAAAGACAGGGGCCATTTTCGACATTTCCGTTTTCGTCAATGCCGACGCCACCCTCGATGTAGTCGAAAATTTTCAAATATTTCGGGTCAGTGATCGATCCGGTCTGGGCGCCAATCACCACGTCGACTCCTTTTTTCTTGGCATAAGCGCGGATTTTTTTCACGATTTGGGGCGCGTATTTCCGATTTGAACTTTCCTGCATATATATTTGTCCAAAAGTGAAGCTTTGGATTCCCGTATCAATCGCCCGCCGGGTGATGTATTTTAGGTAATCGCGGTATTCAGCGCTGGAAAAAGTCGGGACGCAAGTGTGTTCACCCCAGTGATTCAGCGTATCCCGGTGGCACATTTTGCGGAAGCGAAAGTAGTGGCCACTTGAGGCGTTTTGATAATTGTCGTTCGTGTCCAAAGCTTCGGCGATAAACATGCCGTAGACAACATCTTCCCTGGTAATTCGATTCATCACATTGTTGATCACTTCAAAGCGCGGCGGTTGGCGCCAGGTTTCAATGGCCCGGTGGAAATAGTAGCAGTTCGAGCGGTTGATGAGGCCAATGAACTGGTCGCTGTCGGGATTATATTGTGAAAGAAGCCCGTCGGCGACGCAGCCTTCTTTCTTGACGCGGTTCATCGAAACGGGCGGAGGAGGCGGCTTTTCTTCACCGATTCCGGGAAGAGGCGGAATAGAAATTTCTTCAGGGGCTGGAGTAGGAAATTTCTCTTCGGGAATAGGGATCGGCTTGGCAGGAACTGGTTTTTCCGCTTTTTGCCTTGCCCAAAAAAGCCCACCGAAAACAATTCCAGCCATGACAAATGCGGACAAAAAAAACCAAACCTTTTTCCTTTTCCCCCTGATTTTAAAGATGAACATGAGCTTGCGCTTGGAGCGCAACTGCTATTACGCTTTAGCGCCGTGACTTTTTATATCTCTCAAGCAGATTGAGATTTGATTTTATCATATAAAGGGAGATAAAAAAAGAGAAAAAATTTCAAGGCGATCTTTCCTAAAATTAGACTTTGAAAGCGCGAAGCACGAACCGTGAGAAAAGAATTACGTAGCATGCTACGTAACACCGCCTTAAACAAAAACCGCTGGCAAGGGAGCATTTTCATAGTTTTGAAGGTTAATTGTTACACATATTACTACCCGGAAATCTATCCTAAGATCGGATCTTAGGATAGATCTTAGGATAGAATTATCTTCTTTTCCGTCCGGCTTGGACGCGCTCGTTTTCGGTGAGAAATTGTTTGCGCAGCCTCACGCTTTCGGGGGTGATTTCGAGATATTCGTCTTCGTCCATGATTTCCAGTCCCCGCTCAATCGTGAGCTTCAGAGGGGGAGTGAGATTGATGGCTTCATCGGCGCCGGACGCGCGCATATTGGTGAGCTGTTTTCCCTTGATCGGGTTCACGGCCATATCGTGGCCCTTGGAAACGTTCCCAATAACCATCCCTTCGTATACTTCGGTGGTTGGATCGATATACAGGCTTCCGCGTTCCTGAAGGTTGGCCAGCGAAAAGCCCAGCGCTTTTCCAGTGGCCATTGAAACCATAGATCCGGTTTCCCGTTTAGCGATTTCGCCGGTGAAGGGGCGGAATTCAAGGAAACGGCTGGAAAAGATTCCTTCCCCCCGGGTATCAATCATGAACTGCCCGCGATAACCCAAAATGCCTCGGGTGGGAATTTCAAAAATCATCCTGACCTGGCTTCCGCGCTGTTCCATTTGCGTCATCAATCCTTTTCTTTTTCCGAGTGTTTCAATGATCACCCCCGATGATTTTTCGGGCACGTCAATCGTCACTTCTTCAAAAGGCTCAAGCTTTTTCCCGTCTTCTTCTTTAATAATCACTTGGGGCTGGGAAATCTGGAGCTCATATCCTTCGCGGCGCATATTCTCAAGAAGAATGGCGATATGAAGTTCGCCTCGGCCGAAGACTTTATAATATTCTGGTCCGCCAGCCGGCCCGCCAGAAATGCTTTGCGCAGCAATGCGGGCTGGTGGATTAAAATCAATTTTGAGGCCGACATTCACTTCGAGTTCCTTTTTGAGGCGCTCTTTGATTTGCTTCGTCGTCACGAATTTTCCTTCGCGCCCGGCAAAAGGCGAGTCATTGACCAAAAAATTAAGAGAAATTGTCGGCTCATCAATTTTGATGGCCGGAAGCGGCGCTTGTTCTTCGTTTTCACAAATTGTTTCGCCGATATCAATGTCCGGGAGGCCCGCGACCATCACTATGTCTCCAGCCAGAGCTTCCGAAACTTCTTTTTTGGCAAGCCCTTCAAAAGTGAACATTTTGATTATTTTCCCTTTACGGGTTTCTCCGTTAGGTTTCCGAACAAAAGCTTCGCCATTTTTGATAGTTCCTTCTTGCACTCGGCCGATGGCCAATCTCCCGAGAAAATTATCATAAGCAAGACTAAAAGGCTGGAAGCGAAAAGGGGCACTGGTATTTTGGGAGGCGGGCGGAACTTTTTTAAGAATAGTATCAAGAAGAGGAGAGAGATCTTTCGATTCGTCGTCCAAATGAATTTTGGCAATGCCATCCCGGCCGATAGAGTAGACCGTTTCAAAATCAAGCTGTTCGTCTGTCGCACCCAGATCAAGAAAAAGTTCAAAAACTTTTTCCTGGGCCATTTCTGGCTCAGCCGCCGGCTTGTCGATTTTGTTGATGACAACAATGGGTTTCAGCCCCAGCTCAAGAGATTTTTTGAGAACGAACCGAGTTTGAGGCATGGGTCCTTCCTGGGCGTCAACGACCAAAAGGACGCTGTCAATTGAGCGGAGAACCCGCTCCACTTCAGAACCAAAATCAGCGTGTCCGGGCGTGTCCACGATGTTGATTTTCGTTCCTTTGTAAAATACAGAAGTATTTTTGGAATAAATTGTGATGCCGCGCTCTTTTTCAAGGGCGTCAGAGTCCATGGTCGCGGCTTCATCTTTTTCCATTCCGGTCTGGCGCATGATGGCGTCGGTGATGGTCGTCTTTCCATGGTCCACATGGGCAATAATGGCGATGTTTCTGATTTCCATTTGGCTAAAAAACAAAATCTGCTAAAGAGCCTGTTTTCAAAGTCCGTATTCTGCCGCAATCTCATAATTTCGGCTGCAAACAACTTATCGCTTGTCGGCGTATGCTCTGCATATGCCTCCTCGCGCTTCATTGTTTTCGCTCGAAATTATAAAATTTCGCGACGAAAGAGACTTCAAAAACAGGCTCTAAGGAGCAGAAAGTGATTATTTACTGCAATTATAATACGTTATTTATATACCCAAAATTCAGTCTTGTCAAAAAACAACCCCGACGTCGTGTCGGGGCTGCTTCAATTTGACTAGACTCGTTTCACTTGAGTCGCGTTTGGCCCCTTCGGGCTTTCGCTGACTTCAAACTCAACTTTGTCGCCTTCTTTCAGATCATTGAACTCAACACCTTGGAGTTCGTTGGAGTGGAAGAAAAGATCCTTGTCACTGCCTTCCTGGGCAATGAATCCGAATCCGCGGTCAGTCAACCGCTTGATAGTTCCTTGTGCCATTCTTGTGTATAGATTATTTAAATGGGTCGCGATGCAAATTTAAGAGTTCGACTACGCTACAATTGCTCGCTCCATAACGCCATAAGCATAACATTTTGGGGGATTTTGTCAACAAAAGAGCTTTGTCCCCTGTCCCACGCGGGAATTTTGTGGAATAATAGAAGTAATGGAGCGTAAAAAAATTTCGCTGGTTATTCTTGAAATGGGGTTTTGAAAAAAACAAAAAATGAAAAATACAATCAAGCTTTTTAGCATCATTATTTTTTCAGCTACTTTTCCCTGGCACTGCTTTGCGATTGACAGCTGGCCGGGAGGGGCGGGGACGACAATTGCGACATTGTCCGAGCCAAGCGGGATAGTTTGGCACGAGGGAAGGCAATCGATTTTCGTGGTTGAGGATAGTGGGACTCTCAAAGAAATTAACTCAACGGGAACTACGCTAAATACCTGGCCGTTGGCCGGCAATCCTGATCTTGAAGGAATCACTCTTGCGGAAAATGACCGTTATCTCTATATCGGCGTCGAAAATCCGGATAGTATCGCGGAATTTGATCTGGGAGCTGAATCACTTACTGGAAAATCATGGGATCTCACGTCCTGGATGGCAAGCGCGGACCCTAATCAGGGACTTGAAGGCCTTACTTACCGGGATGGGTATTTTTATGCCGGTCTGCAGGAGAACGGAAAAATATATGTTTTCGACTTGAATCTTTCCGTGGGCGGCGACGTCGATTATGTCGAAACCATCACGCCCTATGCAAGCTATTCCGACATTTCCGGTATAGACTATAATTCAGATACCGGGATTACTTATGCCATATTTGATTCAGCGAACGCGCTGCTGGAACTCAACGCGGCCGACGGGATAGTCGAACACTATTCTCTTCCGGACAGTGCCCAGCAGGAAGGTATCGCGATTAAAACGAATTGTCTATCCCGCACAGCCGATGTGTACATCGCCAATGACGACAGTGGACAAGTGGTGAAATACGCAAGTTACCCGATCACTTGCCTTGATGCCGACTCGGACGGCGTTTCCTATGCGACGGATTGCAACGATTATGACGCGGCTGTTTCGTCCAATCAAACCTACTACCGAGACGTGGACAGCGACGGACTGGGGGACGCATATACAACTTCACAAGTTTGTTCCCTCGCCGCGCCAGAGGGTTATGTTGCAAACTCGAGCGATCCGGCCGATATTTTTTCGAGCGGCAGCAAGATGTATGCCAACGGAAACTATCATGACTTTTTCACAATCGATCCGACAACGGTTGAATATACAGACCTCAACTTTTTCGGCGACGACTGGCGTGAAATCATCGCCGTTGGGCTCGTTTCAAAAAGAGCTTACATAACTTTTGCCCGGGTACGGGGGAGCGAGGTCGCAGTGACGAAAAGAGTGCGAGTGAAAATAAAAAGAAAGCATAAAACGGTCCAGATAGTTCCGAATTCCGCTAAAAATAAATTCACCACCCGCTTCAGTCGGGGCAAAAAATACACCTGGAAGGCGAAAAGCTCGGGTTCGTTTAAGCGGTCGAAATAAACCGTTTTTCCAAGATAAGTCCTGTTTGGGATAAATCATATTTTCACTTCCGCTTAAAAAACCGCTAATTCAAGGCGGTTTTTGAAAACAAACTTGCTTTTCACTCTGCCCGACGAGAAAGTGGCCGCTTTCCGGATTGAAGGCTAGCTCCTTTTCCATTTTCCGCCGTAATGATTTTGAGGCATTTTCTGCGCCTCATCTTCGATTCCGGGATTAAGAAGTGCCAAAACCTAGCCTTGTATATCTTCGCTCCCGCGGCAATATTCGAACCGGATCGGTCACTCGATAAAAAATACAAGAGGGTATGTTTGAAAAATTCCTTATAGATAGTGAAAAGGGTCAATTTTTTCTTGATAAAAATGTGATGCAAATAATAATTTTAAAAGGCCGGAGGATCTCCGACCTTTTTGCTATCTCTGTTGCTGCTTCATTTCGGCAAATTCTCTTCCCCCCATTCCTCAATCAGTTTCTTCGCCTCCTCCGCTTGGCTATGTGATTCAACGAGAATGGTTAGGATTTGATATCCCCTCGCGCTCCATCCGTAATCTTTATTGACGCGAAGATTGTTATGCGCTAAGAAAGCCTCGAATTCGTGTTTGCGCGGATCGTTGTGCCGCGGTATAAGATTTACTTTCAGTTCCCAGCATGCAGCGCTGTGTTGGGTTATTTCGACTTTAGCAGGCATATTAGTCTCCTAGAAACTGACCGTCAATCGGCTTCTGTCAACCGCTTCAAGCTTTTCCAGATGCTCCAGAGCGTCAAACAGGTCTTTCCCGACGCACAGGCCGCCGCGATACCATTTCAAATCACTCCTCCGATAAGTGTATCCCCTCTCTTTGAGAAGATTTTTGACCAAGACTTCGCGCAGGTTTCCGAAAGGAATTTCGTTTCCTGTTCCGACCCAGACAGCCAATCGCATTTTCTTTTTCAGTGTGTCGGAAAAATCGGGAATTTTATTTCCTTTGCCTCGCTTGGGCAGGTATTTTTTGTATGCCGGACGCAGCTTGGCCAACAGTCGCAAGGCTTTTTTATACGCCTTGTCTTCTTCGCCTTCCACGATTTTGACTCTTGCCTCCAGAGGCCCCATCTCCTTTTCAGCGCAGGTGCTTTCAGGTTTGCCAACAAATTTGTTCGCTATTCGTTCACAAGCCATGACAAGGCTCCAGGTGAACCTGTCCATGATGCACTCGTTATGGATCCGAAGGCCCAATAGGTTCTTTATATTTTCCATCGCCCCCTCCTTGAAATGATTGCGATAGTGAAAAATAGCACGCCAAGTGCTATGTGTAAAGTTGCTCCCGGGACAGGTATCCTACGTCTTTGACTTCGGACTACTTTTTCGCCCCAGTGTAAAATCCTTCGCCAAGGCTACCGATACTAAACGCTTATAGGTGAAAGCCTTTCCCGAACCTGTTTTTAAGTAAAGCTCAAAATCTCTCGCTTGTTTTTCTGTTTCGAAAGCACAATACCAAACTAGCTTCCAAGGTATATGAGGTTTTGTAGATTTAACTTTTCCAGAATTATGAAGATGAATTCTTCCTCTTAAATTATTTGTTGAACCAAAATAAAATATATGAGATTTTGAGCTTAGCAAAATATAAGTATTATACATAACAAAAACCAAGGCTTATATGGAATATTATACCACTTTGGCATGCAATTCCGTAGCCTTGGCGAAGGATTGCTCTCAAGATGGAACGATTATCGAACTTTGGATATTAAGAAATACTATCCAAATATTGATTTTTGCTTGAAGGAGGCGCGGAAAATAAATTGTATCGTTTGACACAAAAATATTTATTTTAAAATAAAAAATAGCGGCCCATCGCAAGGATGGGCCGTTTTTGCTTCGGGGGAAACCGTATCATCCCGGAGATATTTTCTGGAATAACCCTTTCTTCCAGCGCTGCGCAGTTCTTAAATTTAGATTCAAGATTCTGACAGCCTTCGACTGATGATAACCTTTCACGAAAAGGAGCCAAAGAAATTTTATTTCCATTGGCTCGAGATACAAGAATATCCTGAGCGAAAGCTCCACTGGGTCGATTTCCTCGCCCGGGAATTTCTCCGCGGCCATTTGGAAATTATTGTTTGCCGCGAGCTCCCGTATTTTTTCCACATCGGTTTCATAGGCACGGTTCAGCCCCATCATCCATGATTTTCTTTCCGTCTCAAGGAAAGAAAGATTGGGAACACTGCCTTTTTTCAAGGCTTCCGAGGCTGCGTTAACGATTTTGAGCCTCAGAATGGCTTGGGCATGAAACTGAGAAACTCTCGGCGGCGTGAACCCCATTTCCTTCGCGATCTCCCTCATGGTGCGGTCTTCGTAGTAAAACCTTTTCAAAACAATTTGTTCTTGATTGGGAAGAACACTGAGAAAGATTGGAGCCGAGACTCTGGCGCTGTTTCGGTGCACCTTTTCCATCGTTTCATCTTGCGTAGCCGGATAACCCCTGAGCTCATCAATGTTCACAAATCCGGTCGACTCAATGTTGGCCAATTCGTGGTATGCCTCGAAAGAAATCCCGAGATGCTCGATGAGTTCATCTTCTGAGGGCGAGCGTCCGAGAATTTTTGTCAGCTGACTGCGAGCCTTGCCCAAGATCTTCATCTTGTTACGGAATGATCTGGGTATGGCATCCATGTAGCGAAGTTCGTTCAGTATGGCCATCTTCACTCGGAACGTGGCATACGTCCAAAATTTGCCCTGTCTTGAAGGGTCAAACTTGCTCATCGCACCAACCAAGCCCAGCAGTCCCGCCCCGACCAAATCGTCGGCGTGGACATCCGCCGGAAGCTTATAGGCCATTTGCCCGGCTATCTTTCGGACTTTTTGCAAATACCGGTTGAGGAAAATTTCCTCCTTCCTCTTCTCAGGAATTTCTGAGGCAAGGATTTCTTCAGGCGACCATTTCTCAAGCGCGCCTGCGAGCAATTGGGCCGATGCTTCGACATTAGTGTTCTTTTCAGGCATTTCGGTCACCCTCCTATATTTTTTGGTTTGAAAAGAGCGGGGATATAATTTGATAAATCTCCTCCCGACTAAAAAATAGATTAAGGTAAGATAGTTTTTTTTGCAAATATCAATCGTCTTTCAAGCAAAAGACGGAGTTCGAATACCGGCCGGATACCAAAAAAAGCTTTGTATAAAGCTTCGAAAAAATGGCTGATTTCTCACTTTCGAACCGCCCATATTTGGCTTTCAAAATGCAAAAATACCACTTAATTTGGCGGTATTTTGTCGGTGCTCCCGGGGTCGGATTCGAACCGACAACCAATTGATTACACTTATCCTAATGTTTCCAGAAGGGGTGGACTATATCATTGCCTTATCAAAATAATTTTGATTTAGGCATTTTGGTATCTAGTCTCTACGGTGCCCCTGATGTTACATCGGGGTTCCCACGGTATTAGCATACCCCTCAAAAAGAGCGATTTAGCTTTCACCGTTATCCCAAAATTTTTCGACCTAAGTTTCCTTAGGAAGCTGCGTTTAATGTTCACAGTCAACTGCTCTACCATTGAGCTACCCGGGAATAAAATTTTTTATGTGCTCGTCTAGCCATTTTCTTCCCTGGCCAGACTTCAAAAAATTCTCTCTTTTTATTGCATCAGATTTTTCAGAAAATTCTTCCAAGTGAACCATAGTAAAGGGTTTATTATAGCGTGTCCACTTATTGCAACCTCGATTGTGTTCCCCTAATCTTTTGAGAGCTTTTTTTGAAGTATAACCAATATATCTTTTTTCGTTTTTTGAACTCTTTAGAACGTAAACCGTATACATAACTATTTACAGTCCCCGCCGGAGGCGGGTCAGCCTCTGGCTGAAACTGCTCAACGATAATCAATCCGGGAATATTCGATTGTTTCCGCCGGAGGCGGATCAGCCTTTGGCTGAAAATACTCTTGTATTCTACGGCAAAAGTTTCCCTTTGGCAAGAATATGGGATAAAATATATATAACATGGAAAAATACGATCCGCAAAAGCGGTTTCTCGAAAATCAAAGAATCGAGGGAAAAAAGCCGGACAAAAAAAATCCGGAAGAGCAAGGGGGAATATCCCGCCGGGATTTTCTGAAATTCGGAGCGCTTGTGCTGGGCGGGGGAGCGGCGGTGTTGGCGGAAAAGAAATATGGCTGGTTGGGGAAAGCCTTGGGATATGGGAAAAGTTTGGCAGAAAGGGAAAAGATTGAGGAAAAAACCGAAACCGAAGTTGAGTTTTCTCACAAAGAAAGTGACATCTATCCGGAAAATCTTCAGGCTGTATCAAACGTACTGGAACTTCGAGACTGGAATCCGGTAAAAATTGACCGCGAGACTGCTCTTGGAACGGAAGGATTTTGGTGCCGGGCCTATGAAGGAAAAAACCCAAAGCTTGAGAAAAGCCTTGAGGACGGATATCTGGCCATGCATCCCTGGATACCGCAGCTTCGAAAAATATTTGAAGATGAATTTCGTGGCGCTTTTTCGGGCGAAGTAGTTCCTGAAGAAGCCATCAATCTTTTTTATCTCGCTCTCCCCGAATCGCATTGGAATTGGAAAAAAGATTCGCCCAAAGGTGCGGCTGGACCCTATCAATTTATGCCGGCAACTGCCCGCAACTATGGGCTTAGAGTCGAAACAGGTTTCAAGAGAGACAAAAAAGGGAAAAAAATTCCAACCGGAAAAATTGACGAAAGGCTGGATGTTTTCAAAAGCGCTCGCGCTGCTGCCAGATGTCTCAAAGATCTTTTTGCGCGGACCGGTGACATAAACCTTGCTCTCTCCGGGTATAATGGGGGATTCATTTGGAAGTATCTCAAGGAACCGGAAAAACCGAGCTACGAAGGATTTCTGAAATTCATTGAGAACAAAATCAATCATTACAAACGAGAATTGCCGAGAAACAATTTTTGGCGGCATGAAGTTGAAAGGGGATGGTCTTTTGAAGGAATTGCCAAATTTTTCAAAATGGATCCCAAAATTCTGTTCGCGGTGAACCGAGACCGGGTTTTTGCGAAAAAAGAAAAGAACGGAACAGTGTATGTGATGAGAGAAAACGTGAAAACTTTACTCATTCCAGCCCAGGCCGAAAACCAGAAGCGCCATATCTACCGATGCCTTGTCGCAGGCTTTGTGGAAAATCTCAATTATCCTCCCAAATACAATGCAATAGCAAAAATTATTAGCAAGAGAGAATTTCAAAAAAAGATGGAAGAGAGGATGAGGGGACGTACGGCTTTCGCAAGACGATAACTTCGGAAATTTGACGAATGGACTTTTTCCCAAAAATGTGCTAAACTATTATATACTCGTAAAAAGCTGATTTCCGAGTATAAATGAACATAAAAATCAGACTAAAATCGTCTTTTTTGCCTCTTCTTGTCATGGCAGTGCTTCTGTCCGGGGGAGGCTTTTTTGTTTCTCCCCAAAAAGCCGAAGCGGCCAAAAAAACCAAATGGCAAAAGCTTCTGGAGCAAAACAACGTGTCCGAATCCCTCTGGGCAAAATACAAGCCCAAAATCAGCCGGAGCGAATATCTCAAAGCGACAAGAGGAAAATCCGTGAAGGCGGCCAAAAAGTCAAAAGTGACAAAATGGCAAAAATTGCTTGAAAAAAATGGGATTGATCCAACAATTTGGCAAAAGTATCTCCCGAAGGTTTCAAAAGGGGAATATAACAAGGTAAAAAAGGCGCTCAAAAGGCTGGGGCAAATTTCCGGATCGCTCGGGCCGGATATGAAAGTGGGTCTTTTCAAATTGAACACCGAAAATCACAAAACGATAACCGTGAACAACACGACCGGCTTCAGAATAAAAGACAAAAGCGGGAACGTTTTGCGGGAAATTCTCGGAGGCCAAAATGCAGCCATCCGGGCGGTTTATTCAGGAGACTATTTCACTATTCGGGGAGATGACGGAGAATACGGGGCTCTCACAAGCGGAGACTATCTGATTCTTGAGCCGGTGGGCGGGAACGGAATTTTTGAAATTGACGATTGCGAAGTGAACACCAGCGCTGACAAAAAATCAAATCCCTTCGGATGCTATAAATCCGGGGAAGTGAAATACGACGAATACCGCGGAAAGCTGGAGCTTTCTTTCAATGACGACGGCGAAGCCTGGGTCATCAATGTCCTTCCGATGGAGCAATATACCTGGGGGACAGGGGAAATCGGCGATTCAAAGACGGAATATTATAAACTTTTTTCAATCATTTTCCGAACCTACGGATATTACCATAACGAAAAGCGCACCAAGCACTCGGGCGAAAATTTTTCCCTCAATGACACCTCGAACGACCAGATTTATAAAGGTTATAAAATCGAAGAAAGGTTCCCAAAGATGAAACAGGCGACGGAAGAAACGCGGGGAAAAATTGTCGCTTACAAAGGAAAAACGGCGCTGACACCATATTGCTCATACACCAACGGGCGCACGCGCGATTATCCCGGTGATGATTTTCCTTATCTGAAATCGGTGAAAGACCACAAGAACGGGACGCAAGACAATCCCGGCGACGGAAACCACATGTATGGGCTTTCGGCCCACGGCGCAGTCGGCTGGGTCGGTGACGGAAAAAAATATGATTGGGTTCTGAAATATTATTATTCGGGAGTGGATATCAAAGGAGCGTATTGATTTCATATCTAGTATCTAGTATCTGGTATCTAGTATCTGGTATATTGTATAAAAAAATTTCCTTTCGGAAATTTTTTTCGTAAAACCTTTTGAAGCCTTAATAATTCGCTCCATTCAGGAGCGCCTTTTGAAAGTTCACTTTTCCGCCGCTTGAAACTTTTCCAGTGAGGCTGGCGTTGGTGTCAACAGAATTTTTTACAATCTCAATCACTTGTGTGCCGGAGAGATTGGGATACTTTGAAAAAAGGAGTCCGGCTTCGGCGCTCACGAAAGCGGTGGAGAGGGAGCTGCCCTCGGCTTCATCGTATCTGCTTTTTGACATGGAAAGCCCAATAAGGAAGGAGCCATCTGTTCCACCGGGCGCGGCAACATCAACCGAAGTCGCGCCAAAATCGGAATAGTCAGCCAGATTCCCGTTTTGGTCCGTCGCGCTGACGCAGATAATATTGGCGAGATCAAAATCGCAAGGATACATCTTGTCGTCGGCGTTTCCGCTGTCGTGGTTCAGGCTTTCGTTTCCGGAAGCGGCGACAAAAACTCCGGGATATGAGGAAATGGCATCCTTGAGAGCCAAGTCCAGTCCGTCATCGCCATAGCCTCCCCAGCTGGCGTTCACGACCAGGACGCCTTTGGCTTTGGCATAATTCAGGGCTTCAATTGCCTGGGAGGTAGTAAAGTCAAAGCGAAGGGGCATAATGCGGAGGTGATTAAAAAAACTTCCTCCGGAAACCCCTCGTTTATTGTTTGTCTGGGCGGCGATGATTCCGGAAACAAAACTTCCGTGGCCATCGCTGTCGGTCGGCTTTTTTTTCGGATTTTCAAAGTTCTTTCCTTTGGCGGAACCTTTGGTCAGATTTTTTTTGAGGTCTTTGTGCTTCAGGTTCGCACCGCTGTCGATGACGGCCACAGCCACATTGCGCTGGCTTTTCGATTCGAGATCCCAGGCCGAAGTGGCGCTCACGCCGCCGGCGCTTTGGGTGCTGTCAAAGAGCCACCACTCCCGGGAAAAATAGGCGTCTTTGGAAACCATGGCAAGCGGCTTATATTTGAAATTTGGCTGAACAAGTTCGATGTTCGAGTCCTTTTCGAATTCTTTCACCAACTTCCGAGCCGTTTTTTTGGAAAGGCTTTTAGCGAGATAGAAATATTCATTTTCGCCTCCCCCCAAGGGGGAAAGATAGACATCATATTTTTTTGCGATGGATCCAAGACAATTTGAGCAATCAATTTTCACGACAACTTCGTGTTCTTTGAATTCCCAGCCACTGCTCGTTTCCGGGACGACGCTTTTTTTCACATTTGTCTTTGCTTTGACTGGCACAAAATAAAATTGCCCGACGGCAAAGAGCAAAATTAAGAGAAGCAAGCTTGTTTTTTCAGCGAAGTTATTTTTCCGCATGCATACATTTTACACGACAGGAACAAATATCACAAGAAGACCAAGCTTGTCTTTCGCGTATCCCGGTAGTACAATTTTGTGACACTAATTAGACGGTTGAAGAATAATTCCTGAAAGATTGTACTACTGGGTATAATAAGGTATAGTTAAAACAGAAGTATAAGTCTTATATTGAAGAAAAAACATTGATATGCGCATAGGAATCGACGCGAGAGCCATCTTGAATCCTGAAAAATCCGCCCCGAGCGGGGTGGCGCATTATGTTTGGCATCTCGTGAAAAATATTCTGGAAATTGACTCGAAGAACCAGTACATCCTCTTTTTTGATTTCAAGGTCCGGGACAAGGATGTCAAAAAATTCACCCGACCGAATGTCAAGATAAAATTTTTCCCCTTTTCCGACTATAAAAAATATATGCCGGGAGCCTATAGCGAAATTCTGGGGCTGGCTACCTATTCCCGGGAAAAGATGGATTTGCTCCACGTGACGTCGCCGCTTTACCGCGTTCCGGCGTCCTACCGGGGAAAGATTGTGACAACTTTCTATGATTTTGCGCCTTATCGCGTCCCGGATTTGTTTCCGCGTCTTTCCGCGGCCAAAACCAAGGCCCTCTACAAGTTCATGGCCAAAAAGTCTGACCGGATAATTGCCGTTTCCGAGTCGACCAAAAAAGACGCCAAGGAGCTGCTTGGCTATCCGGAAAAAGATATTTACGTGGTTTTGAACGGCATCGACAAAAGATTTTTCGAAGATTGTTCCGTGCCGGCGGAGAAAATAAAGAAAGACTACAAGATAAATGGCAAGTATATACTTTTTCTGGGAACGCTTGAGCCGAGAAAAAATCTGACGCGTGTCCTCGAGGGATTTGCCCGGTTCAAGAATTCATATCAGGGTAAATTTGATTATCAGCTTGTCGTAGCCGGGAAGCGAGGCTGGCTTTTTAAGGAATATTTCCAGCAGGCCGAAGATCTGGGAATCAAAGAGGACGTTGTTTTCACCGGATATGTCGGCGGAGATGACCTCAAGCCCCTCTATTGCCACGCGGAGTTTTTCGTGATGCCGTCCCTTTATGAAGGTTTCGGCCAGACAATTGTCGAAGCCATGGCTTGCGGCGCGCCGTGCCTTGTTTCGCGCGTCGCTTCCATTCCGGAAGTGGCGGGAGACGCGGCGCTCTATGTCGATCCGCATGATACGGAAGGAATTGGAAAGGCAATGGAGCGCTTGGCTGGAGATAGGGATTTGAGATTTGAACTCGCGAAAAAGGGCAGGCAGCAAGCCAAAAAATTCAGCTGGTCCAAGTGCGCCCGGGAAACGCTCGAGATTTATAGAAAAATATAAAACTAAAATGTAAAATCGAGAAGCTACAATTAAAATCCAAAAACTAAATGGAAAAATTTTAGTTTTCAGTTGCAGTTTTTGCTTTTTAGATTTTCGCTTTTAACCATGTTCAATCCAGTCAATCCCAAACAAAGCCTTCCTGAAATGGAAGAAAAAATTCTCAAGTTTTGGGAAGAAAATAGAATTTTTGAGAAATCCCTGGAACTTCGCCGAGACGCGGAGCTTTATTCTTTTTACGACGGGCCGCCTTTTGCCACCGGCCTTCCTCATCATGGGCATCTTCTGGCCTCAACCTCGAAAGACGTCGTGCCGCGATATTGGACTATGAAAGGCTTCCGGGTCCCGCGCCGGTGGGGATGGGACACCCACGGCCTTCCCATTGAAAACATCATTGAAAAAAAGTTCAGCTATAAAGGCAAAAGGGACATTGAAAAAAATATCGGGCGCTTCAACGCGGAGGCCAAAAAAACCGTTCTCCAGTTTGCAGACGAGTGGAAAAAAACAGTCCGCCGGATCGGCCGCTGGGTGGATTTCGACAATTCCTACAAAACAATGGATAGCTCTTTCATGGAATCGGTCTGGTGGGGATTTTCAGAGCTCCATAAAAAAAATTTGGTTTACAAAGACTCGAGAATATCCCTTTATTGCCCGCGCTGTTCGACGCCCCTTTCCAATTTTGAGGTGGCGATGGATTCAAGCTATAAAGAAGTCAAAGACGCTTCGGTATATTTCAAGTTAAAAGTGAAAGGCGAAAAATATCCGGACACTTTTTTCCTTGTTTGGACGACTACGCCCTGGACGCTTTTGGCGAACGTCGCCATCGCCGTGAATCCGAAAGAGAAATATGCAGTTGCGCGGCAGGGGAAAGAAAAATATATTTTGGCCAAAGACCGCCTTGAAGCGCTTGGAGAAGGTTTTGAAATCGAAAATGAAATAGCCGGCAAAGATTTGGAGGGAATCGAATACGAGCCTATATTTGCGCACACCATAAAAAATGGATACCGCGTGGTGACCGGCAATTTTGTGAGTCTTGAAGACGGGACGGGAATCGTCCATATCGCTCCGGCTTTCGGCGAAGACGATTTCCGGGTGAGAAAAGAAAACAACCTGCCCATCATTGAAAACGTGGATGATGAAGGAAAATTCATCGAAGGCGATTGGGTGGGCGAAAATGTCTGGGAATCGAATTTCAAAATTTTAAAGGATATATCCGAGAGAGGGTTTGTTTTCAAGAAAGAAAATGTGGGCCATTCGTATCCTTTTTGCCACCGTTGCGACACCAAGCTCATCTACATGTCCCAGCCGGCCTGGTTCATCAAAGTTTCAGAGCTGAAAGAAAAACTTTTGGCGGAAAATGAAAAGATCAGCTGGCACCCCAAGCATCTCAAAGAAGGAAGGTTTGGGAACGGTCTTGAGACAGCGCCCGACTGGAATATTTCCCGCTCAAGATATTGGGGAAACCCGATGCCGATTTGGCAATGCGACAACAAAAAAGCCAAAAGCTTGGAATGCGATAATATTAGGATAATTGGGTCTTTCAGGGAACTGGAAAAATTGTCCGGAAAAAAACTGGAGGATTATCATCGGCCGATGATTGACGAAATAACTTTTCCTTGCGAAAAATGCGGCGGAACAATGAAAAGGATTCCCGATGTTTTCGACTGCTGGGTGGAATCTGGTTCGATGCCTTTTGCCGAATTCCACTATCCCTTCGAAAACAAGGAAGAATTTGAAAAAAGGTTTCCCGCCCAATTCATTTCCGAGTATATTGCCCAGACGCGGGGGTGGTTCTATACTCTCCATGTTCTTTCTGTGGGATTGTTTGGGAAGCCAAGTTTTCTCAACGCCGTGACAACGGGGACCATCACCGGCGCGGATGGGAAAAAGCTATCCAAGTCTCTTGGGAATTTCACTGACCCTAACATGCTCGTCAACCGCTTCGGGGCAGACGCTTTTCGCTTTTATCTCATGAGTTCGCCTCTTATGGAAGGGGAAAATCTGAGTTTTTCAGACGATGAGCTAAAAGATATCTTCAAGGGGATGTTTCGGATGCTTTGGAATACATATTCCTTTTTTGCCCTCTATGCGAATATTGACAAATTTGAACCAAGACTAAGTCTTGGGGTGTCCCCAAGACTTAGTCTTGGAAATTTGCTGGATAAATGGGTAATTTCTGAATTGAATAGCCTGATAAAAAATGTGAATCGGCATATGGAATCCTACGAACTTTCGAGAGCGGCAAGATTATTCCCGGTCTTCATTGATAATCTTTCTAACTGGTATATTCGCCGGAGCCGTAAAAGATTTTGGAAACCGGCCTCTCCGGCAGGCGGGAGCGAGAGTGATGAGGATAAAAAACAGGCTTACGAAACCTTGCATTACATACTAACAGAGCTGTCAAAGCTGATGGCGCCGTTCACGCCTTTTGTAGCGGAGGAAATTTATAAGAATCTTTCCGGAGAAGAATCTGTGCATCTGGTTGATTTTCCAGCTGCAGATGAAAAAATGGTTGATGATGAACTCAACAAGCAAATGCAACTTGTGCGGCGTTTCGTAAAAATGGGGCTGGCCGCTCGGGCGAAAGCCGGAATCAAAGTACGCCAGCCCCTCAAAGAGTTGATGGTCAACGAAATTATCGATGACAATCTGCTGGATCTTCTGAAGGAAGAAGTGAACGTGAAAAAAATCGGCTTTTACGGATCGATTGAAAAAGATCCGGGAATATACATCGAACAGGAAGGGAATTCGATGGCCGGCCTCAATATTGTCATAACAGATGAGCTGCGCCTCGAGGGAGAGGCCCGGGAACTCATCCGGCGCATCCAAGAGCTTCGGAAAAAAGCGGGATATGAAGTTGACAACCGGATCACCATTTTCTACCAGGGAGGAGAGAAAATTTTTGAAAAATTTGGGGACATAATTGCCCGTGAGACTCTAGCCACTGGCGCGATTGAAAGCGAGGGAACTGATTCTGACATCGAAGAATTTTTTGAGCTGGAAACAGCGCCGGTAAAAATTTGGCTGAAGAGGATATAAGAATTGAGATTTGAGAAGCGAAAAGCGAGATTTTTCGGGAAGTAATTTTTTTGTATACTTCACTCCCGCGCTAAATACTGATGATAAAATTGCCTGCCAACCAGCCGAAGTGCGAAAAATTTGCCATTACTTGGTTCGGGGCAAGCCCGCAAAGCGTAGCTTCATTCAAAATTCCATAAAAAAAGGAGAGCCAAATGGACTCGAGAAAGATATTTGCGTGGCGATTGCCGTTCGGGGATAAATGCGATCCCCAATGCGAGAATGACTTGCATAACGCTTACTGCATGGTTTTCCCCGTGATTGCCGTAATTCTGGTCTTATCTTTGGTCGGTTTTCTGCGCAAAGTTTTCATCTTCGGATTTCTTGTGCGCCATTCGGTGGGTTATCAGGGCGCCATGATATTTTCTATCATTGCGTTTCTGGCGGTTTTCATTGCAACGTTGAGACATCAGAAAAAAATAATCGTTCGTCTCTGGTGCCGGCGATGTCCGGGGTTGGAAAAGAAACCGGTCAGCGATGGCTTTATGCTCATCATCTAACCCGGCGTTGCCGGTGAGGAGGAGGTACTTTGAAACCAAGCAAAAAAGAAATTTTGGTTTCCTGTTCGTGCGCATCTTTTCCCGCAGCAGGATATGGATTGGCTTGTTTCTTTTTCAAGTTTAGCTTTCAAGGAAAGCTATTGCTGACACTGGCCGGTTTATTTCTAGGAGCGGTTGTCCTGGGATTTGTAATTTGGATTAGTGGGAGAAAAAAAATTCCGCCTTGATTCGGGTCGCATTCGCGGCCCTTTTTTTATGCTATAATCAAACTATGCCCGGTAGTGAAATTTTGACTAGCCTTTGGCTATAACAAAAAAACTAAAGGGCAAATCTATCTAGAATATTTTAATTTCAGTTTTGGCCCTAGTTTTTCTATGGTCAAAGTTCTGCTACCGGGTATGCAAAAATACACGGCCATAATTTTGGCTTCGCGCAAGGCGAACGAAGTGAACCGGCTATATATAATGTATACCCTCGAGCAGGGGCTTGTGAAAGCGGTGGCCAAGGGCGTTCGAAAGCCAAACGCAAAGTTGGCCGGGCATCTTGAGCCGGTGACACTTTCAGAGGTTTATGTCGCCCGCTCAAAGGGAATGGGGCAAATCACAAGCGCCATCACGCTTGAAACTCTTGAAAATATCAAAAAAGATTTTGGCAAACTCTCTGAAGCTTTGAAAATATTCCGTTTTTTTCTCAAAAATTTCAGTGAAGGGGAAAAAGATGAGAGAATTTTCAAACTTTTGTGCGGATTTTTGGAATTTTTGGCAGGCAAGGAAGCTAAAGTGGAAATTTTGACCGAAGCTTTTTGGTGGAAGCTTTTCGACGTTTTGGGAAACCGGCCGGAAGTGGTGAAATGCGCCGGTTGCAGTGGAAAGTTACGGGCAGATTCGAAAAAATATTTTAGCATTTCCAAAGGCGGGGCAGTCTGCTTGGACTGCAGGCAAAATTTTGAAGGGCTGACTGCGATCAGCGACAATCAGATCAAGCTTCTTCGCGTTTTTTTGGGGAATTCTCTTGAAAAAACGGCGAAAGTTAAAATAAGCGAAAAAGAAGTCGAAAAACTGGCCAAAATCAGGGGAAATTATATAAAATACCATTTTTCCTAAAATTTTTTTGCCCCTTTGCCCTTTTTGCTGTAAAATTAGGTCAAACTCCGCACTGTGATTTTGCGGCTTAGGGTTGGTCAATTCTAAATAATTTGTCACATTCGTTCTGAATTTATTTTCGCAGAACGTCCTGTGGCGCAGGGCAATTGTCTCTCAAGGAAATTGAAGGGAAAATTTATAAAAGAGAGGGAGAAACTCCGCAAGATAAAAAAGCGACTGGAAATTCTCCAAGCCTGACCGAAAAAAACGAAAGTCCTTTCGCGCCGACTTTTTTCAAAACGGAAGAGGCGAAAAAGAACGGCGTCTGGATCAAGGAAGACGAAGAGAAAAAAGCCAAAAAAAAGAAAGTCGTGAAAATTGCCGCAATTTCAGCTTCGGTGTTGGTTTTGCTTTCCGGGCTAGTCTGGGGCGCTCTTTATATAAGAAAAAGTTCTTTTTCGGAAGATAAAGTGACAATTTCCATTTCCGGGCCGGAAGAAATTCAAAGCGGGGACATGGTGACTCTTGAGATAAATTATAAAAATGAAAACCGGGCGAGCCTCAAGGACGCCGTGATTGATATAAGTTATTCCGAAAATTTCAAGCCGCTCGACAACCTCAACCTGGAATCGGGAGGACCAAATTCGAGCCGCCACAATGTAGGGACAATAGAAGGAAAATCGGATGGAAAGTTTGAGTTGCGGGGAAAATTTTTTGGCACAAAAGGCCTTTTAACCTACATAAACGTCAAACTTCAATATAGTTCTTCAAATTTCAGTTCCCAGTTCGAAGCCGAAGCAAAACACGGAATGACAATTTCCTCAAGTCCGCTTGAAATTGAAGTCATTGGTCCCCAAAGCGTTTCTTCCGGGGGAGCAGTTACCTTTTTGGTGAAATATCGAAACGCCGGCCAGCAGGTTTTCCGGGACCTCAAGATGAAAGCTGATCTGCCGGCCGATTTTACGGTGACAACTTCGGAGCCGTTGCCGGCTTCGGGAGGAAATATCTGGTATGTAGGGGATTTGGAAGGACAAGGAAGCGGGGAATTGAAAATTTCAGGAGTGCTCGCGGGGCAGCCCCAGGAAACAAAGCAATTCAAATTTGCTCTTGGGGAGATTGGCAGTGACGATTTTATCGCCTATAACGAAACGTCAAAAAGCATCAAAGTGATAGGCGTGGCGGTGGCTCTCACCCAGACAATCAATGACAAAAAAGACGCTCTTCTCGTGAATACGGGCGACAATTTGAATTTTAAAATCAAATTCAGAAACGTAAGCGACACGGCGCTCAAAGACTTGATTCTCACCGAAGAAATATCCAGCCCGGCCCTTGACTATGGTTCATATCGGGATTCTTCGGGTTCGCAAGGGGCGCTCGATTCAAACAAAGGAATCATATCCTGGAAAGCGCCTGGCCTTGAAAAATTGAGAGCGCTGAACCCCGGGGAAGAAGGGGAGCTCAGTTTTTCGGTGAAAATAAAAGACAAGGTCCCCGTTTCAAGCGCGAAAGACAAGAATTTTTCCTTTACGGCCATTTGCCGGATCGAAAGCCCCGATATTCCCACGCCCGAAGGAGAAAACAAAATAGTTTCCGGAAATGGAATTGCGGTGAAACTCAATTCGAAAATAATTGTTCGGGAAGAAGGATACTACAATGACGCGGAAATTTCCAATACCGGTCCTCTTCCTCCCAAGGTAGGAGAAGAGACGACCTTCGCGATCCATCTCAAGGCGGAAAATATTTCCAACGACATAACAGACGCGAAAATTGTGGTGACGCTGGCTCCAAATGTTTCCTGGAAAGATAATTTTTTGCCAAAAGACGCAAATATTGATTATAATGACCGGACAGATGAGGTGGTCTGGAACATCGGGTCTCTTCCGGCAGGCGTGGGAACGATTACTGATCCTAAAGAAACTATTTTCCAGATTGGCCTCAATCCCTCGGCAAATTTTGTCGGCCAGTATCCCAAACTTCTCAAAAGCACGGTTTTTTCAGCAAAGGACAGCTTCACCGGGCAAAATCTGGAAGCGAAACTGGGCGAAAAAGATACCAATCTTACTGAAGACTTGAGCGTAGGCAGCTCGGGGATGGTTACGCAATAAGTTTGAAATCCTAAATTCTAATATCTAAATCCTAAACAATACTAAAATTCAAATAACCAAAATTCAAAACTTTTGAAAATTTGAATTTGGAGAGTTTGAATTTGTTTAGAGTTTGGCGCTTGGAATTTAGGATTTTTATGGTTATGTTCAAAATTGTTAAAAGAGAAAATGAGCTGAGGGCAGGAAAGCTGCAAACGATGCATGGAACGGTCAATACTCCGTTTTTTTTGCCTATTGCCACCAAAGGAGCAGTGAAAAATTTGACCTCCGAAGAGCTTCGGGAGGCCGGCGCGGAAATTATCTTAGGCAATACCTATCACCTTTGGCTCCGGCCGGGAATTGATGTAATCAAAAAAGCAGCCTGCCCGCAACGCTCTCGCTTGCAAGGCGGGCGGGGCGGATTGCACCGTTTCATGAACTGGAACGGGCCGATTCTGACTGACTCTGGCGGTTATCAGGTTTTTTCACTTGGCCCTGTTAAATTCCGCCAGGGGCGGACCTTCGCCAAAGGCGAAGGATTTAACAGGGTAAACCTATCTGAAGAGGGAGTTGAATTTCGCGATCCGGTGAATGGAAAAAAATATTTCATGACGCCGGAAAAATCAATCGAAATCCAGCTTGCTCTCGGGAGCGATATTATCATGGTTCTTGATGAGTGTCCGCCGTACCCATGTTCAAAAGATTATGCGAAGAAATCGCTGGAGAGAACGACGAGATGGGCGGAGCGTTGCTTTCGATATTTTCATGAGCAAATAAATAAAAATAAAAAGAAATATAAGAAATGCAGACCTCTGTTATTTTGTATTGTTCAAGGTTCTGTATTTAAGGATCTCCGCAAAAAATCGGCGAATCAACTGTTGAATATGGATTTCTCCGCCCTAGGCGGACCAGCCTCGGGCTGGGACGGCTATGCCATCGGCGGAGTTGCGGTTGGCGAGCCGCGGGAAAAAATGAAAAAGATCCTGCAGTGGGTTTTGCCGATGCTTTCGGAAGACAAGCCGAGATACCTCATGGGGCTGGGAAAGCCGGAAGAAATTGTCCACGCCGTAAAGAATGGAATTGATATGTTCGATTGCGTCATTCCAACGCGCAACGCCCGGCACGGGTCATTTTTTGTCCGGGAAAGCAGAAGAAAGAGCATCAACGGAAATAATTTTTATCGAACAATCAACATAACCAACGAGAAATTCAAAAAAGATTTTTTCCCAGTTGGAAAAAATTGTGATTGCTACACTTGCCGGAATTTTACCCGGAGCTATCTGCGGCATCTTTTTTCTGTTGGCGAACCTCTGGCGGGGCGCCTGGCGACAATCCACAACTTAAAATTTTATCTGGATCTCATGAAAATATTGCGAAAATGAGAAAAAAAATCGAACTCATTGCTCCCGGAGGGAGCCTTGAAAAAATTGAATATGCCTATCATTTTGGGGCTGACGCGGTCTATGCGGGGCTGCCGAATTTTTCTTTGCGGTCGAGGATCAATGAATTCAACGAGAGAAGATTGGTGAAAGCAGCGAAGTTGGCGCGAATCCTTGGCAAAAAAATATATTTCACAATCAATGTCTACGCCCACGAGCGGCACCTGGAAGTTCTCAAAAAACATTTGAAATTTATAAAAAAGATAAAGCCGGACGCGGTGATCGTCAGCGATCCAGGCATAATCAATCTGGTCAGAAATTTTTCGCCGAAGATAAAAATTCATCTTTCCACTCAAGCCAACACAACCAATTCTGAAGCGGTAAAATTTTGGCAAAAACTAGGAGTATCGCGAATAATCCTCGCGCGGGAAGTGACGCTTGAAGAAATAAGGGGAATAAGAAAAGCGTGTCCGAAAATAGAATTGGAATATTTTGTCCATGGCGCGATGTGCATGAGCTATTCGGGAAGATGCCTGCTTTCCCGATGGATGCGAAACCGGAGCGCTAATCTGGGGGACTGCGCACAACCGTGCCGGTGGCCGTATCACGTAACACGAAACACAAAACACGTAACACAAGAAAATAAGGAAGAAATTATTTTATCAGAGGATGAACATGGGACTTATTTTCTAAATTCCAAGGATCTTTGTTTGATAGAGTATTTAGACAATTTGGCCAAAGCGGGAGTGAATTCTTTTAAAATCGAAGGGCGGACGAAGAGCGCCTATTATGTTGCTTGCGTGGCAAAATCCTATAAAAAAGTATTGGACGCAATAAAATTCGGAAAAAGCCAAATGGAAATCAAAAAAGTTTCTGCTTTGGAAAGAAAAGAGCTGGAAAAATTGGTAAACCGCGGATACTCAACCGGATTTTTGTTCGGAAAAGACAAATGGGAAAATGATTTTGAAAAATCCCACCAGGAAAGCAAATGGCAATTTGTGGGGGAGATTATTGGCATAGAACCGACTCATATCGCTGCACAAAGCGGGTTTTGCTCGCGAAGCGTTGCGGGCGGGGAAAATTGGGCAAAAGTTAAAATACATAACGTTCTGAAAAAAAAAGAAAGAGTAGAAATAATCATGCCAGACAAGATATATGGAGACGAAATTTTGGAAATTAGAAACAGCAATGGCGAAAAAGTTAAATCGGCCCACGGCGGGGGAAAACAGGCTTATTTTGTCCGGCTCAGCCGTTTTTATCCCGAAAAATCGATGCTAAGAAAATATCAGGGTTAAAGTGAAAAAATTAAAATAGAGCGCCTTTGTGGAAATATTTTTGTTTTTGGAGACTGCCCAGTTGTTATTTCCGGAAATGCCTTGTTGACAACTGCAAAATAGTGTATAATATCTGCAGATATAAAAAATAAAATTAACCCTGTTAAATAACCAGCCATAGGCTGATTGCCGCTTCGTGGCATTTAATAGGGCAAAAAAGCATGGCTAGGAGGATAAAAACAAAAAATAGATCAGTAAGCACGAAAACTATTTTCAGCAAACAATTTCCTGCACAAGGGATAAAAGCAAGAAAAGATCTCCGCTTCAACATTTCTCTGGTGTTTCTTATCGCAATGCTTTCGATTTCTGTTTATCTTCTGCTTTTTTCCATGACTGAAAATGGAAAAGCATTTAGAGACAGCTCTAGCCTTTCGCCAAAAACCGCAACGGTCAGTCCGGTAAAGGCAGTTTCGCCAGGGGAAAAAAAGCTCTTAGATGACTCTGCTCTTGATTTCAAGTTGTCAGTTCCTTCCCAGCTTGGCCAGTGGATGTACCGAATTGGAAATGTCAAAGGATTGACAGATGATTCTCTTTCCAACCAGTTCGTAAAAATATACGTCGCTCAAAGGACTGCCGGCAGTTCAACCAGCTTTGACGATTGCTACAAAGATGTTCTAACGTTAAGAAAATTTTCTGCGGAAGAGTGGGACGAGATTGAAAAAGGCTGCAGCAAAGGGAACCTTTTGTATTGTGAGGAAGCTGGAACAAAAATAAATGAAAAAGACGGGTCGGTTTGGGCGTATACAAAATCAGATAATTGCTCGAAAGAAACAAAGGCAAATTGCGCATCCATCGAAAAAATCATCGGAAGCTTCGAATTCAAATAGTTTTCTTGCAAGAGATTTTTTCCGGTGGCGATTTGAACTTTGAACCGGGAAACGGGCTCTCGAATAAAAGATATTTTAGATTTATGATTTCTATTCGCCGTCCTCGGATAGAACAATTCAGAAATCTTTTTTTGCTTGTTTTTCTTGTTCTGGTTGTGACAATCATATCCACGCCTCTTCTCGTGAAAAGAGGCTTTTCTTTTTTTGAGGAAGAAACTTGGGAGGCGATTTTGCTTCTGGCTCAAGTCTCTCTTGCCTGGAACATCTTCCGGCTTTATGAAAAAGCGGTTGCGACAAGAGAGGAAGAAATAAAAAAGCTCGAAGGTGAATACCAGAAAAGAGAGAAAGAGCTTCTGGAAGCTTTCACCTATTTAGGGAAAATAAATGTCCAGATATCTCTCATCAAGGATTTCATGAAGAAAATAAAAACTCCGAAGGATCGAGGCGAAATGAAGAAGTATCTGGACGACATTTTGCATATGGCAATCACTATCAGTCGGAAGGATTGGATGACCGTAAGGATAATAAACACGGAAAACATGCAGACGGTTGCCGAGCACCGGGCAAATTCTTCGAAATCGAAAGAAAATAATTTCAAAATAGGCAATCGGGAAATGATGGAAATGGCCCGAAACAAAGATCTTTGCAGCAAGCGGAATCTCTGCGTTTTGCCATCTGCTGGGTCAAAGCCCTACGAAGAAAAAGCTTTTCTTGTTTTCGAGGAAAAAAAGACGGTTGATCGGGAAATCCTTGATTTTTTGAAGGCGGCTGTCAACCAGTGCGAAGTAATCCATACTCTTTACGTGTTGGGGCATGGAAAAAAATAGTCCGGAGATTTTGAAGCGCGTATTTTTACCGGCGCTGGTTCGCTGGTTTTTTTTGTGTTATTCTTGACTAAGAAAATATTTTCTGTTATTTTGTATTATCTCAGAATTACGCATAAAAATAATTAATATTCAAAAATATATGAGCGCAAAAAAAGAAAATCTCATGGAAAAAATTGTATCACTTTCGAAACGGAGGGGGATTATTTTTCCGGGCTCTGAAATATACGGCGGCCTTGCCAACACCTGGGACTACGGTCCGGTCGGAGTGGAGCTCAAAAACAACGTCAAAAAAATATGGTGGAAATATTTTGTCCAGGAGCGTGAAGACATCGTGGGTCTTGATGCGGCTATTCTCATGAATCCAAAGACCTGGGAAGCGTCGGGCCATGTAGCTGGATTTTCCGACCCATTGGTAGACTGCAAAAAATGCAAAACTCGCCATCGGGGAGACAAACTGCTCGAAGAAAAATTCGGTGTGGACAAGATAGCCGGCATCAAACTCGAAGACGTGCAGCCCCGGCTCATAAAAGAAAAAATCAAATGTCCTGATTGCGGCGCAGTGGATTGGACGGAAGCCAAGCGGTTCAACCTCATGTTCAAGACTCACCAGGGCGTGACGGAAGACTCGGGCTCTCTTGTCTATCTTCGACCGGAAACGGCTCAGGGGATTTTCGTCAATTTCAAAAATGTTCTCGACACAACTCACATGAAGCTTCCATTCGGAATCGCCCAGATTGGGAAAGCCTTCCGGAACGAAATCACTCCCGGAAATTTCACTTTCCGGACCCGCGAATTCGAGCAGATGGAAATTGAATATTTCGTCGCCGAAAAAGACTGGAAGAAAAAATACGAGGAATTTAAAGAAGCCTGCTGGAAGTTTTTCACCGGGTATGGATTGAATCCCAAGAAACTTCGCTGGCGGCAGCACGCGTCGGATGAGCTTTCCCATTATTCAAAAGAAACATACGATATCGAATATCAGTTTCCGTGGGGCTGGGGAGAACTTGAAGGTTTTGCCTACCGCACCGATTTTGATTTGGCCCAGCACGAAAAATTTTCCGGCCAGAAACTGCGATATCGCGAACCGGAAACAGGAAAGGAATTTGTTCCCCATTGCATTGAGCCTTCTTTCGGGCTTGACCGGACGGCTCTCACTTTTCTTCTCGACGCCTATACCGAGGAAGAAGTAAGAGGCGCGAGCGGAGAAAAAGAAACGCGGGTAGTTTTGAAATTCCACAAAGATATTGCGCCGATCAAGGTAGCTATTTTGCCGCTTTCCAAAAAGGAGGAACTGACGAAACCGGCCCGCGATATTTTCAATTCTTTGAAATCCCACTGGATGGTTCAATATGACGAAACCCAATCGATCGGAAAAAGATACCGCCGGCAGGACGAAATCGGAACGCCCTTTTGCGTGACGGTGGATTTTGAGACCCTCGATGACAAAGCGGTCACCGTGCGCGACCGGGACACGATGAAGCAGGAGAGGGTATCTGTCGATAAGTTAAATAAATATCTAAAAGATAAATTAGAAGCGTGCTGATATTTTTTTGGTCTCGTCTAAATTTCCAATTTCCAAATCCCAATTTCCAAATAAATTCCAAATTTTTGGTTTGATATGTTTTGTTTCTTTTAAAATCATCGAGCGTTTTTAGGGAATGAAATAAGAAAGAGGAGGTTATTATGCTGGAAGTGGAGGAAATTAAGCTAGATTCAAACTCGCTAATTCTTTGTTTGTCCGGCGGCAGGAAGGTGTTACTGGAGATAACTGAAAATTCCAGGAAAATCCGGGAGGGCGATAAAGTGTTCATGTGGCCCAACTGGCGAATGGGATTTGATTCCGAAAAAGAAGTGCAAATCTTCATCAGTAGGGGAGAAATCCGTGTTTTTGAAGGGGAAATCGACTGGAAGATGCGGAGATGCGTCCACGAGGACGGGTTCGCCCATTGCTGCTTTTGCCGGGGCCCGATTTACGCGTCTCCTCCGCATTCAAATCCCACGGTAGTTATCGAAGAGGGCAGTGGGGAAATCATCCTACATATCATGTGTGGAGATTGCTTCTGCAGGCAGACCAGCGGCGAGAGGCTCCCGGACCGAATCTGCAAGCTTTAAGTCTTTCGGGGAACTACGGTTCCCCATCCCTAAAAGTGCTTGAAAAGTTCACTACAATTAGTTGTAGTTAAAAATAAGAAATAATTTTTATTACTATATATAGTAGTAAAAAAATTCATACTAAGATAATTTCCAATGAAAATAGAAGTTGCCGAAAAAAAAGAAGCTGGGAAAGATTTTGTGAAAATTGCCTTCGGTCCGAAAATTGCCGAAAGCCGTTTTGTTGTTGGGAAAAATGAAGAAAAAACGCTGATTATCAAGTCGCCAGAGAAAAAGGATATTAATCGCCGAAAGTTCATTTTGCTTTGCCGCCAGATCATTCAGGAAGCGAAAAAACACCAGATGAAAAAAATCGTAATTGATTTTTCGGATCTCAATTTCAAATCAGCCAGTAAAAACCTGGAAGAAATTGCCGAAATCATGGCGGAAAATTTTGAAATGGCAAATTATGAATTCGTGAAATACAAGACCAGGCCTAAAGAGGGCTGGAATTTTTTGGAAGAAGTGAAAATTATCGCTGAAAAGAAAGACGTGAAAAATATCGAAAAAGGAATTCTCAAAGGTCAAATTATTGGGAAAGAAACAAATGCTTGCCGGGAAATTTCCAATATGCCGGGCGGGGACATGACGCCGCAGATTTTGGCCCAGGAAATAAAGAAAGCGATTTCCGGCACGCCGATAAAAATGAAAGTTCTCGAAGAGGCAGAAATGGAAAAACTGGGAATGGGCGGGATTTTGGGAGTTTCGCGCGGGTCGGCGGAAAAGCCGAAATTCATCGTTCTCGAATATATGATGTCACAGAAAGAAAAACCAATTGTGTTCATTGGAAAAGGGATTACCTTCGACACGGGCGGACTTAACGTCAAGCCGGAAAATTATATGAGTGACATGCATCTGGACATGACCGGCGGGGCGGCGGTAGCCCATGCAATGATCGCGGCAGCGAAGCTGGGGATAAAGAAAAAAATCGTCGGCTTCATTCCAGCGGTGGAAAACATGCCATCGGGGCAAAGCTACCGCCCAGGGGATATCCTAAAGACTGTCTCTGGAAAAACAATCGAAGTGGCTAACACTGACGCGGAAGGCAGAATAACTCTGGCGGACGCGCACGGTTACGCGGAAAGATACGAGCCGCGGCTGGTTGTCAATATCGCGACTCTCACCGGAGCGGCTGGCGTAGCCCTTGGAGAAAGAGCTTCGGCTTTGTTTTCAAAAAACAAAAAATTGGGTGACAAGATTTTTGAACTGGCTGAAGAATCGGGAGATCCAGTCTGGCCGATGCCTCTTTGGGAAGAATATAAAAATGATATCAAAGGAAATTTTGGCGATGTAGCCAATCTTCGTTCGGCAGGGGATCCGAGATACGGTGGCGCAATTCACGCGGCGATGTTTCTTTTGGAATTCGCGGAAAAATTTTCCCAGTGGGCTCATCTCGATATTGGCTCCCGCGACATAGTGAATCCGGACGAACTTCTCTCAAAAGGCGCGTCGGGAGTGGGAGTGAGGCTGTTGGTGAAGATTTTGGAGAGGATATAGTTGTTTCGCCGAACAACTCGCGAAAAATATAATTTCTCGAGTAGGCTACCGCTCTCCGGGCGGCTCACGCGATACTCTCAAAATTATATTTTCGCTCGTCTTTTGAATTCGTATATTCGTATTTGATTCGTAATTCGTAGAGATATCATGCATTTCAAAAAAACAATTCTCAAAAACGGGCTTCGGGTGGTGACGGCACCAATGAAAGATACCCAAACGGTGACGGTGATTGTTTCGGCTGGGGTTGGCTCGAAATATGAAACTAAAAACATAAACGGAATTTCCCATTTTCTCGAACACCTGTTTTTCAAGGGGACGAAAAAGCGGCCCAAGACAAAAGACATATCTTCAGCGCTCGACGCGGTCGGCGGAGAATACAACGCTTTTACCGGGAAGGAGCAAACCGCCTATTTCGCCAAAGTGGATGCCAGGCATTTTGATTTGGCGCTCGATGTGATTTCGGACATTTATCTCAATTCAAAATTTGAAGAAAAGGAGATAGAAAAAGAGAGGGGTGTGATTCTCCAGGAGATCAACATGTATGAAGATACTCCCGTTATTCAGGTCGGAGATGTTTTCGAAGAGCTTCTTTATGGCGACCAGCCGGCCGGATGGGAAATCATCGGAACAAAAGAAAACATCAAAAATTTGAAGCGGTCTGATTTTCTGAAATATCTCGGGAAGAACTACACCGCCCCCAATACAGTCGTTTGCGTGGCGGGAAATATTGAAGAAAAAGAAGCCATTGGAAAAATCGAAAATATTTTTTCAAAAATGTCCCGGAAGAATAACGGCGGCAAGCCGAAAACGAAAGAAAACCAGTCAAAGCCTCAAATAAAAATAAAGGCAAAAAAAACAGATCAGGCCCATCTGGTTTTGGGAGTGCGGGCTTTTGACATGTTCCATCCCGACCGGTTTGCGCTTTCAGTTTTGGCCAACATTCTCGGCGGAACGATGAGCAGCCGTCTTTTTCTTTCGGTGCGGGAGCGTTTGGGTCTTGCATATTATATCAGCGCTTCCTATGAAAGCTATACCGATAGCGGATATCTGGCAGTGCGGGCGGGAGTGGACACGGAGAAATCCAAGATTGGAAAGGCAGTGAAGACGATCATCGGCGAAATCAAAAAAATCCGCGAAAAGAAGGTGAGTCCCAGGGAGCTCCAGAAGGCTAAAGACAATTTTCGCGGGAAGATGGCGCTTTCGCTTGAGTCCTCGGATGACATTGCCGGATTTTTGGCCGGCCAGGAACTTGCAAAAAAGAAAATAGAAAGTCCGGAAGAAATCCTTTCCCGGGTTGATAAAGTTTCTGCAGATGATATTATGAGAGTGGCGAGAGGGATATTTATGAATGACAGATTGAATCTGGCAATGATCGGGCCGGTGGAGGGCAAGGTATTTTTGGAGAAAATATTGAAAGTATAGCCTCTGTGTTTGCTAGCGAGTGAAAAATATAATTTCTCAAGTAGGCTGGTCGCTCTGCTAAGCAGGCGACTAACGCAATACTTTCAAAATTACATTTTTCACTCTTCTTTAAAATACTTTCGTATATTCGTATAAAATTCGTAATTTGTAGAGAATAACATGAACCGCACTATCGAGATTTCGTCCGGAACAATCTTGAGAACCATATTTATCCTGCTTCTCCTCTGGTTTCTTTTTCTTGTCCGAGACATCGTTTTTTTGGTTTTTATTTCTGTCATAATCGTCAGCGCCATTGACCCAATCGTAGACTGGTTTCAGAGAAAAAATATTCCGCGCTCACTCACGGTGATCGTTGTCTATATTCTGTCTATTTCAATCTTCGCAACGGCTTTTTCTTTTCTTATCCCGCCGCTTGTCAGCGAAATCCGCGGACTGGGAGAAAACTTTCCGCAACTCATGGAAACGCTTGCCGGATATTTTCGGGTGGTTCGGGATTATGCTGTCGCTCACAATTTTCAGGAAAATATTGCAAGTTTCACGTCTGACATCGCTGCCAAAATTTCTGAAGCCGGGCAAAGCATTTTCAGCGGGACAATATCCTTCATCGGCGGGATATTTGAATTTGTGATTATTCTTTCCATCGCTTTCTATATGTCAGTTCAGGAAAAAGGGATCAAGAAATTTTTTGCTGCTCTTGTGCCGGACGAGCATCGCGAATACGTAACAGGTCTTGTGGACCGCATTCAGTTCAAAATGGGACGCTGGCTTCAGGGTCAGCTCCTGCTCATGTTTCTGGTTTTTGGAATGGACTATCTTGGTTTGCTGATTATAAAAGCGCCATATGCCTTGATTCTGGCGCTTATTGCCGGTATTTTGGAAATTGTTCCCTATATCGGACCGGTGATTTCGGCTATTATTGCAACAGCGGTCAGTCTTTTACATGGTCCTGCTACGGGTCTTTTGGTTTTAGCTTGGTTTACAGTTGTTCAACAGCTGGAGGGGTATGTATTGACTCCGCTTATAATGAAAAAAGCGGTGGGGCTCAATCCGGTGGTTGTCATTTTGGCTCTCATGATCGGTGCGAAACTTGGCGGAGTAATGGGGGTTATTGTGGCTGTTCCGATTGCGACGGTGATCGGAGAAGTGATAAAAGACCTAACCCGCGCACAAAAAGAGCAAAAACAAGAGGGAAGCTAAAGTAATAAAAATATCCCAGAAACCGTTTTCGATTCGAAATTCACGCCGACGGGATCCGTTTTCATAGCAATGTAGCCCCTCGTGAAAATCTTTGATAGGCCTCAGAAATTTCATATTGAGATAGCGGTAGAGAAAGGTGGTGAAATCGGGAAAAAGGGAAAAAAATATCCCAGTGGAGATATTTGTCAAAAAAACCTCATCAGAAAGCCAGTTTTTGTAGAACACAATTGCCGTGACCAAAGAAAGCCCGATTGCCAAATCAACGGCAACTTTCCAAAATTCCCGGAGGCGGGATTTTTTATTCAAATAGTCTCCGTGAGGCAGGGTATCCTGCAAAAAATGAAGGACAATTGAGAGTCCCGCTACCGCATAAGGGTTTGGAATATTCGCGCCGAGGGCGGCGCCGGAAAGAATATGGGTGGTGAGAATCATATATTTTGAAAATTATAAACTCTAAATACTAAATCCTAAACAAATTCAAATTTCCAAAATAAAAAATCCGAAAAGTTTTGATTATTTGAATTTAGGATTTTGATATTGTTTAGAATTTAGTGCTTAGGATTTAGGATTTCAATTGTTTTATGTATCAATCTGGTAAATTATATATAGTAGCAACGCCAATAGGCAATTTGGAAGACATCACTCTTCGTGCTCTTCGCACGCTCAAGGAGGCAGATTTGATCTTGTGCGAGGACACGCGGGTCGCTAAAAAACTCTTAGACAGGTATAAAATTCAAAAACCTCTTCTATCATACCACCATCACTCGAAGCTCTCAAGAGTGGAAAAGATTGTCGAGCACCTGGAGAACGGAAAAGTTTTGGCGTTGGTCTCGGATGCCGGTACTCCGGGGATAAGCGATCCCGGAAACGAGTTATCTGCCTTCCTTTTAAATTCCAAGACTAAGTCTTGGGAACGCTTTCCAAGACTAAGTCTTGGAAAAGAGATTGAAATTGTTCCGATTCCGGGGGTATCGGCAGTGACGGCGATTGCCAGTGTGGCAGGGATAAACATGAGCAAATTTTGTTTTTTTGGCTTTCCTCCCCACAAGAAAGGTCGGGAAACTTTTTTCCGGGGAGTGGCGGAAGCAAAATATCCGGTCGTCTATTTTGAATCTCCGCACCGGTTTTTGAAAAACCTCGAACTGCTGGAAAAATTCAAGCCAGATGCTAAACTGGTTATAGGCCGGGAGCTGACAAAAATGTTTGAAGAGGTCAAAAGAGGAAATATCAGCGAAGTTTTGGAATATTATAAGAATAATAATAAGGTAAAAGGAGAGTTTGTAGTTATTGCGCATTAAATAAATGGTGAAGAAAAATTTTTATATAACAACTCCCATATATTACGTCAACGCGAAGCCGCATATCGGGCATGCGTATACGACCATCGCGGCGGATGTGCTGGCGCGCTTCCATAAGGTGCAAGGCGAAGACGTGTTTTTTTTGACTGGAACAGATGAACACGGACTCAATATCCAAAAAAAAGCGGAGGAAGCGAAAAAAGAACCGCAAATCTTTGCCGATGAAAACACGGCGGAGTTTAAGAAGTATTGGGAAAAACTTGGCATAAAATATGATAATTTCATCCGAACGACGGATGAAAAGCACAAAGCGGCTGTCCAAAAAGCTTTGCAGGCGCTTTACGACAAGGGCGCGATATATAAGGGAGAATACGAGGGGTATTATTGCGTGGCCTGTGAGCAATTTAAGAATGAAAGGGATTTAGTGGATGGGCGGTGTCCGGATCATGATATTGTCGTCGAAAAAGTAAAAGAAGAATGCTACCTTCTCAAAATGTCCGGTGATGTCCAGAAAAAGTTGATTGAAAAAATCAAGAATGATGAATTTCGCATAGCGCCGGAAAAATACAAAAATGAAGCTTTATCTTTTCTTGAGAGTCAGGATCTTCGCGACGTTTCTATTTCCAGGAAAAATGTTTCCTGGGGAGTTGAGTTGCCTTTTGACAAAGAACACACAACTTATGTTTGGGCAGATGCGTTTCTCAACTATTTAACCGGATTGGGATGGCATGGTGATCCTAAGGATATTCCATCTAAATGGCCGGCAGATGTCCATCTAATCGGGAAGGATATCCTGCGCGTTCATGCGACTATTTGGCCGATCATGCTTATGCATCTCGGAATCGAATTCCCGAAGTTGCTCTTTGTGCACGGTTATCTTCTTTCCGGTGGAAGGAAGATGAGCAAAACTATCGGAAATGTCGTCTCAATTGACGAAATGCTTGAAAAATTCGGAGTGGACGGGACAAGATATCTTCTCATGAGCGCGGGAACGTTCGGAGAGGATGTTGATATGACAATGGAGCGGATGGTCGAAAAATACAACGCGGATCTCGCGAACGGGTTGGGGAATTTGTTAAGTCGAATTATCAAGATGAGCGAGAAACTAAATCACGAATTGAAAGATTACATAGGTGAAAAATACGAAGAGAGGACTTCTACAAAGGAATTTTATAAAATTAACTTAGAAGATATTAATCTGTGTGGCACTCTTGTGCAGATATGGGAGGTTTTAGTCAGAGATGATGATAAATTCATTGAAGAAAACAAGCCGTGGGAGTTGGCGAAAAGTGATAAGGATAAGTTTGAAAAGGTTATGGAAAAATTAATTTTGGATTTGAATTTGATTTCTGAACTGGTCATTCCCTTCATGCCGGAAACTTCGGAGAAAATAAAAAAAGCGCTGGAAACAAAAAAAGCAGGGATCTTGTTTCCGAGAATAAAATAACTTTTCGCTTTACGATTTCAGTTTTTCGTTTTTATGATCGATACACATGCCCATTTAGATTTCAAAGATTTCGACCAAGACCGCGAAGAAGTGATTCAGCGGTTTTTTTCGCAGGGGGGCAAGGCAATCATCAACATTGGAGTCAATTTGGAGCGGAGCCGAAAGTCGATCGAAATAGCCGAGGCACATGAAAATATTTTCGCTGCAGTTGGTTTTCATCCGGAATATTTCACGAAACACATAACACATAAAATGGAACAAGAATTCGCTGAATTAAAAAAAATGGCGAAAAATAAAAAAGTAGTTGCAATAGGTGAAACTGGTCTAGATTATTTTAGCCATACGGGTGAACCGATTTCAGAAGTGCAAAAAGAAAATCAAAAAAAAGGTTTTTTGGCGCAAATAGAAATCGCGAAAGAATTGGGGTTGCCGGTGATTGTGCATTGCCGCGAAGCGTGGGACGATCTATACGAAATAATTTCCGGATTTAATCAAAGCTCGGATTCCGTTTCGTCTAAGGTTCGACCTTCCCCCCCCGCCCTTCACGAAGAGCGGGGTTCCTCAAAGCCAAGCTTTCCTAAATTCGTCTTACATTGTTATTCCGGCGAAAGAAAAGATACCGAGAAGTTTTTGAAACTGCCTAATGTCTGGTTTTCCTTTTCCGGAAACATCACTTATCCTAAACCAGCGGAGAGAGCAGAAAAATTGGCAGAAGCGGTAAAAATGATCCCCCTTGACAGGATCATGCTCGATTCAGATGCGCCTTTTCTCGCTCCGCAAAATATACGAGGAAAGAGAAATGAGCCGATATTTGTTAAATACATAGCAAAATATATTGCTGAAAGCAAAAAAATATGCGAGGAACAGGTAGTAAAAAAAACAAACAAAAACGCAATTGATTTTTTTCGTCTGGGCCAGTTGGGATGAATTAAGCAAGGCTATAAATTCCCAGAAAATATAAATAATCGTCGAAAGGGCGATTTTATTTTGCTTTTGGTTTTCTTTCAAAAAGGGCCTCTTCGATATATAATGAATTTATGCCAACAGAATCAACAAGTCCCAGCATTGAAGTGAGGGGGCTCAATATGGTTTATAACCAGGGAAAGTCGAATGAATCCAAGTCCCTGACGGATATCAATCTCAAAATTTATCCGCGGGAATATGTTATCATTTTCGGTCCTTCGGGTTGCGGAAAGTCCACCCTTCTTTACGCTTTGGCTGGTTTTCAAAAACCGACCAGCGGAGAAGTCATTGTTGATGGGCAAGACATAAACCAGTTTGATAAAAAAGAAAAAGTAGAATTTCATCGCCGCAAAATTGGAATGGTTTTTCAATCTTTTTTTCTCATTCCAACTCTCAAGATAATGGATAATATTTGTCTGCCAAAATTGTTTGTCGGTGAAGGCGCCAGTGAGCGGGAAAAAAGGGGGAAAGAAGTTTTGCAAAGATTTGGTATCATCGAGCACGCCGAAAAATTTCCGGCCGAACTCTCAGGCGGTCAAAAGCAAAGGGTAGCCATAGCGCGAGCGCTTATGAATAATCCAGACATAATCATCGCGGATGAACCGGTAGGCAATCTTGATTCCAAGGCATCTTTCAATGTGATGTCCATACTTCGTGAATTGAATGAAATGGATAAAAAAACTATAATTTTAGTCACGCATGATCCAGCTCATTTGTCTTTTGGAAATAAGATTGTTTATATGAGTGACGGAAAGATAGTGAAAACAGAGGAAGTGATTGAAAGAAAAAAAGCCGTTCTTGAAGGAGAAGAGGAAACAACAATAAAGAAAGAGATGCTTTCGCCGGAAATCCAGATGCTTATGAGGTCTTTTCAAAATTTTTCTCCTTCGCAGTTGGGCATGCTCTTATTTCCTTTTAAGGCCCAGGAATTTTTGTCGCATATCCTTTTCAGCGTTCCGGAAGAGCAAATCGACGTTGCTAGAAATAAGTTGCAGGAAGTTCTTTCTGGACGGGTAACCGTTGATCAATTTGAAAAATTATTGGATCAAGAAGAAAAAAAAGGGGGGCTCAACTGGGATAGGAGAATCGTAAACAAGATTATTAAACGGCTTAAAGACATATTGGAAATTTCTAAAAAAATGGATAATACAAAACCGGAAGATACGGCTCTAATAATCGCAAAATATATAATCAATATACTGAAGCTCCAATTTACAGAAGATCAAATTGTTCACTTGTCTCAGCTGGCCAGATTGAGGATAGAAAATAAACTCTCGATCATTGATTTGAAAAAAAATTTAGATAGGCCCTTATCGGAAAGGGGAATGGGACTCGATAAGAGAACGGCGAATAAAATAGCCAGAGAAATTGAAATACTTATGCTGGCGAAATTTGCAATGTAGATTATGCAAAGAAATGACCTGCTAAAACTTTCCACCCGAATGTTCAAGGCCAGGACAGGCCGGACCCTGCTCACCATTTTAGGCATGGGAATTGGAATCGGAGCTATTTTGTTTCTGGTAGGCTTGGGCTATGGTCTTCAGGAAGTGCTGCTTAAAACAATTACAACATCGGATTCCCTTCTTGCTCTGGATGTTTCCGCTGACTCGGAAAAAGGTTCGAAGCTCAACGGCGAGGCCGTAAAAAAAATAGAGAACCAAGAAGGCGTAGCAGAAATTGTCCCCATCTATGATGCCCAGGCTCAGATCAAATTTCAAGATATTTCCGCGGACGGGACAGCAGTAGTGGCGAAGCCGCTGCTTCTCAAACTGGAAGGAAAAAAAATAATATCCGGAAGCGAAAATTTCGAAGAAAGCTCCAAAAAGATAGTAATTTCATCATCTTTTTCCAATATCTTAAATATTCCGCCGGAGGAGCTCGAAGGAAAGTCTGTAAACTTCAGTCTTTTTTTGCCCAGCGGGGAAAGCAACAGTGAAAAACTTGAAAGAAAGGATGTGGGTTCCTCATATGAAATCATAGGGGTGGCCGAAAGCGAAGAACTTTCTTTTTTTGTTTCTAGCGATGGGCTAGAGCAGTTTTTATCGGGGGTTGATTACTCTCGTCTCAAGGTGAAATGCAGTTCAAGTGATGTTCTTGACGGGGTGAAGGAGAAAATTATTGGGGATAATTTTTTAGTCTCCTCCCTTTCCGATACGGTGAAAGAAGTAAACAAAATGTTTCGCTTCATAAAAATTATTCTTGCTCTTTTCGGCATGGTAGCGCTTCTGGTGAGCGCTATTGGAATGTTCAACACGATGACTGTATCACTTCTTGAGCGGACAAAAGAAATCGGGATTATGAAATCAATTGGCGCATCTGACAAGGACATCCTTTTGATTTTTCTCATCGAATCTACGATAATGGGTTTCCTGGGGGGGCTTAGCGGTATAATCTTAGGAGTGACTTTTGGTGAGGCAGTCAATTTGATTTTGAATGCGGTTGCCTGGAAACTGGGAGGACAAACTCTTTCCCTATTTTATTTTCCTGTTTGGTTTCTTCTCTTCATTGTCGGATTTTCTGTTCTGATTGGATTTCTCACTGGGCTTGTTCCGGCGCGGCGAGCTAGTGCAATCGATCCGCTGGACGCGCTAAGATCGAAATAAGTCATTGCAAAAAAAGTACAGAAATATACATTAATGTTTGAAATAAATTAAATGGCAAAAAGTCTTCGTGAAAAAATAAAATATTTTGCGCTTTTTTCAACTTTGATATTCATTGTTTTTTTGGCAATTGTATTGTTTTATTCTAAATATTACCAAAGTGAAAATGACGTTACGGCAAAAATAACAACTCCCTCCGGTGAAGTTCTCGGCGAAGAAGGCAGTCCGTATCAAAATGAATTCAACAGCGATAAGTATCGCATGCCCCAAGTAAATTTTGGCGGAGGGTTGACATCTTTTTATCCGGGACTGGGAGAGCCGCTTGGCCCACTTGATATCGGAAACGTGCAGAGCGAAATTGTGAGAACAAAAGATAAAAAAGAACTTCAGCTTGTGATCAAGTGGAAGACAGAACGCCCGACGGTCTGTACTGTGAGTTACGGAAAGAGTGGAGGAGCGACAAAATCGGCGAAGGAAGAATTTTATGCGATTGAACACAGCGCTGTTCTCGATAAACTGGACAGCGCGTCAACTTATTTTTATACCATTACAGCTAAAGACAAATTGGAAGGAGAAGCATCATCAGATAAGTTTGCTGTGTATACGGGAGCTCCAGAGGTGTCGATGTTCGATCTTCTTGCAGGAGCCTTCAAAAGTGCATTCAGCTGGGCAGTGAAATAGCAAAGTAAAAACTAAAAGTGAAAAATTAAAAATTATTATGTCGCTTCGCAACTCTATCAAAAAATAATTCCGAGCAAAGCGAGTACCGCACTTTTTCGTTTTCCAATTATTTTTAGATTATTTGCCTGTGAATAACAAAAAAAGTCAGCGATAATATTTTCTGTAGCTTGACAAACTTGGAGAAGAACAAATAGTCCTGATAAAATCGTAAAGTGGAAAATTCGGGGGAAATTATCTCTAATACAAATCCGATATTTTCTTAAATATCAAGAAATTCTCAATCCGATATTTTAAAAAATTATATTATTAATCGAGATAGAAAAAGACTCAATATTAGATCTATAAATTTACAAAATATTTCGAGCAATTATAAACTCGGTTAGAGAATTTATATAGTGAAATAACACTATATTATTAATTCTAAAAAAAGTCATTCTTTTTTTTGAAAGGGGCTTTTTTTTATTGAGGATAGAAATATAATTCTAAGTAGATTTGGAGCAACGTTTATTCTTAAATATAAGGGAAATAACGTGGTTGGGAACAAAAATGACAATCAGTATCGGAAGAAAGCCATTCGAAGCAACAGTTTGGGGCGTTTTTTATTATTTAAAAAAGACATAACGGGGAATAGCAATAAAATCTTTAGAATGCACAGGACAGGCAAGGCAAGAAAGGACGCAAGCATTGATATAAAAGTTAATGAAATTCCGGATGGAAAACTATTTTCGCTTTCAGAAATTGCCAAAGTCTCAAAATATTCGAGAGAATATTTGGGATATTTGGTGAGGCAGAAGAAATTGAAAGCCAAAAAGATAGACGGCGAATGGAAGACAACAAAAAAATGGCTGAAGAGATTCAGCGACAAAGCCGAAGAGAATAAGAAAAAAATAAACCAGAATCTTTCCCAGAAATTGAGAAAAGAAAATAGGCAGTCTATATTTTCAAAAATAAGTTTGAAACAAATTAAGCCATTGGCAGTCTTTGGATCGATGATGCTGTTTCTGGCGATGGCCAGCCTGGTAAACGCTGACCTTGCCAATTGGAGAGATGAAGCAACAAAAAAAGCTTTGGCAACCTATGATACAGTGATTGATAAAGTTGCTGAAAATTTTCCGGATATGGACAAACAGTTAGCCAATGCAATTCATGGCCTGAAAATCGGAACGGACAAAATGAGCTCGATCACCAATGCCGTAATCAGTAGAAAAAAAGTTAACCAGTATGAAAAAGAAACTAGCCTTTCACTTCGGGGATCTGACAAAGAAAAAGAAAACCTGGTTCGCTCCGAAGAGGAAACAATGGGAGGAATCATTGCCGGAATTGAAAACGAATCTAAGGACGATACCTCGAGAGGGCTGGTCCTGGCCGAAACGACTCTTCTTGAAAACGTCGGTGACATAGAAGTTGATGCCTATGTTCTCGATCAAAACAACCGTGAGATTCCGAATGGAGAATATGATGTTCGATTTTCGCTCTACAGTCTCGACCGGTCAGAAATCGACCCCTATCCATCCGATACTGACCAAGGCTTTCGAGTCTGGGAAGAAACCCAGACAGTAAAAATTCAAAACGGTCTTCTTGCTACTTATCTCGGTGGGGTAAATCCTATCCCGGCCAGTTTCAATTTTGGAAATCAAATTTATTATCTTGGGATACGAGTTGGTGAGGATAGCGAGCTCATACCAAGAAAGAGAATCGGCGCCGTACCACTTGCCCGAACAGCTTTGAATGCCCAAACGGCTCAAGTGGCTCTTTCCCTTTCCGGTTACACTGTAGGAAATAGCAATGGAAACATCCCGCTTTCTAATGGGATCCTTAATACCAATCTCAATGTTCAATATCTCAATGGTATGCAAGCGGCCGATTTTGCTACTGCCGCTGATCTTAACAATATTGATAGTTACACCAACTGGAGACTTCAAGCATCTTCGTCAGATGGTGGGCAAAGTATTGTTTCCGGAGCCAGGGTCATCTTCACTGGATCGAATGGAATCTCGACTTCCCGCAGCGTTCGGACTCTAACTATTTCTCCGACCTATGGTTCGACAGCAAATACAATCGCTGAAGGGAGTACTCCTGTTATTGTAAACACTACGGGAAATCTTCAGGGAGGCGGAACCGGAACTTCGGGAGGAGGAATCAACCTCACTCTCAACACAATTGCAAACCCTGCTTTCACTGACATCACTGCCAGCGGAATCTTATACCTTACTTCATCAACTAATCTTATTTTTGGAGGCACGACGTCGCTGGGGGAAGCGACTAGCGCTACCGATTCAGGAGCCTATCTCACAGGAGTTTTTACAGCCGGGTTCTCAAACACTTCTGCTACGAATGTCCAAGATGTTCTTTCTGATCTTGACGCGGCCATTGCCGGAGGAGGAGTGAGCGCAATTGGATCCAGTTCCAACTATTTGGCCAAATTTCAAAACTCAAATACCATTACCAACTCCACTCTCTTTGACAACGGCAACGTCGGGATCGGCACCACCAACCCCCTGGCCCTTCTTACCGTGGGAGAAAACCTCTTCCAGGTTAACTCTTTGGGAACGGTGGTCGCCGGAGCCTGGAACGGAACCGACATCGACATCTCCGACTACACCAATCTGGGAGTGGGGGGAACGCTCCTTGAACTCTCGGGCGACACCTTGAGCTTAAACGAAGGCCTTCTTACCCCCAACTATATCTGCTCCTACGTGGAAGGGACGGGGCTCCAGTGCAACACCGATCCGGATGTCCTGGGAGTTTCCTACTTCACCTCGAGCGGCAACGACATATTTAACAACAACTCCGGCAACGTGGGGATCGGCACCAGCACTCCCGGCTACAAGCTGGAAGTTGCCGGAAGCTTCCGCACCAGTTCCACCGCTCCCGTCTTCGGCTCCCACACCCTGACGGTTGCGGCCTCCGGAACGGCGGCGCTGGGGACCGGAACATCCAACTACGCGGCTAGATGGACCGGAGCCAACGCTCTCGGCATAGGAGTAATATATGATAATGGAGTGAATGTCGGAATTGGGACAACGAATGTAGGAACTTATGCTCTCAATGTCAATGGAAGTGTCAATGCTTCGACAAGTCTTTGCATAAATGGAAGCTGCAAAACCAGCTGGGGCGCAGTGACTGGAACTTGGGATACAAACGGAAACGATATTTATAACAACAATACCGGAAATGTCGGCATTGGAACTTCATCTCCCAATGAAAAGCTAGAAGTGAATGGAAGAATCTATATTGCGCAAACATCAGAGCCGACTCCTACAACTGACAGGCTCTATAATGTTTCCGGTTCACTCTTTTGGAACGGCATAAGTCTCTCAGGAGGACTCTTGCCCTCCGGATCGGATGGACAGACTCTCTTCAATAATTCTTCGACGTGGACGGCCACCTACAATCTTTTCAATGACGGAACCAACGTTGGCATCGGAACGACCGCCCCCTCCCAGCTTTTCCAGGTGAACAACTCCGGAACATCTGCTTTCGTGGTGACAAGCGGAGGGAATGTGGGAGTGGGGACGACGAGTCCGGGGGCGAAGTTGGAAATTTCCGACGGCAATATACTGCTGAACAATGGATATGGCATACAAACAAAAACACCCACTGGCACCATTCAGACTATTCTCGGAAGAGATTCTGGAATATACACCGTTTTTGTGGATAATCCCTCAAATGCATATCTCAATCTAAGGACTCAAAGCACAAACAGATTGAATATCACGGGCGGCGGAAGTGTGGGAATTGGAGAGATGTCGCCAGGCAGTCTCTTCTCTGTAAAGGGCGGAATCTCAATTGGAGAAACAACGGACTATTCGCAGACAGCAGCTCCGACAGGTGGAGCAATAATAAAAGGTAACGTCGGCATCGGGACGACGAGTCCATTATCGAGATTAAACATAAATGGCGGAACGGGCACCCTGTCCACGGGATTGACCTTCGGGGACGGGGACTCTGGATTGTACGAGAGTGCTGATGACAAGCTCATTTTCCAAACCAACGGAAGCGATAAACTAACGATAACAACTGGCGGCAACGTCGGCATCGGGACGACGAGCCCGGCTTACCAGCTCCAGGCCACCGGCAACGTGGGAATCGGAGGA